>DASWTW010000394.1:0-15052 GCA_036401895.1 Herpetosiphonaceae bacterium | reverse complement strand
CCCCCCCCCCGCCGCTCTAGCGTGCCCAGTAGACCCAGTAATACAGCGTGTAGTTGGGGCCGTTCTCGTTGATAAACTGCCGGAGAGCGGAGCCGGGCTCCGCCAAAGGCCCGAGGACAGGTCTCATGCGACGCATCCTCCGGCCTTCAGCTCCCACGCTTAGCGCCCGATGCCAACCTGCTTAATCTCGACAAAGTTGATCTTGTTGTTGACCGCGCCCGAGGCGTTGCTGATCGTCAGGCGGCCGTCCGAGGCGAACACCTGCACCGTCGACGTACCTTCGAGCCATTTGCTGGCATTCGTCGGCGTGCTACTGACCGTCAGCGCATACTCGGCGTTGAGCTTGTACACGCTGTCGATAAAGTCGGGATCGCCCGCCACGATGCGCACGGCGTACTGGCCCTCGGGCACGGCGATCTCCCAGCTAAAGCTGCCACCGTTCTGCATACGCACCAGCGTATCGTAGCGCTGATCCGAGGTCGTATTGCGATCGCGGGTGTTGGCGCTGTTATCGGCGTTCCAGCCGTAGGTGTAGCCGCTGCCGCGCGGCGCATAGACCTGGCCGTAGTCGGGCAAGTAGCCGGCGACCAGCGGCGTGCCGCCGGGCTGGAAGTTAATCTTCGCGCTGAACAGCTCTGTGATGCGAATCCAGTTGATCTTGTTGTTGACCGCCTGCGATCCGCTGCTCAGCGTCAGCCTACCGTCTTTGACCTCGACCGTAGCCGAGCCCTCGATACTCTGCGGCTGGCCGGGGATGCGGTAGTAGGCGCGCTGTCCCTCCAGCGAAAGATCATAGACGCTATCGGTGTAGCTCGGATCGTCGGCGTACAGCTCGACCCAGTAGACCGCGTTGGGCACCGCGATCTCCCAGGTGAAGCTGCCGCCGCTCTGCATATGTATCAGCGTATCGGCGCGCTGGTCGGCGAGCACGTTGCGCTCACGGGTGCTGGCGCTGTTGTTGGCGTTCCAGCCATAGGTGTAGCCGTTGCCGCGATTGCCGTAGACCGCGCCCAGATCGGCCTCAGCGCGCGGATTATTGATGTAGCCGTCAGGCAGCAGCGCGCTTGATGGCTGGAAGTTGATCTCGACGTTGAAGCGATTCGTGTTTTTGCGGGCCTCGATCCAATCCACGTAGAAATTGCTGGGCGCCTGCGACTCGCGAATCCAGCCGAAGTGGCCCAGCGCCGGATAGCTGGTGTCGGTCGCGGTAAGCACGGGCGTTGTCGCCTGATCGATATACACCTGCGTGAGACCCGACACGCCGTTGCGCACCACGCGGAAGATATAGTAGCGCGACGCCGAGAGCGAGACCGTAGCCTGCGCCAGGGTGGTCGTCGTGAACTCAGGCCCGCCCCCGATCTCATACACGCGCTGAAGCGCCAGCTGGCTGTTGAACGGAAAATAGATCAGGCGGTAGAAGTTAGATCTCGCCAGATCCGCGCGGCCAAACACCAGATCGAAGGAGTCGCCCGGCGACGGGCCTTGAGTCGGGCCGAAGCCCAGTGCGCGCGTCTCGATCACATAGCCGGTCTCGCTAAACGAAGCCACCGTTTGCAGCGGCGCGTAGCCACCGCTTGAGTTCCAGGCATCGTAGGCCCAGATCGACCAGTTGAAGCTATCCCAGTCGGAGCCGATGCTTGAGCGCCTGAAGTCGTCGCTGAACAGCACATCGCGCGTCACGTTCGAGGTGAACATACGCTGCGGCGCGGAGTGGATCGGCTGGACGAGCAGCGTGCTGAGCAGCGCCAGCAGACCGATCGCCGCAACCACGGATCGCCGAAAGCTAACCATTGAACAAACTCCTGATTCAGGAACAGCTGAAGACGCGCAAGCGCCCATCGCGGCGAGCAACGACAGCGCTATTCCTCAAGATTGAGCCGCGCCGTGGCTTTGATCGCGGCATCGTGAAACTGCGTCCAGAGCATCGGCGTCACATCGTCGATCTGCCACAGATCCGCGACATCCGCCGCCGTGAGCAGCCGGCCGAACGTGGTTGGAATGAAGGTGACGCGGCGCAGGCGTCGGCTAGGAATCGGGCGCTCAAGCCGGCGCGGCGACCCCAGCGCGATGCGATAGTAGCGCGCGCCGGCGCGCGGATGATCCGGCTCGGCGGGCAGCAGCTCGCGGCGGGTGACGAGCTGATAGCGCCGCGTAGGCGCGTACCAGACGACCTGCCAGGCATCCGCGCCGAACGGCCGCGTCAGATAAAAGGCCAGCGCCTCGGCTGCGACAGGCTGCGGCGCGTGCTTGAGCGGGATGCGGTACCAGCCCTCGTTTACGACCCGTTGCCAATCCCGGCGATTATTGACGACAACCACCAGCACCGGTGCCGCTCGATCCAGATCGATTGTTGGTGGTAGCTCAGCCACTGTATCATCTCCGGCTCACACGTCTACACCGCAATCGCTATCTTAAACCATGCAGCCGCTGCGTATCAACTGAGACGATCGCAGCCTGCGACCTACCACTTCCAAAAGCAAGCCAGCGCGATCTACGCTGCCTGCCGCTGATAGCCCAGCCACTGCGCGACCTCGGGCTCGTAACGCAGAAGATCCTGGCGCAATCGCAGCAGGGCCAGATCCGACGCCTTGGCCTCCAGCATTATGTCGAAGTCGCGCAGGCCCGCCGCTGCTCTGAGAAAAGCCGCGAACTCGAAAACGTTAACGAAATCTGCGTGATGGCCGGGACGCGGCGGGCTGAGCAGCCAGCGCTTGTGGCCGGTGCCTGGCTCGATGCGCTCCACGGCCCGCAGCTCGGTGCGTGGTGACGAGAAGTGAACTTTGGGCCTGCAAGTGTGAGGCCATGTGTTGAGCGCCAGCCCCAAAGCTTCACCAGGAGTCCAGCTTTCGGGGTTGTTCAAACAGAAATGCAGATGATCGAAGACGAGCGGCACGCCGGTTGCGCCATGCACCCGCAGCACATCTCCCAGCGACGCCCCGCTGTCCTCGTGTTCCAGCACCAACCGTCGCCGCGTAGACTCAGGCAAGCGATCAAAAGCCCGCACCCAGCGCCCGATCGCGGCGTCAGGATCGCCGTAGAGCCCGCCCAGATGCACGGCGATCACCGCGTCGGCATCCAGGCTCATGGCGTCCAGAATCGTGGCCAGGCAGCTCAGCGTTGCACAGCTCTGCTGAAGAATCGCCGGATCGTCGGCCGCGAGCTGCACAAACATCGGCGCATGAAACGAGAGCCGTAGCTCCTGCTGCCGGGCGAGCGACCCGATCTCTGCCAGCTCAGCGCGGCACTCCTCGATCTGCTGGAGCGGCGGCAGTGTCGGGGAGGCGAGCGCGGGTGCCAGATCCGAGGCCATGCGGTAGAACGCGATCCCGGTGCTCGCCAGGTAGCTGAACACATCGCGGAGATGCGCCAGGCTGACGCTTAGATGCGGCGCGCTCGCAGCGCGGCGCGTGTCGTAGGCGCGCAGACCACGCCGGCCCAGAACGCGAACAGGAAAACCGAGTCTCATACCATTAGTGCTCGACGATGCAGCGACGATGCCGATTCTTACGCAGTGTAGCATATGGCGCAGGCCGTGCCTAGACCGTTTGTTCGACAAGCGTTTAATAGGCGGATCGAGCACTATGTAATGTTGGGCGTGTGTATTTACTGATGGCCTTCGTCGGGATCGTGCGCCATCTCGTCGAGCGCGACCACAACCGCCAGCATCAGGCCGTCATCCTCGCCGGGAGCAACCTCAATTCCATAGGTATCGCTGAACGAAAACCAGTGCTTCGAGATCGCCGCGACGACATGACCGCCGTGCGAGATCGTGTACTCATGGTCGAGTATATCGCCTTCCACGGCTAGCTCGCCCTGCCCATGCAGATCGACGTCAAAGGTCGTGCGGAAGGGCGAGAACCAGGCTTTACGGATCGTGGCGATGGTCTGGCCGCCGCGCAAAATATCCATCGAGTCGCGCAGGGCCAGCTTCCGCTCGCGGATCGTCGCGATCTCATTGCCGCTCAGGTCTTCGATCACAAACGTTTCGCGGATGCGCAGCACCTTGCCGTCCACGTTATACACCGGATTGCCGTGCTCGTCCTCGATCGTGAAATCTTCGCCCAGCGAGATCAGCCGCTGGCGCATCTTGTAGCGAGCCATGTCTACCTCCTGACCAGCTTAGTCTTTCCCTGCAAACGGCGAGCGCTCGTAGTGTGCCAGCGCGTCGGCGGGATCGTCGTAGATCGCCAGCGCGCCGGAAAGCTGCTCGTCGTCGAAGCCGCCGCAGCGCACCGCGACCACGCCAACACCGCAGCCGGCCGCCGACTCGACGTCGTAGGGCGTATCGCCGAGCATGATCACCTCGTCGGCATCCAGCCCCAGCTTCTTCAGCGCCACGCCGACAATATCCGGCGCCGGCTTTGACTCCTCGGCGTCGCTTGAGGTCGTCGTCTCGCCGATCAGATCGTCGACCTGCGCGGCCTTGAGCAGCGTTTGAAGCTCATCTTCTTTCGCCGAGCTAGCGACAGCCAGATCCAGACCAGCCTCACGCAGCCGCAGCAGCAGATCGCGCGAGCCCGGCGCCGGCTTGAGCGTAGCCGCGTAGCGATCTTTGAAGATCTGTTTGCGCCGCTCGGCGATCTGCTTGCCGACACCTTCTTCGTCGCTCAGGCCGGGAACCACCGTCGGCATCAGCTTATCGCCGCCCATGCCGATCAACGGCCGCACACGCTCAAACGGCACCTCGTAATCGTACTCGGCGAAGGCATCCGCCCAGGCCCGCGCATGAGCATCGTTGCTGAGCACCAGCGTACCGTCCACATCCAATATTACGCCTTTTAATTGCATAGCGCGCTCCTCAATCTGTCGATCCGAGCCAGCAACAGCAAGGCCAAGACCAGCAAGCGCTGGCATATCAGTTGCTCGAATACAGTTCAAAAGGAGAGGAAAAGTATGGATCAAGTCTATGTAGGCATGACTGTTGAGGACGCAACCGGCCCGATCGGTGTGGTCGAGTCTGTCACAGACGATCCGACTACGGGAGCGCCGCAGGTTGTGGTACAGCGCGACGACGGCGAGATTATGAAGCTCACGCCTGGCATGTATATGGTTGTCGGCGATGTGCTGCATATTGACGAGGTCGAGCGCGAAGTTGGGCTACCGGCGGATCAGACGACGGTTTCCGGCGCGGGGATCGGCACAAGCTATGATCCGCTGCGGACCCAGGAGCTTTCGACGATCGGTAGCAGCACGCTGAGCCAGCAAGATCTGGCGGCAGGCGAGGAGCTGCGGATTCCGGTGATTCGCGAAGAGGCGGTTGTGCGCACGCGCGAGGTCGAACGCGGCGGTGTGCGCGTCCATAAGACCGTGAATGAGCGTGAGGAGGTGGTCGAGCAGCCGACGATGCGCGAGGATGTCGACGTCGAGCGCGTCGCGATCGGACGCGTGATCGATACCGTGCCGGAGGTTCGTGAAGAAGGCGACACGCTGATTATTCCGGTGCTGGAAGAAATGCTGGTCGTCGAGAAGCGGCTCGTGCTGAAGGAGGAAATTCGCATTACCAAACGGCGAACAACCGAGACCGAGCAGGCGCGGGTGGTGCTAAACGAAGAGCAGGTTACGATCGAGCGGCTCGGCGAGCAAAGCGTCGGCGAGCAATTTCGCCCGGATCGCTAGCTGTGGCACGCGACTTGCGAATGGTCTTTCAGGTTTGAAATCCGTAGCTGGACAAAAAGCTACATGACAGGGCAGCACAAGGCTGCGGAGTAAGAAGGAGAGGAACTAATGGCTAAGAACGTTGTAGGTTTGTTCGACACTATGAACGACGCGGAGGCAGCAGTACGCGATCTCCGCGATGCCGGCTTCAGCGGCGGCGACATTAGCTTGGTTGCTAATAACGCCGACAATCGGTACAACCTGGACAACACGAGCTACGATACCACCACCAGCAACTCGGAAGCCGAAGAAGGTGCTGGCGTGGGCGCGACCGGCGGCGCGGTGCTCGGTGGTCTGGCCGGTCTGCTGGTTGGTCTGGGCGCGCTCGTTATTCCTGGCATCGGCCCGGTAATTGCGGCCGGCACGCTAGCCACAGCACTCGGCTCGGCGGCCTTGGGCGCTGGTCTGGGCGCGGCGGCAGGCGGCCTGGTCGGCGCGCTGGTTGGCGCGGGCATTCCTGAGAACGACGCCCACGTCTACGCCGAGGGCATCCGCCGTGGCGGCGCGCTGGTCTCGGTGCAGGTAGCCACGGATGACGACGCGGATCGCGCGGCCAGCATCATGGATCGCCACAACGTCGTCGACATCGACGAGCGCGGCGGCAACTATCGCCAGGGCGGCTGGTCACGCTTCGACGAGAGCGCCGAGCCGTACAGCACCACGTCGGGCAGCTATGCCAGCACGGGCTACGGCGACGCGGATCGCAACGTCGGCAGCGACGACTATGATCGCAGCAGCAAGGTCGGCACGGCGGGCGGTGGCCTGGCAGGCGCGGCAACCGGCGCGGCGATCGGCGCGGCGGGCGGTCCTGTCGGCGCAGTGGTCGGCGGCGTGGCAGGCGCAGTAACCGGCGGCGCGATTGGCGCGGCGGGCGATGCGGCAGGCGCTGAGGCGACTGATGACGATGCCAATCGCACTGGCTACGACACGACGAGTCGTGCGGGCACGGCCTACGGCAGCGCGACGACCAACTACGACACAACCCGCACCGACTACAACACGACCAACACGGGCTTCAGCAACACCAACCTGGATCAGGGCGGTGAGGTCAAGATCCCAATCGTCGAGGAAGAGCTGCGCGTCGGCAAGCGCGAAGTCGAGCAGGGCGGCGTGCGCGTGAACACCCGCGTCGAGGAAACCCCGGTCAACGAGCAGGTCACGCTGCGCGAAGAGACCGTCGACGTGCATCGCAAGCCTGTTGATCGCCCGGTCTCGGATGCCGATATGGCCAACTTCCAGGAAGGCACCTTCGAGGTTCGCGAGCGCGCCGAGGAAGCGATCATCGATAAGCAGGCGCGTGTGGTCGAGGAAGTACACATCAAGAAGGACGTCGACCAGCGCACCGAGAACATCCAGGATACGGTTCGCCGCACGGATGTTGATGTGGATCAGATCAGCGGCCAGCGCACGGTCGGCTCGACGGACGTGAACTATACCGACACGAGCTACACCGGCACGACGGGCACGACCGGCTACAACACGACCGGCACGACCGACGAGGGCGCGATCGAGCGCGGCGCCTCCAAGCTGGGCAACGCAGCAGAGCGCGCGACCGGCGCGGATATTGACCGCGACGGCGACGTCGGACAGCGCGACCCGCGCAACAACTACTAGACGATCTTCCGGGGAAACAGCCAGGACGCCCGACTCTTGATGAGTCGGGCGTCTTTGGTGTCAGGAGCTTTATTTGCGGCCCTGGTTGGCCTTGCGAAAGGCTGCCGCGAAGGGATTTTCAGCCTCCTCGTCTTCCGGCGTGGAGTAGAGCGGCTCGACGCTGGGCGGCAGCGCCTCCTCGATCGGCTCGTCCTCGTCCCAGTCCAGCGACAGCGGCATGTCTCCGGCCAGCGCGATCAGATCGTCAAGGCTCAGCACAGCCAGCTCGATCGCGTTGGGGAACGGCTGAAGCTCGGCCAGCTCTGCAACCTGGCGCACCTCCTCGTGCTCGGCGATCGCCTCGGCCAGGGTCTGCGGCAAGCGCTCGGGCGCGTCGGGCGCCGCCGCCAGCTCATCGCGCTCGGCCTCGGTGATGATGCCGGTATCGACCAGCAAGACGGTTGTGCTGACGGATGGAAACGCCAGCGACAGGATCGAGCGCGTATCGCGGAGCTGCCGCAGAGCGCGGTGGATCGAGCCGGTTCGGCGGCTGGCCTTGATCTCGAAGACATGGATGCGCGTCTTCCCATCCAGGATCACGGCGTCCAGCTCACGGTATTTGCGCTGCAACCCACGCCCGATGCGCTCCTCGTACTCGACGATGCGCCGATCCGAAAGCGAGAAACGCTCGGCCAGGGCGTTGCGCAGCACGGTCTCGACCTCGCCGCCAAATAGATCGCGCTGCGACGGCGGCCTGATCGCGCGCTGGTTGGCCCGCTGAAGCATCATCTGCGCGACGTGTTTCTGGTATGCAGGATCGTCTTGTGTGATCAGGCGTGGACGATAAAACCGGCTCATAGCGCCTCCGTATCGAAGAACCTAGAACTAAGAACCTAGAACCTAGAATCATTTTCTGTGCTTAAGCAGGCCCTCACCCTCTGCGGCGAACAAAGGAACCGGGTGCCCGCGGGGCGAACAAGGGAACAAAGGATCTGCCTTCTTTTTTGTTCCTTTGTTCTTTTGATCCCTTGTTCTTTCGTTGGCCCTCACCCCGTCCGCTTCGCGTCCACCCCTCTCCCGCTTCGCAGGCGAGGGGAACGGGAGAGCCTTGTTGGTTCTTGGTTCTAGGTTCTTCCCCTACGTTCTACTTCGTCTTTCCGCCCAAATCCTGCGCCCGCCGATACGCCGCCCAGATGCCGTCGGCCATGACCGTGCGCAGGCCGCCGCGCTCAAGGGCGTGCAGCGCCTCCGCCGTGGTGCCGCCAGGCGACGTGACCATGTTGCGCAGCTCGGCCAGGTGCTTGCCCGACTGCATCGCGAAGAGCACCGAGCCGTGCATTGTTTGCAGCACCAGCTCCTCCGCGACACGCCGGGGAAAGCCCATATGCACGCCGGCATCGACCATCGCCTCAAGCAGCAGGAAGCAGTAGGCCGGCCCGGTTCCCGACAGCGCGGTCGACATATCGAGGTATTTTTCGTCGGCGACGTAGTGCTCCTTGCCGAGCGCGCCCAGGATCGTCGCGGCCATGCCACGCTGCTGATCGGTGACAGCCTCGGTCGCGGTCCACACGGTCATGCCCTCGGCAATCTGGGCCGGCGTGTTCGGCATCGCCCGGACGATCGAGGCGTGAGCCAGCGTGTCACGAAAGGTGGCGATCGTGGCGCCCGCGATGATCGACAGCACCAGGTCTTTGGAGGTGACCGCTCCGCGCAGCGTGGGCAGCACCTTGGGCAGCGTCTGCGGCTTGAGCGAGAAGACCAGCACGTCGGCAGCCTGCGCGGCCTCGCGATTATCGTCGGTCACACGAATGCCGAACTTCTCGTGCAGCGCCTCGCGGCGCTCGGGACGCGGCCCCGTGGCAATGATCTGATCTGCCGGGACCAGCTGTTCTTTGAGCAATCCGGCAATCATCGCCTCGCCCATCATGCCCGCGCCGATGAAAGCGATCGTTACATGTTGCAACATAGTGTATTCAGCCTAATAAAGAATAAACCGTGAGCAGTGTAGCTTGAGCAAGCAAACCGAAAATTTCTCAGCCTGTGCGGCGCTAGAGCTTAGCCTCGCGGTCGCGAATCCAGCGATTCAAGATCAGATCGCGCTTGTCGGGAGCTGCGCGCCACATGCGCACCAGGTCCGGAATCTGCTTCCAGGCCATCAGCAGCAGCAAGCCCAGCGGCGCGGCAACATAGCTCATGGGATACGCCCACAGCCAGGCGCTCACGGCCAGCACGAGGCCCAGCGCCACGCCCGAAAAGGCTAGATTGCGGGTCAGAATCAGCAGCAGCGCCGCGCCGACGACGATCAGCCAGCTCAGCCCGGGGAAGAGCGCCAGCACCACGCCGAAACTGGTCGCCAGCCCTTTGCCGCCCCGGAAGCGCAGCCAGAGCGGATAGTTATGACCCAGCGCGGCCAGCCAGCCGGCGATCACCGGCAGCCAGCCAGGCCCGGCGGCGTAGAGCGCGATCCCGACTGCCAGCGCGCCCTTGGCCACATCCAGTGCCAGCGCGAGCCAGCCCCAGCCACGGCCGACATGCCGCATCACGTTGTGCGCGCCGATGTTGCCGTCGCCCAGCGCGCGCAAATCGCGCCCGGCCCAGCGCGACACCAGATACGAGCACGGTATCGCGCCGAGCACATACGCTGCGATCAGACTGAGCAAGGCTACCATTTTGCGCTCACAGGCATGTCGCGGCTACTTCGTGTCGTAGCCGTCGATGTGGGTCGAGTGCCACTTCCAGGCGCTCTCCACGATTTCCTCAAGGCCATACTGCGGCTCCCAGGCCAGCAGCTCGCCCGCCTTGTCATTGTCGGCGAAGATCGCGACAGGATCGCCTGGACGGCGGCTGGTGTACTCGACCGGAATTTCGACCCCGCTGACACGCCGGGCCGTATCGACAACTTCCTGCACCGATGAGCCGGTGCCGGTGCCGAGATTGAAGATCTGCGACGTGTTCTGCGCCATTACGTATTCTAGAGCCTTGATATGCGCATCGGCAAGATCGTTGACGTGGATGTAATCCCGGATCGCGGTGCCGTCCGGCGTGGGATAGTCCGTACCAAACACTTTGACGACCGGAGCGCGATCAAGCGCGGCTTTCATCACTAGCGGAATCAGATTCAGCGTGCGCGTCCAGTCCTCGCCGATCTGCGCATCAAACGACGCGCCGGCCGCGTTGAAGTAGCGCAGGCTGGCGTAGCGCAGGCCGTGACACACGTCGAACCACTTAAGCATCTGCTCGACCATCAGCTTGCTCTCGCCGTACGGGCTTTCGGGATGGAGCGGATTCTGCTCGCTGACCGGCAGCTTGTCGGGCGTGCCATACACGGCGCAGGTCGAGGAGAAGACAAAGTACTTGATCCCGGCGCGGTGCATCGCCGTAAGCAGCGAGAGCGTGGCGCAGACATTGTTCTGGAAATAGCGCTCGGGCTGCTCCATGGACTCGCCCGGCGCTTTGTAGCCCGCGAAATGAATCACCGAGTCGGGCGCGTGCTCGGCGAAGATTCGATCCAGCAGCGCCTCGTCGGCCGTGCTGCCCTCGATCAAGAGCGCATCGCCGACGGCAGCCGCGTGGCCGTACTCCATGCTGTCCAGAACGATCACCTCGTGGCCGCGCTCACGCAGCAGCCGTACCGTGTGTGAGCCAATATACCCGGCGCCGCCGGTTACTAACACCTTCATGCTCGTCTTCCTTCCTTAATGTCGAGACCAACCATAAGCATAGCCGAAAACCGCAGATTACGCGATCCTGGCTCATTTCGCGAGGCCGCCCTCATAATGCAAGAACGCAGATCCAAGGAAGATCGTTATGGCAGACGCGGATCAAAAAACGACCGCGCGGGCGGTCGCTCCACAGCTTGAGCATGTATTTGCTGACGACTCTGCGACGGCAGCATGACGCAACGACCCCATATCTACCTCGGTCGCCGGGTGGCTAAGCGTGGGTAGATATGGGATCGATCAAGGCAAATAGCTGCTATGAGCTAAGAACCGGATAGTTTAGGTCTGGTGTGGGCTGCCGCGAGGCGCTTAAGACCACTCGCCTTTGCCGCCGCCGATGCCCAGCACGGTCGAAAGGGCTCCCGACTGGAAGTGGCCCAGCAGGTTGCTGTTGCCGTCGAAGAACAGGATGCTGAGATAGACCGGCGTGGCGTTGAACTCGAAGCTGACCGTGTCGCGGTAGAGCCGGTTGATATCGTCGGTGTACACGTCGCCGAAGAGCGCTCCGCCGCCTGGGCTCGACGCGCCGCCGGCGTTGCCGTCGAAGGTCTTGCCGCCCGTGATGTTCACCTGGAACTTCAGGTAGAAGATCAGACTCGCGACGCTGCCGGTGGCAGGATACTTGGCCGTCGTCGCCTTGAGCGCTGTGACCGCCGCATCGATCTTCTCCTGCTCCAGCTTGCCGTGCATGGCCACCAGAAAGTCGTGCGCTACGATGTTTGTGTCGACCGGATTGTGCGTTGTCATTGCCGTGCTCCTTTGGATGATAGTGAAGGGTACGAAACATGAAGGATCAGCGCTCAAGAGCGCATGGTTATCAGAAATTACTTCCCGATCTGGCCTGGATTCTCAGACGACCAGCTGTCGCGAGGATTAAGACCACTCGCCTTTGCCGCCGCCAACACCGATCGTTGTGGCAATCGCGCCCGCCTGGCAAGAGCCCAGCAGGTTGTTCTGCGCGTCGAAGAACAGGATGCTCAGATAGACCGGTGTGACGTTGAGCTGAAAGCTGACGGTGTTGGCATAGAGCGCATCAAGATCGTCGGTGTACACCATGGCGCCAAACGCCGTACCACCGCCAGGAGTGGTCAAGCCGCCCATCGTCCCACGGAAGGTTTCGCCACCAGTGATCTGCACTTCGATGACGGTGTAGAACACCATATTTGCAAACGTGATCGTGGCGGGATACGCTGCCCGAGCGGCTTTGAGCGCTGTGACCGCCGCATCGATCTTCTCCTGCTCCAGCTTGCCGTGCATGGCAACCAGAAAGTCGTGCGCCACGATGTTCGTGTCGACTGGATTATGTGTCGTCATGGCTCTCCTTTGGCTTGCCGGTCATTCGCCGATGCTTTGGCTGCCGTGTCAACCTGCATCGAACATGGTGTTACAATAGCAGGGCGCTCGATGTAGAACTATTGGTTTTGTCGTACAAAAAGCGGTACATCTCGCCGGGACAACCAGCCGATCCACAGGAGCATCCAGAGCTACCATGCCAGAAACCGATCTCCTTTCCTTTGACCGCTGGCTACGTCGCAGACGAAAATCCTTCGACCTTACGCAGGATCAGATCGCTCGGCAGGTTGGCTGCTCGGTTGAAACGATCCGTAAAATCGAGGCCGGCGAGCGAAGGCCCTCGCGCCAGATCGCGGAGCTGCTGGGCAAGGCGCTTCAGCTGAGCGACGACGAGCAGGAGCTGTTCGTGCGGATCGCGCGGATGGAGCCAGGGCCGCGCCAGGATGAGCTGGTGCAATCGCTGCCGGCCTTTCCGCTGCCACCAGCAGCCCAGCCTCAGCCTCTCACCGCTATGACCTCGTCGCGCCACCGGCTGCCGAATCCTCCCTGGCTGATCGGACGCGAGCGCGAGCTGGCCGGTATTCACGCCTACCTCGAACAGCCGAATATTCGCCTGCTCAACCTGACCGGTCCCGGCGGCATTGGTAAGACCAGCCTGGCGCTGCGCATCGCCGCCAATCTCGCGACTTCCTTTCCCGATGGTGTATTTTTCGTTCCGCTGGTGACGCTCACGGATGCGACACTGGTCGGCGAGACGATCGTCCACGCGCTTGGCCTTCAGCATACCGACTCGCAGAGTGTGGCCGAGGTGATCAGCGCCGCGCTCCACGATCGGCAGGTGCTGCTGGTGCTTGATAATTTCGAGCATCTGCTGGAAGCCGCCGCCGTGATCGACGCGCTCCTGGCCGGAACAAGCCGCCTTAAGATCCTGGTCACCAGTCGCACCAGATTGCGGCTGTACCATGAACATATCGTTCCGATCCAACCGCTGAGTCTGGCCGTTCGCGCTGCCGCTCCCGCCGGCATCACCGCCGAGCAGGCGCTGCACAGCGATGCGGTCAAGCTGTTCATGCGCCGGGCGCAGATGATCCAGCCCGGCTGGACGCTCGATCAAAGCAACGCCGCGATCGTCGCCGAGATCTGCGAGCGGCTGGACGGCATGCCCCTGGCGATTGAGCTGGCGGCGGCCCGCACGCCGCTGCTGCCACCAGCGGCGCTGCTCCGGCGGCTCAAGGATCGGTTTGCGCTGCTAAGCACAGGGATCGCCAACGTGCCCGAGCGGCATCAGACGCTGCGCGCCACGCTCGACTGGAGCTATCAGCTGCTGACGGCAGAAGAGCAGCAGCTTTTTATGCGGCTGGCGATCTTTCCCGGCGGCTGCACCATCGACGCAATCGAGCACGTCATCGCCGAGCTGCCTGCTTCCACCAGCCTGGCAATGGTTGAGTCGCTGCTGCACAAAAGCCTGCTCAATCAATCCAGCGTCAGCGACGAGCCCTGGTTTTCGATGCTGGAAACGGTGGCCGCCTACGCCGGAGAGCGACTGGCGGAGAGCGGCACGCTGAAGGCACTGCGTCATCGCAGCGCGCGCTATTACGTGGCCCTCGTCGAAGCGCTTGAGGACGAGCTGTCGGGGCCGCAGCAGGAGCACTACCTGGCGCTGGTGGCACGCGAGCACGATAATCTACGCGCGCTGCTGGTCTGGCTGCTGGATGTTGCCGCCGAGGACAAGGACAGTCAGGAGCAGGCGCTCAGGCTCTGCGGCGTGCTGTGGCGCTTCTGGTGGGTGCGCGGCTATCTCCATGAAGGCCGGCGCTATCTCGATCGCGCGCTCGATCACGGCGAGACTGCGCCGGCGCATCTGCGCGCGAAAGTGCTGCATGGCGCGGGGATTCTGGCACGCGCACAGGGCGATCTTCAGCGCGCAGAGACCTTTCTCACCAATGGCCTTGCGCTCTGGCGTGAGCTAAACTACAAGCCCGGGATCGCGCTGGCGCTCAATAGTCTGGGCGTGCTGCTCTTCAATCAACGCGCCTACGATCGTGCCACACCGTTCTTTGAAGAAAGCAAGCTGTTACATCAAAGCCTGGGCGATCAGCGCCGCGTGGCTGTGGCGCTCAACAATCTGGGCAACATCGCCTACAAACAGGGCGATCTCCAGCAGGCGACCGAGCGCTATCAGGCCAGCCTGCAACTGCTGGGCGGCGATCATTCCCATCGCCAGACGATCGCGCTGATCCAGACCAATCTGGCCGACATCGCCCGGCTACGCCAGGACTACGCCGGCGCGACGCGCATGTTGTATGAGAGCGCCGGAATCTACCGCGAGCTGAACGAGGTCGAGGGCATCCTGTTTTGCCTGAACAATCTGACCGAGATCGCGATCGACCGGCGACAGCCTGAGCAGGCGGCGCGGATCTTGGGCGTGGAGGATGCCCTGTATGCACAGATCGGCGCGGTTCGCTCACCGGATCAAGCCGCCGACTACGAGCGGCAGGTCGTCGCTATCCGCAGCCAGACCGAGCCTGAGGTGTTCGAAAGCGCGCGCCTACAGGGCCGCGCAATCCCAGTCGATCACATACTGGAAGAGGTGCTGACCACGCTTGGCAGCGCGTAATCCAGCGACGAGCCGCCGTAGAACCCCCCATCAATCATTCTCACCAAGGAGGACCACATGGCAACCGAAGACACATTCACGATTGAAATCACGAATCAGCTTGGCAGCGATATTGCGCTGGAGATCAATGGCGAGCGCACGATAAGCAAGAACGTTGCCTTCACTATGTCAACCC
>DASWTW010000393.1:0-23775 GCA_036401895.1 Herpetosiphonaceae bacterium | reverse complement strand
AAGGCCGCAGACTCGCGCCCAATCGTTTTCATTTTATCAAAGCCCTGGCGGGTGATGGCACGGACGCGGCTGCTCAGACGAAGATGCGGGCGAATCTGCGGCAGCTCGGCCAGCGGTTGCAGGTAATGCTCGACCAGCTCGCGGCCGGTTGGGTAGCGGCTGAGATCCGGCGACTGCCAGCCCGCAGCTGCCAGCAACGTGGTTGCAGCAGTATCTGTTGCATAGCTCCACGGCGTGAAGAGCCGGACGTGTCCCCAGGCCAGAATGCTGGCCCCGACTGATTCTCCCGCCTCCAGAATAATCGGCGTTTCGCCGCGACTCGTCAGATGGGCGGCAGCGGCCAGACCAACCGGGCCTGCGCCAATAACGACAACCGGCAGCGCTGAACGGTCCATAGGATTCCTCCAAGATGCTATTATATCGATAAACTTCGATATATGCTACAAAAAAATATATCAGTACATTGCAGAGTGTACAGATTATATCGAAGAACGTCAATATACTAAAGTCCGATAGATTCGTCTTCTGTGTAACACGACGCCTGAGAGCTTCATCCCAGCCTGATCCACAAAAGTGCCGCCGTACGCTGCTGATATAGCGTACGGCGGCATCGACATCTCTCAGGACACATCTCACGCGGCGAGTTTCCGCTTGACTGTGCCTGCGGCGTGTTTCCCTGGAACATGCGGCCGGGGTTCCATGGCGCGCCAAGGAGCGGCAGCAGCACACGATCGACGCCGATGAACCCGGCAACCTTCCACGCCAGGATCATGAGGATCGCCAGCGAGAACATAATCGGGTTGGTCGAGGCCGAACCCGCGAGCATAAAGCTCATATTCATCAGCGCCCCGAAGAAGGCCGCCACGCCGACCAGCGCGCCGACGATCAGCCCGACGCCCACCAGTACCTCGCCCACCGCCACAAACGGACCGAACCAGCTCTGGTGCCCGCCGTCGAGCAGCCCTTGCAGGAAATCCCGGAACCAATCGTAGGTGATGGGCGGACGACCGCTTTCCGGCATCGATACCGCACGCTGCCAGTAGGACGCGATACCCGCGCCCGACATCCACTCGGGATCGGTGACCTTGTGCCAGCCGGCCTGGAACCATTCGTAGCCTAGATAGATGCGCGCGCCGAGCCACAGCGGCGCTGAGCGAGTGCTGTCAAACAGGAAGTGAGCGATCGTGGGATTCTGCACCACGACATCATCCTGGCCGCGCTGGTAGCCCTGCATCAGCCACCAGGTCGCGCCGACAAAAAGCACCAGACCGGCCAGCAGCGCGATCGCTTGCATAGCGCCGCTCCAGTCCGAGCCGGTGCCCATGCGTAGCAGCCAGAAGCCGACAAACGCCAGCGCTGCGACAACTGCATATCGACTTTTCATAACATCCTCCTCTTGGCCAGTGTTATGACTCGAATCCTAATGCCTGGCACGGCGCGTATAGAGGAGAAAAGATCGTGCTAGGTGAATAGTTCACTACCAAGACAGCCTCGATCAGCCTGATCGATCGCCTTCCCGAACGATTCGCGAAGCCCTCGACCAATGTTGCGCTTGACAATCGTACGACAGCATGTCATCATCGTGACGTTCGTTGTCGCTCAGACACTCCAGCACCGCCTCACACCGATCTCCGAGCGCCGAAGCGTGACGCGTACTCGCGCCACGCCGTCCAGAATGCTATTCAAGGAGCAGATCCGCTGTCAATCGTTGCCGATCGTGGTCTCTGGCCGCAGTCGGAAGGTTGAGCTGTATCCAGTTGGGCGACACGACACAGGGATATTTTCCCGATCCCTTGCTCACGCCGCCTACAGCCTTGATCCCTGAAAGGCTACTGTCTCCCTCTGGATCGCTGATTGCACAACGTCGGTTTAGTTACTCGAATCTCGGAGAACGTCCAGCACGCCCGTTTTGGTACATCAGCGTCCGGTGCCTGGCAGATCACGCGCTGGCAGGCTCGGGCTGTGCGCCACAGCGGAAAGCAGACACGGTTCGCTTACTCTCAGGAGGATGTATGAGTAGGTACATGCAGGCTCGGCTCTTCCAAGTGATAGCAGTTGTCGCCACGATCGCGGCGCTCATCACCGGCTTGCAGGCGCAAAAGATGTCGGCCCGTCCGCTCACTCAGAACCAGGGCCAGGTAGACATCTCGTGCGATTATTTCAGCCCGACCGATATTGCGTACGCGATCGGCCTTGAGCAGGGGCACGGCGGGCCGCCCACGGTCACTGTTGAGCTGACGCTGGTCGATGGCAGCGTGCAGACGCAGAATTTCACCGGCAACACGGCTAACTATCGCGGCCCGTACATCAAGGTACGCGTGTTCGCCACCTGGCCGGATGGCACCACCGGCTATGCCGAGGCTACCTGCGGTCAGATCTTGCCGACGCCAACCTCGACGGCAACCGCCACCATCACGCGGACGCCAGGCCCGACCCGCACGCCGGGTCCGACGCGGACACCAGGCCCGACGCGAACACCGGGTCCGTCGCCGACATCCGGCCCGACCCGCACGCCGACCATGACCCGCACACCGGTTCCCACCACTCCGCCGACGCTCACGCCAACCCCGCGCACCAGCGGAGGAATTCAGATCAGGTGTGAATACTTTGGCGATCGTGACCGCCGCTTTACCGTGCAGCTGGAGCAGCGTTCGGCAGGCCCACCGAGCGGCACTGCCGTGCTGGGCCTGGTCGATGGCGGCACCGAGACGCGCACCTTCAACGAGAACACGCTGACCTATCGCGGCCCGTACATCACGCTAGAAGTAAACGCGACCTGGCCCGATGGCGCGCGCGGCTATGCCCAGGCAACGTGTGGCCTGCGATCGCCGACGAGCACGCCGACTGAGACGCCGATTCCGGCAACCGACGTGCCAACTGCTACGCCGACCACGCCGACGGATCAGCCGCCGCCGCGCACCGAGGTGCCGACCAACACACCGACTACACCGCCAGATGTGCCGTCGCCCGCCACCAGCACGCCGACTACGCCGCCGGTCGATACGGCGACGCCGCCGGTCGATATTGCAACGGCGACCCCAACCGAGGCGCCGACTGAGGTGCCGACTGAGGTGCCGACTGAGGCGCCGACCAGCGTTCCCGTCGCGCCGCCGACTCCTGTGCCGGCGCCGGCCAACACGGCCGCTCCCGATCGCTCGGAGGCGGTTGCCGGTGCCAGCGGCGAGGACGAGGAAGCCGCGCGTCGCCGCTCCGTTGCCGGCGCAAGCAGCGATCAGGTGTTGCCCGCTGCGGGCATGACCGATCCGGTGATGAGCCAGTGGCTGCTGCTTTCTGCCGCGCTGATACTGGTTGCGCTGGGCTCCGCTCTGCGCGCCTGGCAGCTCAATCAGGAGCAGGACTGATCGCCGCTAGAAACGTCTGGTAAATCGATAGCAGCACAGAATCCGTATGGGTTCTGTGCTGCTGCCATTTAAAGGCGATCTGTTGTATGACGCGCCGTTCGATCGCCTCCGCAAACGCCTGCGCTCGACAACCCGACGCATCTTAAAATTCCGATGTGCGACAGTTGACATGATGGGTGAAAGAACTTATATTGTTGGAAACTATCTGATATATCATTGCCGCAATTGTTCTCATACCGCTCGCGATTCATCTACGTTGCTGCGGTCAATCCAGCACGACGCGCTTAACGAACTGATGATCCGCAAAGCTCGTCCTGAGTCTACATCGAAACAGCCCCGATGCAAACGTCAGGCGCCAGAATTCGGATAACAAGCTACGCTGTGTATTCCTCGCCACTAACGACCAAACACACAAGGGATGGACTATGAAACAAGATCTTTCAGCGGAACCGCAGGCGGCCCCGCGTGGTATGCAGACGTTTCTGCTGATCTGGTTCGGTCAGCTGATCTCCTCGCTTGGCACCGGCCTCACCGGCTTTGGCCTGAGCGTCTGGGTGTACGAGCAGACCGGCTCCGCGACACATCTAACGCTCATGGCGTTCTTTGGTATGCTGCCGATTATGCTGATCTCGCCGATCGCAGGCGTGATGGTGGATCGCTGGAGTCGCAAGTGGACGCTGATTCTTGGCGATCTGGGCGGCTCTTTCTTCACGCTGGTGCTGGTGCTGCTGCTGTGGACCGGGAATATGCATATGTGGGCGCTTTATCCGATCGTAATTATCACCTCGGTCTTTACCGCCTTTCAGTTTCCGGCCTTCAATGCCGCGATCTCACAGATAGTGCCCAAGGAGCAGTTTGGTCGCGCCAGCGGCATGATGCAGCTCGCTCAGGCGATGAGCCAGCTAGTCTCGCCGATCCTGGCGGGCGTGCTGGTGATCTGGATCGGGCTGGAGGGCATTATCCTGATCGACTTCGCCACCTGTCTTTTTGCCGTCGTGACGCTGCTGATGATCTCGATTCCCAATCCCGAGCCGAGCACGGAAGGTCAGGCAGCGCGCGGCTCGGTGCTCAGCGAGGCGGTGTTTGGCTGGCGATATATTGCGGCCCGGCCCGGCTTGCTGGCGCTGCTGATCTTTTTTGCCGCCAGCAACTTCTTGATGGGCGCGATCGTGGTGCTCTCCACGCCGCTGGTAATCTCGTTTTCGGACGCGCCGACGCTTGGCGTGGTGCGCTCAGTCGCCGGGCTGGGATTGCTCTTCGGCAGTGTGCTGATGAGCGTGTGGCGCGGGTTCTCGCGCAAGGTATACGGCGCGCTGCTTGGAATTTTGCTCTCGGGCGTGAGCATGTTTGCGGCCGGTCTCCAGCCCTCGGCGCTGCTGATCACGATCGCGGCGTTCTTCTTCACCGTGGGCATGCCGCTGGTCGCGGCGTCGAGCCAGCCGATCTGGCAGCGCAAAGTTCCGGTCGATGTGCAAGGCCGCATCGCTGGCGTGCGTATGATGATCGCCACGGGCGCGATGCCGCTGGCTTACCTGATCAGTGGTCCGCTGGTCGATTTTGTCTTTGAGCCGCTGATGGCTCCCGGCGGCGCGCTGGCCGGCAGCATCGGCCAGTGGATCGGGACCGGCGAGGGACGAGGCATCGGGCTGCTCTTTATCGTCCTGGGTCTGCTGGCGGTGATCTCGGTAGTTGTCGGCTTCCTGTATCCGCGTCTGCGACTCGTGGAAGACGAGCTGCCCGACGCGATCCCGGACACGCTGCCGGTAGCCGCGCAGCAGCCCCAGCTTGATCAGCAGCCCCAGCTTCAGAACTTGTAAGCTGCTCACGCTTGATCGGATCGGCATGTGCTTGATTTCGATCGAGCGTTTCACGTTAATCATGATTGCCGGAGGACGTAGATCGCTGATTCACGTCTCTGCGCTTCACCATTCTATCGCGACAGGGCGCTCCACAGACGATCGCTCTGCTCGCCGCTCCAAAACCTCCCACCCATGCAATGATGGACGTTGGAGGGTGCGTCAGCAACGAGGCTGATGTAGCCCAACAGAACATCGGACAGCCTCACAGCGGTTTGATCGTTCCTTGCGCTACACCTGTCTCGCAGCAGCTCACAGCTCGCTCGGCGATGTCGGAGGTGTAACGATGATTGGGCTGCGGCGTCGAGTCACGCCGCGCAGGGGGGCGATCAAGCGCTGGCATTTTTCCCCCCTCGACCTGGATTCCGTAGACGGCGCCAGGTCGACATCGCCAGCGCGCACGATAGCAACCGTCTTGAGGCAAAAGGAATCTATGTATGGTGACGCTCGCACAAAGTATGGTGACGCTCGCACAAGTGCAAGATGCGCGTACCAGGATCGCTCCCTACGTTCGCCACACGGATACCGTGAAAAGCCACTCGCTCAGCCAACGACTCGGCACCAACGTGTATTTGAAGCTTGAGCTCTTCCAGAAGACTGGCTCGTTCAAATCCCGCTCCGCCTTCAGTAAAATGCTCCATCTCAGCAGCGCCGAGCGTGCGCGCGGCGTGGTCGCCGTCAGCGGCGGTAATTTCGCGCAGGGGGTGGCCTATGCGGGCAGTGCGCTTGGCGTTCACACCAAGATTGTGATGCCGGTGTACACGCCCCAGAATTACGTCGAGGCCACCCGTGGCTACGGCGCGCAGGTTGAGCTGGCGCCCACGATGCAGGCCGCCTTTGAGCTGGCGGAAGAATATTCCAACTCCGGCCTGATCTTTATGCATCCCTACGACGACCCGGATGTGATCGCGGGCAACGGCAGTATCGGCCTTGAGGTGATCGAGGCGGTGCCGCAGGTAACAGATGTGATCGTCAGCGTGGGCGGCGGCGGGCTGATGAGCGGTGTGTCTGCCGCCCTGCGTGAGCTGAGCCCGCACGTTCGGCTGTGGACTGTCGAGACCGAGGGCGCGGACGCGCTGGCGCGCTCGCTGGTTGCGCAGCAGTCGGTGCGTATCCAGGCGACCTCGCTGGCACGCACGTTGGGCGCGCCCTACATCGCGGCCGAGGCGCTGTGTATCGCGCAGAGCCAGCCCGAGCGGCATATTGTGGTCTCGGATCGCGAGGCGTATGTGGCGCAGCGCTATCTGCTGGAGCGAACCAAGATCCTCACGGAGCTGGCGACCTCATGTAATCTGGCGGCTGCCGAGAAGCTCCAGGGAACGTTCGCGCCCGACGATCACCTGGTGATTGTGCTGTGCGGCGGCAACGTTTCGCTCGACGAGCTGGCGCTCTACAAGCGGATGTTCGAGTAATCTACTCAGAAAGCAGCTTTGATGTTCGATGCCAACTTTATCGCCGATCCCTATCCAACCTACCAGCACCTGCTGGCAAGCGGACATCTGCACTGGATGGAAAAGTATGGAAACGGCGTGTGGTTTGTGCCGCACTACGCCGATGTCATGGCGATCTTTCGTGATCCGCGCGTCGTGACGCTTGGTACCAGGGCCATCCTGGGGCAGTACCCGCCCGAAGAGCGCGAGAATCTGCGCGAGATTCAAGAGATTATGGGGCCGTGGCTGGTCTTTCTCAACGGTCAGGATCATCTACGGCTGCGGCGCTTGTTGAACAAAGCGTTCACGCCGCGCGTGCTCGAAGATCTGCGGCCAGGTGTTCAGGAGCTGGCCGATGAGCTGATCGATGCGGTCCAGGAGCGCGGCACGATCGAGCTGATGGGCGAGTTTGCGCATCCGCTGCCCGCTATGGTGATCGCGCAGCTGCTGGGCGTGCCACGGGCGGATCGGCCTCGGTTTGTGGACTGGTCCAATCAGATGATGGCCTTTTTTACGGGTCTGCGCGCGTCGATCGAGGTTGCCTACCGTGCCCAGGCGGCGATCGTGGCCACACGCGACTATTTCCGCTCGATCGTGGAGGAGCGCCGCCGGCAGCCCGGCACAGACCTGATCAGCCTGATGATCGCGGTTGAAGAGCAGGGCGATATGCTGACCGAGGATCAGCTGCTGGCGCAGTGTGTACTCTTTTTGTTTGCCGGCCACGAAACAACGCGTAACCTGATCGGCAACGGCGTGCTGACGCTGCTGCAACATCCTGAGCAATACGCGCTGCTGCAACAGAATCGCGGCCTGATTCGCGGCGCGATCGACGAGATGGTGCGCTACGAAAGCCCGCTCCAGCTCACCTCGCGTGTCGCCGCCGCGCCGATCGAGATGCACGGCCAGCTGGTCCAGCCGGGCCAGATGTTCCAGCTTATGCTCGGGGCGGCCAATCGTGACCCGGCGGTTTTTGCCGATCCTGATCGCTTCGATATTACGCGCGTCGATACACGTCCGGCCTCGTTCGCATTCGGGCCACATACCTGCATCGGCATGCCGCTGGCGTATCTAGAGGCCGAGATCGCGATCCTGACGTTGACCCGGCGCCTGCACAATCTGCGGCTGACGGAAGAAAAGCCGGACTGGATCGCCAATGTTGCTTTCCGTGGCTTGCGCTCACTGCCGCTCGCCTTCGATCCGGCACACTAGCGCGACAGCCCGCTGCAACCATAAGCAAGAGTCGAGCATTGCGCTCGACTCTCGCTCGGCTCGCGTCGTTTGATAGCTTAGTCGTCTCCGTCGCCCTCGCCGTCTTCGCCGGGCTGCACCAGCCCTGGATTATTCAGATTGCCGTCTTCGTCATCACCTTCCGCGCCGCATCCGGTCAGCAAGCCCGTGCCCAATGTGAGTGCCAGCATCAAAATCGTCAACCAACGTTTCATCCTTGCTCCTCCTGTGTCATTCTGTAAGACTGCTGTCTGAAGCAGAGCACGTCGTGTGCCAGGCCGCGAAGCTTGCCAGAGATCGGACAATCGCATACACTGGCCGCGAAATTTCCTCTTCAATCGATCACAGCAGATCCGTCGTGCTGCACCTGAGCGCTGGCGATCTTTTGTAATACGCAACATCGGAGGCTGCCATGAATCCCGCCGACTTTCGCTTCGATCCCGATCTCGCCAGCGCCACGACGATTCCCGCTCACTGGTACACCGATGCCGCCGCGCTGGGCCTTGAGCAGGAGCGCGTCTTTGGCCGCACCTGGCAGCTGGTCGGCCGGATCGAGCAGGTGCGCAATCCCGGCGACTTCTTCACCTGCTCGGTGGTCGACGAGCCGCTGGTGGTGACGCGCGCCGGCGATGGTCAGCTACACGCCTTTTTCAACGTCTGTCGCCATCGCGCCGGCCCTGTGGCGCAGGGAGCAGGCCATCGCAAAACGTTGCAGTGCCTGTATCACGGCTGGACCTATGGCCTGGATGGGCAGCTCCGCACCACGCCCGAGTTCGACGGCGTGCGCTGCTTCGACAAGGCCGCCAACGGCCTGGTGCCGGTTCGCGTCGATACATGGGGGCCGTTCGTGTTTGTGAACCTGGACGACGACGCGCCGTCGCTGGCCGAGACGCTGGGCAGCATTCCCGCTGAGACGCAGCATCTGCCGCTGGAGCGCATGGGCTTTTACCAGCGCGTGGACTATGAGATCGCCTGCAACTGGAAGGTGTATGTCGACAACTACCTGGAAGGCTACCATATCCCGATGGCGCATCCAGGGCTGTTCAAAGAGATCGACTACAACCAGTATCGCGTTGAGACTGCGCGCTACTACTCCAAGCAGCACGCCCCGATCCGCCACAACCCCGACTCGCTGTACATGCGCAATCTGGAGCAGGGCGCGGCTCCCGAGGCGCTCTACTACTGGGTTTTTCCCAATCTGATGCTCAATATCTACCCCGACAACCTTCAGATCAATATCATTCTGCCGCTGGGCCACGAGCGCACCCTGACGATCTTTGAGTGGTATGTGCTGGACGTGGAGCGGCCGGAGGTGGCAGAGGATTTCGCCAGGTCGTTTGCCTTCAGCGATCTGGTGCAGCACGAGGACATCGAGATCTGCGAGTCCGTGCAGCGCGGTCTCAAGTCGCGCTCGTATGACGTAGGCCGCTTCTCGGTCTCGCGCGAGAACGGCGTGCATCATTTTCACGGGCTGCTCTGCGAGTTCTTGCAGCGCTGAGGCTGTGATGCTAGCTGGACGACTGGCATGAAGCATGTTGCGATCGTCCAGCTAGCGGTCTTCAAAACCCTGATACTGCGGGCATTGGCAGATTTTGAGCTGACTGCTGCTCCCCAATCACCGGGCTAGGCGTTTTACCAATCCGCCGGCATAGGCAGCGAGCGAACGTCATCGCCGCGCAAATCTTCGACCATGGCCTCGGATTGCTCAGCATCAGCCGTGATAACCTGGACCGATATCACGGTCATGTCGCGAAGATCCAAGGTGAACAAGGCGAGCCGTCCCACATCTGGCAACGAATCGGCACTCGCGCGCAGATCGAAGACGATGAAGCCCCACGGTCCCGTATTCCAAAGATCGGAGGGCACGGGGCTCAGCAGATCTGCGTGGAGCCGACGGTACTCAGGCGATCGCTTGTCGACCTTGATCCCCGGCGTGAGCTTGCAGTTGATCTCGTAGGTGCCGGCTTCACGAGCCGTGCGCTCTTCGTCTCAACGTGTACGTACAACCGGATAATCCATAGCGATGCTCCTCACTTCTGAAGACTTTGCCGCGCCTGGCTCGAAATCTCGAACCAGGCGCGCCTATATTCAATCCCTCAGCTTAGCCCGGATAGTAATAGAAGCACATGTCATAGCCAATATCGTCGTTGCCACAGAGCGTGCCGGCGTTGGCCTTACAGCTTGTGCTCGCGGTACAGCCAAGGTCGAACCAGTACGTACCCCTGGGGAAGTAGGAGTTAGTATTTTGGATGCTGCATTGTCCGGTGTTGCACGCATCGCCATAGCGCGTCCCACCTCCTGCGCAGCCACCAGTGATTCCTTCTGGAGCATACCCGTAGAAGACATCGTAGGCGACATTATCCGACGTTGTGCTGCGCGAATTGCATGCGATGTAGAACTGATTCGGCTGGGTAATGACGCTGTAATACCAGTCACAGATCGTGCCGCTCCGGTTGATCGTAGGGCCACAATAGTTGGGAAGCGTGCCGCGTAGCGCGCGATTCCGCGCCGTCCAACCGACGAGCCGCTGCGCGCCAATCGACTCGCCGCGCGACTCGCAGTAGATCATAATCGAGAGGTAGGTGTGGCCTGTGCAGTGGCTCTCGGCATGAATCGAGTCCTCGAACCGGATACCGTCCTGGGCGGTGCTGCCGTCGATGCGATATTTCGCGGGTGCTGGAAAGTCCTGGCTATACACCTTGTAGAGTTCGTATTCAGCGCGTGCCTGGTCGGTCTTGCCCTGCCGCTCCAGCGCCACGCCGCGCAGGAAGTGGGGATAGAATATGCTATTTGGAGCAGTTACCACCGCCAGCACGTCGCTGTGACGGCCTTGATCGAGCAGCCACTCGCCAAAAGTGACCATCGCGTCAATATGGCCGTATGGCTGGTTGCGCATCGCGATCTGGAATTGCTCCTCAGCCCGTCGATCGCCAGCCTCAGCTAGGCCGCGTGCATAATCCAGGTGGATCACATGCGGCTGATCGCCGATCTCGAATGCGCGATTAAAGAGTTGCTCGAACCGTTTTGTCTGTTTGGTCTTTCCCAGTCCCATGGCCAGGATATCGGTATAATGTACTTGGTTGTGTTTCATGCCGATCTCGGCGGCGCGGACAGTATGTTGCAAGACGCGCTTCAGATCAGACTCGGTGCCGCTATGGTGGTATTGGTGCAGGAGGGCATGGCCGAGTCCGGCCTGAATATGGCGGCTGTTTGGATAGCGCTTGACGGCGTCTCCAAATGCTGCGAGTCCACCTGCCTCATTGCCTTGCCAGCGCAAATCGTTAGCAGCCAGATATGCGCGGAGCATCTCGACAGTTTCAGTAGGATCGGGAAAGTCTGCGGCGTGCGATAGATAGGTGTTCTCGATCAGTTCACCAACACCAGGCGCAAGAGCAGCCCAGGATGGTCGAGCAAGACGGGCCTTGGTTAGCTCTGGTCCCAGCGGAATACCAAACGTGAGTGCACCTGTGCCGAGCGCGACTGTTTGCAGAAACTGGCGACGCGACGTTTGCGACATATCCTCTCCTCCTTGAGCATAGGGGCGTCCAGCAGGAATGAACCTCAACGATCAAACATGTTGATCGAGCCACTCAGACGATGCGCTGATCCGGCAACTGATGAGCGCTCTGACCTTGCGATTCATGCTGCACTCACACAACCATAAGCTGCTCAAAGCAGCTGAGGCATTGAGAAATGCTATGCACGAGCATCATGGCAGTTTCCTGCGCTCGCCTGACAAAACTGGATTGTGATTGCTTGCTGGGATGCGGCGAGAAAGAATGAGTAAATAGTTTAAATAAATATAACAGAAGGCCATAATTCTGACAAATACGCGACCATCCGCTTGGTAGGCGGCTGCTCGACGGTTCGGCATTCTGCCGACTGCGTGCGGCAGTTGGTATTTCCTGCCGCAGCAGCTAAATAGCGGGATTTGTATCTCCATATTCGCAAAACAGCATATTGACTTTGTTTGGAGGCTCTGCTAGGATAGTATTTATCAACAAACTTACTTCCAAAATAAAATAAAGTTCTGCATAAACAAACATAAGCTGTGTCGCTATGTTAGATGAGCTGCCTCCGCCAGATTTAGCCGCTTCTGCCTTGCCGATTCCCGAAGAGGAGACGGAGGTGATCGCGGCGATCCGCAAGCACGGCCCGCTGTCACGCACCGATCTGGTGCGCATCACGGGCTACTCGCGGCCCAAGATGACGCTGATCGTCGGGCGGCTGGTGCAGCAGGGCATTCTGCGCGAAGTCGGCGAGGGCGAGTCGCAGGGCGGGCGTCGTCCCCGAATGCTGCACTTCGACACCAGCCAGGGCTACGTCGCGGGCGTCGATCTCGGCGCGACCAGTCTCAGCGTGGCGCTGGCCGAGCTGAGCGGCACAATCCTTGAGCGCCGCAGCGAGCCCGCCGATGTGCGCGGCAAGCCGCCGGTGATCCTGGATCGGATCTGCGCGCTGCTGCTGGAGATGATCCGGGCGCGCGGCATCGACGCGGCCAACATCAAGGCGATCGGCATGGGCGTGCCGGGGCCGGTGCAGTTCTCGACCGGCCGTTTGATTGCGCCGCCGCTGATGCCAGAGTGGGACGGCTACCCGATTCCGGCGACACTGCGCGAAACCTTTCCTATGGCTCGCATCGTGGTCGACAACGACGTGAACGTGATGGCGCTCGGCGAGCTGCGCAGCGGCGCGGGCGTGGGCGTGGAAAATTTCATCGTCGTCAAGATCGGCACCGGCATTGGCGGCGGGATCGTGTGTCATGGCAGCGTGTATCGCGGCAGCGACGGCTGCGCAGGCGATATCGGGCATATCTGCGTCGATCCGCACGGGCCTGTGTGTCGCTGCGGCAACCTCGGCTGTGTGGAAGCGCTGGCCGCCGGTCCCGCGATCGCGGCGCGGGGTGTGGAAGCGGCTCAGAGCGGATCGAGCCCGCTGCTGCTGGCGCGGATGCAGAACAACGGCGGCAAGCTAGCGGCCGAAGATGTCGGCGCGGCGGCAGCAGCAGGCGACCGCATCGCGATCGGCATTGTGCAGGACAGCGGGCGAATGATCGGCGAGGCGCTGGCGGGGCTGGTCAACTTCTTCAACCCACGGCTGATCCTGCTTGGCGGCGGCGTGGCGAATATCGGCCACCAGCTGCTGGCATCGATTCGCCAGACCGTGCTGCGGCGCTCACCGCCGCTCTCGACCAAAGATCTGCGCATCGACTATGCCGCGCTCAAGCTCGACGCCGCGCTGATCGGCGCGATCACGCTGGCGCTCGATCACGTGTTTGTGTAAAGCTGTGATCGACGCGGCTTTGACTTCGCAACTCTTGCGCGCGCTGTGAACGGCACGGCGCGAACGATCGCAACGGAGCATAGAATCCACAGGAGGATCGTCATGAATCGACGGCACACCCGGCTAACGTTAGCGCTGATCCTATTGACGCTGGCATCGCTGCTGGCGGCGTGCGGCACGCCAGGAACCGGCGGCACGGCGCGCGAAAAGCCCTACACCATCGGTATCTCGAACGGCTTTGTCGGCAGCGAGTGGCGTACGCAGATGCTGGCCGAGATGCAAAAAGTTAACGATGAGTACAAAGCGGAAGGACTGACCACGGATCTGGTCGTGGAAAGCGCCGATACTGATGTCCAGGGCCAGACGCAGCAGATTCGCAACCTGATCAATCGCGGCGTGGACGCGATCATTATCAATCCCAACTCACAGACCGCGCTCAATCCCGTGATCAAAGAGGCCAAGGACGCCAACATCGTCGTGATCGCGATCGACCAGGAAATCTCCGCGCCCGAGGCGATCAACGTCGTGATCGATCAGACTGAGTGGGCGCGGACCAGCGCGCGCTGGCTGGTGGAGCAGCTGGGCGGCCAGGGTAACGTCGTCGTGATCAACGGCATCGCGGGGCATCCGGCCAACGAGGCGCGCTACAACGGCGTCAAAGAAATCTTTGGTCAGAATCCGAACATCAAGGTTTTGAACGAGGTCAACGCCAACTGGGACCAGGCGACCGGCCAGCAAAAAATGGCGGACGTGCTGGCCTCGCAGCCCGCGATCGACGGCGTGTGGTCGCAGGATGGCATGGCGCTGGGCGCGCTTCAGGCGCTGGTGGCGGCCAATCCCGAGAAATTCCCGGTGGTGGCCGGCGAGGCGCGTGCGGGCTACATGAAGCTCTGGAATCAGGTCAAAGAAACCCATCCCGACTTCAAGTCGTTCGGCGTGATCAATCCACCGGCGATCGGCGCGAGCGGCATTCGCATTGCGGTTGAGCTGCTTCAGGGCAAGCAGTTCAAGGCGGACACGCTCAAAGGCCCGTACAGCAACTCGCTCTACGTGCCGATCCCGGGCCAGGTCGACGACAGCAACTTCGCTGCCGAGCTGGCCAAGATCGCCAACCAGTCGGACTCCTTCGTGCTCGACGGCAGTATCACCCGCGAGCAGGCGCAGGGCTACTTCCAGTAAGCTCGCTCCAGCCTCAGAGTCAGCGATGGCTCTGAGGCTGGTTTTCGTTTGGGTTTCCGACGCTAAGCATGTGAGAGCGATTCTTGAATACGATGTCGAAGAGCACACAGCCGGCTGTCTCGCTGGCGGCGCAGCATCTGGTCAAGCGCTACGGCGGCGTGACGGCGCTGGCGGATGGTCGGCTGAGCGTGGGTGCCGGCGATGTGCTGGCGCTGCTGGGCGCGAACGGCAGCGGGAAAAGCACGCTCACCAAGATCGTGACGGGCGTTGTCGCGCCGGACGCGGGCGAAATCCTGCTGGACGATCAGCCGGTCCAATTTTCCTCACCGCAGGCGGCGCGCAAGCTCGGCATCGCGGCGGTCTACCAGGAGCTGAGCCTGATCCCGGATCTGACCGTGGCCGAAAACGTCTGGCTGGCCCACGAGCCGCTGAGCCGTGGCTTTGTGCGCCAGCGCGAGATCCAGGAGCGCACGGCGGCACTGCTCGATCTTTTCGCGGGCACCGTCTCGGCGGGGCTTCAGCCGGACTCGATTGTCGCTGCGCTGCCGCCGGACGAGAAGCAGATCGTCGAGATCCTCAAGGCGATCAGCCTCGATCCGCGCCTGCTGATCCTCGACGAGGCAACCGCCAGCCTGGACGCGCGCCAGGTCAATCGCCTGTTCGAGCTGATCGAGCGCTGGCGAGAGCTGGGCAAGGCGATTGTGTTTGTGTCGCATCGCATGGAAGAGATCTTTCGGATTGGAACGCGCGCGACCGTGCTGCGCAGCGGCGAGTCGGTGGCGGATGTGTCGATCGCGGAGACCAATGCCGAGCAGCTGGTCAGCCTGATGATCGAAGGCACGACGGCCGGCACGCAGCTACGGCACGACTCGATCGTGCCGCCCGACGCTCCCGTGCGCATCGCCGCGACGAATCTCCAGACCCGAGCTGTGCGGGGCGTCGATCTCGTGCTGCGTCAGGGCGAGCTGCTCGGCCTGGGCGGGCTGCAAGGCCAGGGCCAGACCGATCTGCTGCTGGCGCTGTTTGGCGCGACGACTTTTAGTGGCAGCGTGGCGCTCGACGATCGGCCGGTGCATTTCAAGCATCCACGCCAGGCGATCCGTGCCGGTGTCGCGTTTGTGCCCGGCGATCGCGGCGCGGAAGGGCTGCTTCCCGTGCGCTCGATTCTCGAAAACGCGCAGCTGCCCTCGTGGCGGCGCTACGGCCCGATCTTGAATCTGCGCCGCGCGCGTGAGGATGCGCTGGAGATCGCGCGCAGTCTCAAGCTCAAGATGGCCTCATTGGACGCGCCGGTCAGCAGCCTGAGCGGCGGCAACGCGCAGAAGGTCGTGCTGGGCAAGTGGCTGCTGCGTAAGCCGGACGTGCTGCTGCTCAACGATCCGACCAAAGGCGTCGACGTGGGCGCGAAAGGCGATTTTTATGCGATCTTGCGGGAACTGCGCGCGGCCGGCATGGCGATCATCCTTTACAGCAGCGACGACGAGGAATTGCTCGGCCTCTGCGATCGGGTGCTGGTGATGCGCGACGGGGTGATCAGCGCCGAGCTTGCCGGGCCGACGCTGACGCGCGATCGGCTGGTGGCAGCGAGCATGAGCGTTGAGCAGCGGAGGGCAGCATGATCGAAACGCTGCGCAATCCTGTGTTGCTGCGCCGGGCCGCGCTCCGGAAATCGTATGTCTTCGCGCTGCTGCTATTGCTCATCGCGATCGGCGTAATGTTCGTGCTCAACCCCAACTTTTTTCGGCCGGCGATTCTTAACGGCAACCTGCGCACGTATCTGCCGCTGATGCTGCTGGCGGCCGGTCAAACGATCGTGGTGATCGCGGGCGGCATCGATCTGTCGGTCGGCGCGATCGTGTCGCTGGTCAATGTGGTCACGGTTGTGCTGCTGGGACCGGCTCCGAGCGCCGGTCAGATCGTACTGGCGATCGTGGCCGGGCTGGCGGCGGGCGCTGCTGCCGGAGCGTTCAACGGCATCTGCGTGGCCTATCTGCGCTTCCAGCCGATCGTGACGACGTTTGCGTCGAGCTTTGTGATCGGCGGGCTGGCGCTGTTTATCATGCCGACTCCCGGCGGCAGCGTTCCGGCGGGGCTGATGGATGCCTATCGCGCCAATCCGCTGTGGATTCCGCTGACGCTGTGGATCGGTGCGGCGGTGCTGCTGGTCTGGCAGATCGTCAGATCGACGCGCTTTGGCGGCTACGTCTACGCGGTCGGCGGCCAGCCGCTGGCGGCGTACGCAAGCGGTGTGCCCGTGGCGCGTGTGCGGCTGGCGAGCTACACGATCTCGGGGCTGATGGCCGGGCTGGCGGGCTGTGCGTTCGCGCTCGGCACCGGCACCGGCGATCCGCTGATTGGCCTCTCGACCAGCCAGCCGATCACGCTTAGCTCGGTGGTGGCGGTGGTGCTGGGCGGGACGCGGCTCAGCGGCGGTCAGGGCGGCGTCGCGGGCTCGCTGATCGGCGTGCTGGTGCTGGGCCTGATCCGCAATATCATCTCGTTCGCCAACGTGCCGACCTGGTGGCAGACGCTGGTCGATAGTCTAATTGTGATGTTTGCGCTGGCCGGTCCCGGCGTTGCGGCGCTCGCGCGGAGGCGCAGGCTATGAGACGCTTCACCCTGAATCCGGTGCTGATCGCGCTGCTGCTGGCGCTGGGGCTTTTCCTGCTGGGCGGCGTGCTGCGGCCGGGCTTTCTCAACTCCAGCCTGGCGATCAATATTCTGCGGCTGGCGGCGTTTCTGGCGATTATTGCGGCCGGCCAGACGCTGGTGATCATCAGTGGCGGCGAAGGCATCGATCTGTCGGTCGGCGCGGTCGTCACGCTCGGCGCGATCATTGTTTCGCGGATTGTGAGCGGCCAGGATGCGCTGGTGCTGCCCGCGCTGCTCGTGGCGCTGCTGGTTGGTCTGGGCGTCGGCGCGATCAACGGGCTGGGCATTACGCTGCTGCGTATTCCGCCGCTGGTGATGACGCTAGCCATGACCGGCGTGATCCAGGGCGTGATCCTGGTGATCACCCAGGGCCAGCTGAGCGGCTCGGCGGCGCCCAGCATGAATCGGCTGGTCTCGGGTAATCTCGTCGCGGGCATTCCCGGCGTGGTCGTGCTCTGGCTGCTGCTCGGCGTCGGCATGTGGGTGCTGCTGGAGCGCACGCCCTACGGCAAGCAGCTCTTTGCGATCGGCGTCAACCGCACGACGGCCTGGCTTTCGGGCGTGCGCGTGCCGCTGATCGTGGTGCTGACCTACGCGCTGAGCGGGATGCTGGCGGCGCTGGGCGGGTTTATTCTGCTCGGCTACACGCAGAATGTGTTTCTCAACCTCGGCGCGGCCTACACGCTGCCGTCGATCGCGGCGGTGGTTGTGGGCGGCACCTTGATCGCGGGCGGCGTCGGCAGTTATTGGGGCACGATGGCCGGCGCGCTGGTGCTTACGGTCCTGACCAGCTTGCTGACGAATCTCCAGCTGCCCGAGTCGGTGCGGCAGATCATCTACGGCGCCACGCTGCTGCTGCTGCTCTCGGCGTACGGGCGGCAGCGGAGTTTGCGACAGTAGAACGGAAGAACGGAGAACGGAGAACCCAGAACCTAGAACCGAACGGAAGAACGGAGAACGGAGAACGGAGAACCCAGAACCTAGAACCGAACGGAAGAACGGAGAACAAGGGAACAAACAGGCTCAGTTATTTCCGCAAAACCTCGTAGGGGCGTGATTTATCACGCCCTGTTACGAATTTCATAATTTCCTCAGGAGCACAATGATGACTGCTGGTTCATCTCAAGCCTGGCTGCGGATCGGCATGGTTGGCAGCGGCTTCATCGCTCACTTTCATCTTCAGGCGCTGCTCGGCGTGCGCAACGCGGTAGTCGCCGGCGTGTTCAGCCCGACGACCGCGAATCGTGATGCGCTGGCGGAGCGGGCTAACGAGCTGGGCCTGGGGCCATGTGTGGCCTTCGCGTCGCTGGAAGAGCTGGTACGCTCCGACGAGATCGACGCGATCTGGCTGCTGGCGCCCAACGATGTGCGCCTCCAAACCATGCGCACGATCGCCGAGGTGAACAAAGCGCGATCGCGGCCGCTGCTGGGCATTGCCTGCGAGAAGCCGCTGGCGCGCAATCTGATGGAGGCGCGCGAGATGCTGCGGCTGGTCGAGGAGGCCGGCCTCAACCACGGCTACCTCGAAAACCAGGTCTTTTCGACGGCGGTCCAGCGCGGCAAAGATATTATCTGGCGGCGCGGCGTGCCTGCTACCGGACGGCCCTATCTGGCGCGCGCCTCCGAGGAGCACAGTGGGCCGCACAAGCCCTGGTTCTGGCTCGGCGAAAAGCAGGGCGGCGGCGTGCTGTCGGATATGATGTGCCACAGCGTCGAGGTGGCGCGCTATCTGCTGACCGAGCCGGGCAAAGATCGGCGCAGCTTGAAGCTGGTCAGCGCCAACGCCACGATCGCGACGCTCAAGTGGATGCAGCCCGAGTACGTCGAGCGGCTCAAGCAGATGATGGGCGCCGAGGTCGACTATAGCCGCCGTCCGGCCGAAGATTTCGCGCGCGGCACGCTGGTGCTGGAAGATGAGCAGGGCCAGCGCGTGATGATCGAAGCCTCGACTTCGTGGGCCTATGTCGGGCCTGGTCTGCGCATTCAGCTTGAGCTGCTCGGCCCCGAGTATGCGATGGAGTTCAGCTCGTTGAACACCGGCCTCAAAGTCTTTTTATCGCGCGACGTGACCGGCAGCGAAGGCGAGGATCTGGTCGAGAAGCAGAACGCCGAGCAGGGGCTGATGCCGGTGATTGAGGACGAGGCGGGCGTGTACGGCTACACCGAAGAAAACCGGCACATGGTGCAGGCGTTTCTGCGTGGCCAGCGTCCGGTCGAAACCTTTGACGATGGCGTCGCTGTCATGGAGATGCTGATGGCGCTGTATCGCTCCGCCGAGATCGGACAGACCGTGTATCTGCCACAGGCGGATCTGGAGTCGTATATTCCGCCGGTCGCGCGCGGCGACTATCACGGCTAGCCGCCGCCAACAATGCGAGACCGCCTCATTGTTTCTGAGGCGGTCTCGTGCTGTTCATGAATGGATCAATACACCTGATTAATCGATGATCTTCACGTCGACATAAGGTGGAAACGCCTGAATCTGGCTCAGATCGTTTTCCAGGATCACCAGCTCGCCGCGCCGATCGACCTCTTTAAATCCGCCGAACTTGTAGGCGATAAACATCATCCGGTTGCGATTGTTGGAGACGAACTCGGCCTGAAGCCGCACGCCGGCCTGTTTCGCCTGGCTCAAGATGTGATTGATCATGATCGTGCCGACGCCGCGCGACATCACGCGACACGACATCAGCAGCAGCTTGATCGTCCAGATCTCGGGCTGGCACTCGATCAGCGCGAGGCCGATCTTGCCATAGGTGCCATATTTATCTACCAGCGTCGACACCAGCAGCTTGTGCGTGTCCGACTGCCGAAACGCGTTCAGCTCGTCATACGAGTAGGTGTAGCCGGTGGTGTTCAGCTGATGCGTGCGTACTGTCAGCTCTTCGGCGCGCTGAAGATCGTCTTCCTGGGCGGTAGCGATCGTGAAGTGCATGCCCAGCGTGGCCAGAAACTCCTCGTTCGAGCCGACAAACTCTTTTTCCGCCTCCTCGCGCTGAATGTCGCTGGCGTACATCTGCCGCCGCAGCCTGGAGTCCTCGGTGATAAAGCGCGGATTCAGCATCGGCAGATCCAGCATGTGGTCGAGATCCTCCGCGTCGAGGCAGCGCACCTCGGGCAGCACGAACTGGACCTCTTCGCGCTCAAACGGCTGATCGTCGATAAAGGCGAAGGTGTCGAGACCGATGTTGATCAGCCGGGCGATCTCTTTGATCGAGGCGGCTTTGGAGTTCCAGTTGATCTGCGGATGTAGAAAATATTCTTTCAGGCCCAGCGCTTCGAGCTTGGCCATCGCGGTATCGTGGTCGTTGCGGCTGGCGATCGAGTTGAGAATGCCCCGGCTATCCAGCGCTTTGATCACATCGACAACGCCCGGCCGCAGCGTGACCTGCGTGTCTTCGAGCAGCACGCCACGCCAGAGCGTGTTGTCGAGATCCCAGACAACACATTTGATCGTCTGGGCTGGGGCTTGATCGGTGGTGGCGGTAGTGGCGTGAGGATCGCTCATGCTAGAGGCTCCTTGATAGGTGCGAGCTACGCCTGCTTGCTCTCGACGAGATTCGCAATCGCGTTGATCGAGCGGAAGTTATCGATGTCCAGATCGTCGTCTTCGACGGCTATACCAAACTCGTTTTCGACAAACATAACGAGCTGCATGGCAAATAATGAGTTGACGAAGCCCAGCGCGAAAATGTCCTGATCGTCGTCGATCTCACGGGCGGGAAAGGACTTCGCCATAAAATCACGGGTGTTAGCCTTGATGTCGTCGCGGGTCATAGATGCTCCTTGGATGGATCGGGATGCTTCAAGTATGAATGTTCAGTAGCTCTACGATCTCATGAGATGTCGAGATCGCGCAGCTCGACTCCGATCGCGGTGCTGGTTGATCGTGGTCGTGGCAGATCTGCCCTGCTGCTGGTGCAATAATATCAGTATTTGCTCAGCTTCGGTAGCGGGATAAATGAGTTTTGAATGACTCTGCTGATAATTATAAAATCTGTCCTGCGTGGATACGAATAGCTGTGATATAGATGCGTATTCCTGGCGAAATTCTGTTAATATTTTCGATCGCAGCTGTTTTATTGTCCTGGATGTTAATCGAATTGTTGGCTACAATACGCTAACTCTTGAGCGTAAGCAGATTATAGTACTATTGAGAATATCGCCGTATGCCTGCGGAGTGATGACCGTTTCTCTACAAAGTGTGGTAAGATCCGCCGGATACCTGCGTAGCGCCTTGCGTATCGCAGGAATCCCCTTCTGTACGCATCATAGTAGCTCGCAGCCCGGTCTGCGGAGAACCATGCAAGCATATATCCAGCTTCATCAGCTGACGAAAACGTATCACGTTCGCGAGCGAAACGGTTTTTTTGCCACGCGCCGGCGCTCGATTCACGCCCTTGACGCTATCAATCTCGACATCGAGCGCGGAACATTCCTCGGCCTGCTTGGGCCAAACGGCGCGGGTAAGACTACGCTGGTCAAGTGTCTGACGACGCAGCTGCGGCCCAGCAGCGGCACGATCACAGTTGCGGGCTATGATGTGGCTCAGGCTCCCGCGCAGGCTCGCAGCGCGATCGGCGCGATGCCCATGGACGAGCGCAAGCTATCCGGGAAGCGAACCGGCCGCGATCAGCTTGCGTCCGCTGCGGCCCGGCAGCGCGTGCCACGTCGCGAGCGCGATACGAGTAGCGCGCGGCTGGTGGATCGGCTGAGGATGCAGGAGTTCATCGATCGACCGGCGGCCAGCTACGCGCCGTGGCAGCAGATGAAGCTGGCAGTTGCTTGCGCGCTGGTCCACGACGCCCCGATCCTGGTGCTTGACGAGCCGACCAACACGCTGGACGTGTCGAGCGCCCGTGAGCTGCACGTGCTGCTTGCCGAGCTGCACGACGAGGGCCGCACGATTGTCTACACCACGCACGTCATCTCGGAGGCGGAGACGCTCTGCCAGCAGCTGGCGATTATCGATCGCGGCCGGCTGATCGCGCAAGGAACGCCGGCCGCGCTGAAGCTTCAGGCGGTGGCGACCGAGGTGATCCACGTGCGCGGCCAGATCCCGCCACGGGCGACGCTGTCGGTTCAGGCGCTGCCGTCGGTGCGCGAGGTGGCGATCGCGGCCGTCGACGACCATCACGAGCTGGCGGTCAAAACCTCGGAGCCGCGACAGGTCTTGCCCAGGCTGATCGAGACGCTGTATGCCTATGGCGCGTCGATCGAGGATATTGTGCCCACGCGTACGACGCTGGAAGATGTTTTTGTGACGCTGACCGGCCGGCCACTCGCCGAAGACACATCGACGCGTCAGGCCTAGATCCTGCTGGCGTGCGGCCCTTTGAGCGATACGACCTCAGCTTGTAGTCAGCGTTTTTTAGGCAAAATGACCAATCGAGGATTATAATTTACCTGTTATTTACTTTTCGTTAAGGCAACCGCATGACCGATCAAGCAATCTCGATCTCGAATCTCAATAAATCGTTTGGCTCGCTGCATGTGCTGCGTGGCGTCGATCTGGAAGTCGCGCGCGGCGAGGCTTTTGGGCTGCTCGGTCCCAACGGCGCGGGCAAAACCACATTGATCCACCAGATCTTAGGTCTGCTCAAGCCGGATCAGGGCTCGGTGCGCGTCCTGGGCGTGGCAGCTCGCGCCCGGCTGGGTACGCGCGTCGGCTATCTGCCCGAGCGACCGCACTACAGCAGCTACTACACCGGCCGCGAGTACCTGGCGACGCTGGGGCGGCTCTCGGATCTGCGCGGCAAGCGTTTGCATGAGCGCATCGACACCGTGATCGAGCTGGTGGGCCTGGGCCAGGCGGCAGAGCGGCGAATCGGCACCTACTCCAAAGGCATGATGCAGCGCGTCGGGATTGCGCAGGCAGTGCTGCACGAGCCGGAGCTGCTGATCGTGGACGAGCCGGCGTCGGGTCTTGATCCGGGTGGGCGGCACGAGATGATCCTGCTGCTGCGCACGCTCAAAGATCTGGGCCATACGATCTTTCTGTGTACGCATCAGCTGACCGAGGTCGCGCGGCTCTGCGACCGCGTCGGCGTGCTGGTCGGCGGCAAGATCGCGCGTACTGTGACCATGGCCGAGCTGCACGCGCAGGGCCACAGCGTGACGGTGCAGGTGGCGCATCTGCCTCATGCCACGGCGGTCGCGCTTGAGGCGATCGGGCCCTACGTGCGCTGCGATCGGGTCAGCATCACGCTGTTTCCGGCCTCGGACGCGCTGCTGTCGGCAGTGCTGCGGCGTCTGCTCGACGACGGCGTGCCGGTGCAATCGGTGGTGCCCGAGGCCGACGCGCTGGAACAGTTTTATCTCAACGCTGTCAATGGCGAGCAGCCGGCGCCGGCAGCGCCGCCCGCCGAGGTCGAATCGCCTGAAGCCTTGCTGCAAAGCTTGATCGAGGACCGCTGATGTTAGCACTTCGCCGCCTGGGAGTCTTTACCGGCTTCGCGCTCTCCGAATATATTCGCAGCGGTCGCATCGTGATCGAGATGATCGCATCGGTCCTGTTCTGGGGCCTGTTCCTGCGTGAGTGGACGGTTGGCCTGGAGCAGTTTTTTTCGCTGACCGGAGTATTTACGCTGCTGATGGCGTTCTACACCACGGCATCGCTGCTGAGCATCGGCAAGCGGCCACAGGGCTATGTGCTGATCACGCGACCGCTCGGACGCAGCGGCTATCTGCTGGGTCTGTATCTGGTAGCGCTGCTGGTAGTGCTGACGATGTATGCGTTCGTCAGCGGCCTGATGATCTTCGTGAATCCGCCGTTTGATTTTCTCT
>DASWTW010000392.1:0-5421 GCA_036401895.1 Herpetosiphonaceae bacterium | reverse complement strand
TAGCGCTCAGGATGCGCTCGGCGCTCGGCGATGATCGGCTGCAAGATCTCGCTCATGCGCTTTTTGGCACGATCGCGGCGAATATTCTTGGGCAGCGGCCAGTCCGGTGGCAGGACCGTGTTTAGCGCTTTGCCCAGCGCGGCATACTGATCCCAGAACTCGCGCCCGGCCTTGCGCTGGAAATCCTCGCCCATCAAGGTGTTACCGGCGACATCCTGCACCAGCTTGCTCATCTCGGCGGTAAGATCCATCTCGCCCGAGTCGCCCAGCGAGTCGAGCCAGCGCTGGATCTCGCGCTGCATGATCGTGACATAATGCTGCATTTTCTCCGGCCGGAACGGCGCATACAGGATCGGCTTCTGCTCCTGATACACATCCGGCGGCGCTAAAAACGCAACTTTGCCAAACAAGGCGGCTAGATTACGGTAGGGCTTCTCGATATTGAGCAGCTTATCGGTCTCGACAAAGAAAAACTGGTGGTATTCCGGCCCGATCAGCACGACGACCGGCTGGCGGCCAAGCTTGAACGAAAAGACCGAGCCATACTGCTTGTGCGCAGCCTGCAAGAACTGGTGGCGCTGTCTGGCAAATTGCAGCATGTTGCCGACGAGAGGAAGTCCGGGCACGACAGGTGGGGTGGATTGCATGGTGGAAGCTCCTGTTTTTGGTGCGTCGATATGAAGTCGATGGCGTTTGCGCTGCTCCGCTGGCCGATATGACGATCGGAGCAGCGCGCACATGCTCTATGGTTGGATGATTCTAGCGTGTCACCTGCGACGGCTCGTCACGCAGAAAGCGCAGAAAAACCTCGTTGCCCAGCATGCGGCCGCGCTCGGTCAGCCGAATGCCGATTGAATCTTGCTCGATCAGCCCCAGATCGATCAGCTGCCGGATCTCACCCGAGTACACGTCCCGCAGCTCGTGGCCGCAGCGATCCGCGAAGTGGGCGAAGCTGACGCCGTTGTTGAGGCGCAGCCCCATCATCATGGTCTCGGAGAAGAGATCGTCCTGGCTCAGATCGAGCGTCTCCGCGATCGGCAGCCTGCCCTCGCGCGAGGTGCGGATATACTCGTCTACGCTCAAGATGTCGTGCCAGCGCCGTGGGTAGATGTGGCCGTGTGCGCCCGCGCCGCAGCCGATGTAGTCGGCGTTGAGCCAGTAGGCGACGTTGTGCAGGCACGCGCCCGATGGAAGTTGGCCCTCACCCCCGGCTTCGCCTTCCCCCCTCCCCCACCGTCGCGGGCTCCCCTTCCCGCTCCTGTGCGGTAGGCGAGGGGGAAGATTGGAGCCTGTTTGTTCGTTTGATCGTTTGATCGTTTGTTCCTTCGCTTCTAGGTTCTTGGTTCTAGGTTCTAGGTTCTTCGCATCTTTCGCCCAATTCGAGATCTCGTACTGGACGAAGCCCGCAGCCGCCAGCTTCTCCATCGCCAGCTCGTACATCGCGGCGGTCGCGTCGTCGTCGGGAACCGTGATGCTGCCGCGTGTGACCTGCTGATGCAGCGGCGTACCCTGCTCCAGGATCAGCGAGTAGAGCGAGATATGCTCGGCGTCCAGCGGCGCAAGCTGATCCAGCGTCCAGGCCCATTGCTCGGCGGTCTGTCCAGGCAGGCCAAAGATGAAATCCAGGTTGACCCGATCGAAGCCGGCGCGCCGAGCCTGCTCATAGGTTGCGATCGCCTCGGCGGCGGTGTGAATGCGGCCCAGCACGCGCAGCGTCGGATCGTGGAGGCTTTGCACGCCAAACGAGATGCGATTGATGCCCAGCGAGCGCAGGCCGCGCAGATACGCCTCGTCGATCACAGTGCCGGGATTGGCCTCGGTGGTAACTTCAGCTTGATCCAGCGGGACGATCTCATTGGCGGCGGCCAGCACACGCTCCATCTGCGGCAGCGAAAGCATGGTCGGCGTGCCGCCGCCGAGAAAGATCGTGGGGCGGAGCGAGGCCCGAGTCAGCGGCTCCAGCGGCGCTAGTAGCTCGACGGCGCGGGTTGCGGGATGTTGGGCGGCGTAGGCCCGTAGCTCGCTGCACAGCGCCGCAACATACGCGTCGATGCGATCTTCCATGTTGGCATAGGTGTTGAAATCGCAGTACGAGCAGCGGCGCTGGCAGAATGGAATATGAATATACAGATGTTTCATCACACCGTATTGTACCCCGCAACCGCGCAACGATCACGGAACCAAGCGATTCAGATCGCGCGGGAAAAGCGTTGTCAGGCGCACGTTGGAAACGCCCGTGAGCTGCATCAGCAAGCGCTCCAGCCCAATCGCAAAGCCTCCGTGCGGCGGCATGCCGTAGCGAAACGCCTCAAGATACCAGGTGAACGGCTCGGTCGAGAGCCCAGCCGCCGCGAGCGCCGCCAGATAATCCTCGTAGCGATGCAGCCGCTGTCCGCCCGTGACCAGCTCGGTGCCGCGGAAGAGCAGGTCGAACGAGTTGGAAAACTCGGGCCGCTGCGGATCGGGATGCGTGTAGAAGGGCCGCTTGCGCATCGGGTAGCCGACGACGAACAGGAAGTCGCTGCCGTGCTCCTGCTGCGCCCACTCGCCTAGCCAGCGCTCGTCCTGCGGCGAAAGATCCGGCTCTCCACGCACGTCGACGCCATGTCGCCGCCAGATCAGCTCCTGGGCATCGCTGAAGTGGATGTGCGGGATCGTCGCGGGAACCGCAGGCAGCTGCGCGTTGAGCATCTGAAGCTCGGGCGTGTGCCGCTCGGCGAAATCGCCCAGGATTGTAGCCAGCACCTCACGCAGCATCTTCATCACCGTGAAATGATCTTCGATAAAGCCAAACTCGACGTCGAGGCTTACATACTCGTTAATGTGGCGCGTGGTGTCGTGGGGCTCGGCGCGAAACACCGGTCCGGCCTCGAAGACGCGCTCAAAGACGCCGACCATGATCTGCTTGTAGAGCTGCGGACTCTGGGCCAGAAACGCCGGACGGCCAAAGTAGCCGAGCTGAAACACGTTCGAGCCGCTCTCGGTAGCCGCCGCGACGATCTTCGGCGTCTGGATCTCGGTAAAGCCACGGCTCCGCAGCGTCGAGCGAAAGCTGTCCATCGCGCTGGCCGATAGCCGGAAGATCGCGCGGCGGGTTGGGTGACGATTGGCGATGACCGCATGGTCCAGCGCTGTGGTCAGGCTGGCTTTGAGCTCGCGCTTGCTCAGCGTCACCGGCGGCGTCTCGCTGATCGGCGTGATCACCTCGATACGCGGCTGCTGTAGCTCCATGCCGCCGGGCGCCTGCGGCGCGCTGACGAGCATGCCCTCGACGGCGATCACGCTTTCCAGGTTGAGACCTTGCAGCGGCTCCAGCGCGGCCTCGCTCTCGGTCACGGCCTGAATCGTACCCCAGCCGTCGCGCACTACCACAAAGTTGACGCCGCCCATTCTGCGGAGCGCGTGTAGCCAGCCCATGACGCGCACCTGCGATCCGATGTGTGAGCTAAGCTCATTGGTTTTGATGCGTTCCATACTGCACCTTCCTTGAGATTGCGTTCATCTCCGCGTCGCAGGTGGACGATGTGCATGATCGTTGGAGACACAAAAAACCCTCGTCCATCGGAGGACGAGGGCTATCAGCCGCATCGTGGTGCCACCACCATTCGCCCCTGTCGGGGCCTTACTCGGCCGGTCGTCGCGTCATCGGAATGACCAGGCCGTCGCGCTGGAACGGGCGCGTCCCGGATTCGGCTAGTGTGGATGCTCCAGTTCGCCGAAACAGCTCAAGGGTGTCGCGAGACAGGACCGGCGGCTGCGCTTCCAGCGGCTGCGCTGCTCTCTGAACGTCGGTGGGACTGCTCGCATGTCCCTGTCATAGCCATTGGTATGGTTGTCAGTGCGAGGACTATAGCACAGCGCCGGGCGGTCGTCAATCGTTCTTTAGCCCTGTAATCACATGCATCCACTGGCGGGTCAAACAGCGAATTGATGGCCTCTATGCTGCTGCAAACTCGGTATATCGGCGGATATCGGCAGGCTGAAACCCAAGCACGATCTGCTCTTTTGGAATACCTGCGTCAACCAAAGCAGTTGCGATTCCCTCTTCGGTTCCATCACGTTGAATCCAGATTTTGCCCTGGTTAATGTCGACATGCACAAGGCATCCATGGACACGGCGCGGTCCATCCCAACCAACTGTCATTAATAGATAGCGATCCGCCTGTGTATCAAAAATAGTCTCGATCGTAATATCGCCGTGAGCATATGGGACGCGTGTGTACTCAGCCAAGATCTGTTGTACTAACTCTCGGTAGTTTGTGCTGGTATCCATGAGTCAATGACCTCCATGTGAGGATCAAACACTACTAAACGGAGTCGCTGCTTTTCGAGCAAGAGTTGTCCAAGTGGCTCGGTAAAAAGGTCTAGAAATACAGCATTAGGAATAGCAAGATACAAGACCCGATCCGGCTCAACCTGACTCAATACGTCCTGATATAACGTGTATTGACCGAGCGCTTGTTCAAGATCTGCAACTCGTGACGGACCAATAAAGCTCTTGATCTCGACGGCGATTTTACGTCCCGCCTTGTCTGCTGCTAATAATTGTTCTGCTCCTAAGTCCACAAACATATCTTTAGCGCCCCATCGCAACCGGAGCGGATCATGCGTGATCGTCCACTGTTGTTTGGTTAGCGCGTTCTTTACGATATCGTGGTAGATGTCTCTGGCTGGCATACCTGAACCTATGTCGATCTCAATAATCTAAGCTTATTGTACATCATGCCTTCTTACAGCGCGTTGGTCATTCGAGGACATAGCGCCAATGGATCGCCGGCAGGAGCCGTAACGGCAGATTGAGCGCCGCCGCCAAATCTGCTACATACAAGACAGAAGCTCGTCCCACTCCCCGGAGGCACGGATGGTCCAGGTCGGCGATCGATCTCTCAGCTCTCAGCGACTCCCCGCACATATTCCCTGTCATGGCAAGCGACCCCGGCTGCGCGGCTGGTCACATGCGCTTGCGGCCCTCGGCGCGATCGTTGTCACGCTCGGTCTGCTGGCCGAGTCGCGCCACGATTCCGTGCAGTGGCTCTCCATGCTGATCTTTGGCCTGACGATGATCGATCTGTATCTGATCAGCGCGATCTACCATATCGGCTCGTGGCGCGGACGGCGCTACACAGTTCTGCGCACGCTCGACCATGCAAACATCTTTCTGGTGATCGCGGGAACCTACACGCCGATCTGTATCAATGTGCTGGCGGGGACGATCCAGGTGGTTGTGCTGAGTCTGATCTGGGCGATGGCGCTGGCTGGCGCTGCCTGCCCGATCGAGCTGCTGCGGCTGCCGCGCATCGTCTCGATCCTGATGTACGCCGGCATGGGCTCGCTGTCGCTGGTCGCGGTGCCGAGTCTGGTGCAGCTGCTGCCCTGGGAGGCGCTGGCGGTCTTCTTCGCCGGCGGGCTGCTCCACGCTCT
>DASWTW010000391.1:0-7510 GCA_036401895.1 Herpetosiphonaceae bacterium | reverse complement strand
TGGCGCCAGCATCTAGCCGATCTGCCGGCGCTTCAGCTGCCGACTGACCATCCACGGCCGGCCAATCCCACGCACCAGGGAGCGATCCACGAGTTCGCGCTGCCTCCGGCGCTGCACGCCCGGCTTGCGGCGTTGAGCCAGCAGGAAGGTGCCACGCTCTTTATGACGTTGTTGACCGCCTTCCAGATGCTGCTCGTCCGCTACTGCAATCAGACCGATATTGTGGTGGGTACCGCCGTGGCGAATCGCACGCGAGCCGAAACGGAAGAGCTGATCGGCTTTTTTGTGAATCAGCTTGTGCTGCGCGCCGATCTGTCCGGCAATCCGCTCTTCCGCGAGGCGCTCAAACGTGTGCGTGAGGTCTGCCTCAGCGCCTACGCGCACCAGGATCTCCCGTTCGAGGAGCTGGTGAAGGCGCTGAACCCGGAGCGCAGGATCAATCAGGCGCCCCTGTTCCAGGTCGAGATTATCTACGAGAACACCGCGATGCCTACGCTGGCGCTGCCGGGTCTCGCCGCTCAATCGCTGGGCGATCAGCTGCCCATGGCGCGGTTCGATCTGGTCCTGGCTTTCCAGGAGGATGCACACCGGCTGTCCGGGACGCTCGTCTACAGCACGGAGCTGTTTGAGGCCGCCACGATGACGCGGCTGCTGGGCCACTATCTGACGCTCCTGGAAGGCATCGCGGATAATCCCGATCGGCGGCTGGCAGATCTGCCGCTCTTGACTGCGGCCGAGCGCCGGCAGCTGCTGGTAGACTGGAATGCTACCAAGACCGATCTACCGCCGGCTCAGTGTGCTCACCAGCTCTTTGCGGCGCAGGCGCTGCGTACGCCTGATGCGATCGCCCTGGTCATGGACGATCACCAGGTGACCTATCAGACGTTGGACGCGCGCGCCAATCAGCTGGCGCATCATCTCCGCTCGCTGGGCGTCGGTCCTGAGGTGCGGGTGGGGCTGTGTGTGGAGCGCTCGCTGGATCTAATCGTTGGGCTGCTGGGCATTATGAAAGCTGGCGGCGCGTACGTGCCGCTCGATCCCGCTTATCCGCAGGAGCGGCTCGCGTTCATGCTCGCCGATAGCCAGGTGCCGCTGGTGCTGACCCAGGAGCACCTCCTCGCCGGCTTGCCCGCTTCCCAGGCGCGCTACGTGTGCTTCGATCAGATCGAGGAGCAGATCGCTCAGGAGCCGGCGACGCCACCAGCTGATATGCTCTACGCCGACAACCTGGCGTATGTGATCTATACTTCCGGCTCGACGGGCCGGCCCAAAGGCGTGCTGGTGACACATCGCGGGCTGGGAAATCTCGTTGCGGCGCAGGTGCGCGCCTTTGACATCCGACCGGACAGCCGCGTGCTACAGTTCGCCTCGATCAGCTTCGATGCCTCGGTCTCGGAGGTGCTGACGGCGCTGTTGACAGGCGCGACGCTGGTGCTGGCGACACGGGATGATCTGCTGCCGGGCACGGCGCTGCTCCGGCTTTTGCGTGAGCAGGCGATCAGTGTTGTCACGCTGCCGCCCTCGGCGCTGGCAGTGCTGACCGACGAGGCCGTACCGGCGCTGCGGACGCTGGTCGTCGCCGGAGAGTCCTGCTCTCCCGCGCTGGCAGAGCGCTGGGCAGCTGGGCGGCGCTTCGTCAACGCCTACGGCCCGACCGAGGCCACCGTCTGCGCCACCGTCGCCGAAGCATATACCGGCGGCCAGCATCTGACGATCGGGCATCCGATCAGCAACACGCAGATCTACCTGCTCGATCAGCACCTACAGCCGGCGCCGATCGGCGTGCCAGGTGAGATCTACATTGCGGGGGTGAGCCTGGCGCGTGGCTACCTCAGCCGGCCGGATCTGACCGCCGAGCGCTTCATCCCTAGCCCATTTGCCGATATGCCGGGTGCGAGACTCTACCGCAGCGGCGACTGGGCGCGCTACCGGGCGGACGGCAATCTAGAGTTTCTGGGGCGGCGCGACGATCAGGTCAAGCTGCGCGGCTTCCGCATCGAGCTGGGCGAGGTAGAGGCGGTGCTGGAGCAGCATGCGGCCGTGCGTGAGGCGGTGGTCGTGGTGCGCGAAGACGCGCCGGGCGATCAGCGGCTGGTAGCGTATGTGGTCGCGGAGAACCTAGAACCTAGAACCCAGAACCTAGAACCTAACACGAGTCAGGCCGGCTCCCTCCTTGATTCTAAGTTCTTGGTTCTAAGTTCTGCCGAGTTGCGTCAGCATCTCGGCTCACGGCTGCCGAGCTACATGGTGCCCTCGACGATCGTGATTCTGGAAGCGCTGCCGCTGACTGCGCATGGAAAAGTTGATCGACGGGCGCTGCCTGCGCCGGAGATCACGTCGGCGCCGGCCGATACCTTCGTCGCGCCGCGTACGCCGGTGGAGGAGCTGCTGGCCGAGAGCTGGGCCGGCGTGCTGCGGCTCCATCGCGTCGGCATCCACGACAACTTTTTTGATATGGGTGGTCACTCACTGCTCGCCACTCAGGTTATCTCACGGGTGCGCGATCTTTTTCAAGTGGAGCTAACGCTGCGTAGTTTCCTGGAAACGCCCACGATTGCCAAGATAGCGGTAACGATCGAAAACTTGATCCTGGATGAGCTGGAATCCTTGCCTGATGAAGAGCTGGACCGCCTGATTCAGGCCTGAAGATCCCGAAGCACAGCGTTGAGGAGAAGCCGTAAATGTCCCATGATGATGATATTGAGCTGCGAAGGGCGAAACTTTCACTTGCAAAGCGCGCCATCTTAGAAAAGCGGTTACGCGGTGAGCTGGCCTCCTCCGCTAAAGAGTCGGGTATTCCTCGCCAGCCGAGACCAGCCGATATTCCGCCCTCGTTTGCTCAACAGCGGCTGTGGTTCCTCGATCAGCTGGAGCCCGACAGCTCAACCTATAATACGTTCAACGCTCTACGTCTGGAAGGGCCGCTCAACGTGGCGGCGCTCGAACATAGCCTGAACGCCATCGTGGAGCGTCATGAGGTGTTGCGTACGACCTTCGCGACGACACCCGAGGGACAACCGATCCAGGTAATTGCGCCGCAGCAGGTGCTACCACTGCCGCTGATCGATCTCCAGGAGCTGCCCGAGCATGCGCGCGACGCGGCGGTGCAGCGGCTGGCGAACGAAGAGGCGCGCCAGCCTTTTGACCTGGCGCGCGGCCCGCTGATCCGCACCCGCCTGCTGCGGCAAGATCCGGACACCCATGTGCTGCTGCTCAGCATGCACCACATCGTTTTCGATGACTGGTCGCACGGGGTATTCATGCAGGAGCTGGTGGCCCTGTATACATCTTTCGCCGCCGCCCAGCCTGCGACGCCGAGCGGAACATTCGGCGCTGCGCTACCGATCCAGTACGCCGACTACGCGATCTGGCAGCGCCAGCGCCTTTCCGGCGCGGTGCTCGAATCGCAGCTGGGCTACTGGAAGCAGCAGCTGGCCGATCTGTCGACGCTTCAGCTGCCGACTGATCACCCACGGCCGGCAGCCTTCAGCTTCCAGGGCGCGGTGCGTCCTTTTGCGCTTCCCAAAGCCCTGAGTGATGAGCTGGTTGCGCTGAGCCGGCGCGAGGGCGTGACGCTGTTCATGACGCTGCTGGCAGCCTTTCAGGTGTTGCTCGCCCGCTACAGCAGCCAGGACGACATCGCGGTGGGTACGCCGGTGGCCGGCCGCACGCGACGGGAGCTGGAAGGGCTGATTGGATTTTTCGTCAATACCCTGGTGCTGCGGACCGATCTTGCGGGGAATCCGACATTCCGCGAAGTGCTACAGCGGGTCCGCGAAACTGCGCTGGGCGCCGATGCCCATCAAGACGTGCCGTTTGAGCAGGTTGTGGAAGAATTGCAGCCTGCGCGCGAGCTGGATCGGCACCCGCTCTTTCAGGTCATGTTTGCGCTCCAGAATCGTCCAATGCCGGCGCTGGAGCTGCCGGGCCTGAAGATGCGTCCCTTGCAGATCACCAGAACGACTACCAAATTTGACCTCACGCTTTCCCTGGAGCAGAGCGCCGAAGGGCTGGCGGGATGGGTGGAGTACAGCACCGAGCTCTTCGAGGCGGAGACGATCGGGCGAATGGTGGGGCACTTCCAGACGCTGCTCTCTGGCATCATCGCTCAGCCCGATCTGCGCGTGGCAGCGCTGCCGCTCCTGCCTGAGTTCGAGCGCGAGCAGCTGCTGCGGCTGGCGAATGAGCGCCCGGCGGTGTATCCCCAGGCTGCCTGCCTCCATACAGTGTTCGCGGCGCAGGCGGCGCGAACGCCTGATGCCGTCGCGGTCACGTATGAAGACACGGCCCTGACCTACGCGGAGCTGGATCGACGCGCCAACCAAGTGGCGCAGTATCTCCGGTCGCTGGACGTTGGTCCCGAGGTGTACGTCGGTATTTGTATCGAGCCATCGCTGGAGGTGATCGTCGGGCTGCTGGGCATTCTCAAGGCGGGTGGCGCCTATGTGCCGATCGATCCCGCCTATCCGGCGCAGCGCCAGTCCTTGATCCTCGCCGATGCGCAGGCGCCGGTGCTGCTCACGCAGGAGCGCATCGCCGCCGAGCTGCCGGAGTCTGCGGCGCAGATCGTCTGCCTGGACGCGGAGTGGCCGACGATCGCCCGCTTGCCCGACACGCCGCCGCCCAACGCTGTGACGCCCGATCATCTCGCGTATGTGATCTATACCTCCGGCTCGACTGGCACGCCCAAAGGTGTGCAGGTCACTCATGCAAACGCGGGTCGTGTGTTTGCGGCCACCGACGACTGGTTTCGCTTTGATGAACGCGATGTGTGGACGCTGTTCCACTCCACGGCGTTCGACTTCTCGGTCTGGGAGCTCTGGGGTGCCCTGCTCTATGGCGGGCGGCTGGTCGTCGTCCCCTACTGGATCAGTCGCTCACCCGATGCTTTCGCCGATCTGCTGCGCCGGGAGCGCGTGACGGTGCTCAACCAGACGCCCTCGGCTTTCCGCCAGCTCGTACAGGCGGCAGGAAGCGCCGGCGATCTCCCGCTGCGCCTGGTGATCTTCGGTGGCGAGGCGCTGAACCTTGCCAGCCTGCAATCCTGGTTTGCCTATTACCCGGATCGGATGCCGCAGCTTGTCAACATGTACGGCATCACCGAAACCACTGTCCACGTGACCTATCGGCCTTTGACGGCTGAGGATGCGCGAGTGGCGCTGGGAAGCATGATCGGCGTGCCGATCCCGGACCTTCAGCTTTATATTCTGGACCAGCAGATGCAGCCGGTGCCGGTGGGTGTGTCCGGCGAGCTGTATGTCGGGGGCGGCGGTGTGGCGCGTGGCTACCTCAACCGGCCGGCGCTCACCGCCGAGCGCTTCGTCCCGCATCCGTTCAGCGCCACGCCCGGCGCGCGGCTGTATAAGAGCGGCGACGGGGCGCGCTACCGAGCGAACGGCGATATTGAGTACCTGGGCCGCCTCGACACGCAGATTAAGATCCGTGGCTTCCGTATCGAAATAGGCGAGATCGAGGCCGTGCTCAGCAGGTATTCCGGCGTGCGCGACGCAGTGGTGATCGTGCGCGAGGACGAGCCGCCCGCAGGCGGGCACCCGGAGAAACGGCTGGTGGCGTACGTTGTAGAAGAACAAGAGAACAAAGAAACAAGGGAACAAAACGAAGACCAGAACCCAGAACGGAGAACCCAGAACGGAGAACCAAGGCTTAAGGATGAAAGTGATTCCGTTCCCCCTCGCCTACCGCAACCGAGGCTGAAGCCAGCCGAGGTTTGGGGAAGGGGGGTAGGGGGTGAGGGCCTGATCCTCTCACTCCGCGCCTTCCTGCGAACACGTCTGCCCGAGTACATGGTGCCAAGTGCGTTCGTGGTGCTGGATGCTATTCCGCTTACGGCGCACGGCAAGGTCGATCGCCGTGCGCTCCCGGCGCCGGACAGCGCCCGGCCGATGCCGGAGGATACCTTCGTCGCGCCGCGCACAGCCGACGAGGAGATCGTGGCGCAGATCTGGGCCGAGGTGCTCCATCTGGATCGAGTTGGTATCCTTGACAACTTTTTCGTCCTGGGCGGCCATTCGCTGATGGCAACCCAGGTGATCTCCAAGCTGCGCGCAGCGTTTCAGATCGAGCTGCCGCTGCGCGTGCTATTCGAGGTGCCGACGATCGCCGGTTTATGTGAGCGGATTGAGGCCGCTCGGTACGATACGGCCGCGCTACCGCCGCCGCCACTGGGTCCGGCTCCCCGCGATGGCGCGCTGCCGCTCTCGTTCGCGCAGCAGCGTTTGTGGTTTCTTGACCAGCTTGAGCAAGACAATCCGATCTACAATCTGCCTTTCGCCGCCTACCTGACCGGGAAGCTCGATATAGCTGCGCTTGGTCGCAGCCTGGATACGATCGTCGCCCGGCATGAGGTGCTGCGCACAACTTTCGAGACGGCGGATCATGGACAGCCGGCTCAGGTGATCGCCGCTGCCCAGCCGCTGCCGCTGCCGCTGATCGATCTGCACCCAGAGGGTACCCGTCTGCCGGAGCATGAGCGGGACGCCGAGGTGCGGCGGCTGGCGACCGAGGCAGCGCTACAGCCCTTCGATGTGGCGCGCGGCCCGCTGCTGCGCGCCACGCTGCTGCGCCTGCACTGCGAGTCCCATGTGCTGCTGCTGACCATGCACCACATCATCGCCGACGGCTGGTCGATGGGCGTATTCATCAGTGAGCTCTCGGCGCTATATGCCGCAACCGTCAGCGGCGAAGCTCCAGCCCTACCCGTGCTGCCGATCCAGTACGCCGACTATGCCGTCTGGCAGCGCGATTGGCTTCAGGGCGCGGTGCTGGAGCGTCAGCTCAACTACTGGCGCCAGCAGCTGGCCGATCTGCCGGTCCTGGAGCTGCCCACCGACTACCCGCGTCCGCCGGCGCTCTCCTTCCGGGGCGCGCTCCATCGCTTCACGCTGCCCAAATCCTTGAGCGATGAGCTGGTCGCGTTGAGCCAGCGTGAGGGCGTAACGCTGTTCATGACGCTGCTGGCGGCCTGGCAGGTGCTGCTCAGCCGCTACAGCGGCCAGAACGACATCGCCGTCGGCACCGCGATCGCCGGCCGCACGCACGCCGAGACGGAGGGCCTGATCGGTTTCTTCGTCAATACCCTGGTGTTGCGCGCTGACCTGGCCGGCAACCCGACATTCTCCGAGCTGCTCGGGCGGGTGCGCGCCGTTTGTCTGGGCGCGTATGCGCATCAGGATCTGCCCTTCGAGCAAGTGGTGGAGGAGTTGCAGCCGGCGCGCGATTTGAGCCGTCATCCATTGTTCCAGGTGATGTTCACGCTTCAGAATGCGCTGGTGGCACCCTTGGAGCTGCCGGATCTGAAGGTTGATCCATTTGTCGTCGATCACGGCTTGGTGAAGTTCGATCTGAGCCTTGAGTTCGAAGAGACCGCATCCGGGCTGGCCGGGATGCTGGCATATAACACTGATCTCTTCACAGTCGCGACGATCGAGCGGATGCTGGGGCATCTGGCGATGCTGCTGGGCGGGATCGTGGCGGCGGTGGACCAGCCGCT
>DASWTW010000390.1:0-20948 GCA_036401895.1 Herpetosiphonaceae bacterium | reverse complement strand
TCTCAAGCTCAAGTATGGCTCGGCGATCGCCAGGGAGCCTGAGGAGGGCGAGGACGACCTGATCAAAACCGAGTCTTTCGCGCCGGGCGAGCACCAGGAGATCAGCCGCTATCATCTGAATCAGATCATCCAGGCGCGCTGTGAGCAGATCGTGGAGCTGATCGCCGCTGAGATTCGCCGCTCCGGCTACGAGGGCCTGCTTCCGGCGGGCATCGTTCTGACCGGCGGCTCGTCGCAGCTACCCGGCTTCGACGAGCTGGTGCGCGAGATGCTCGGCATGCCGGTGCGCATCGGCAGCCCGTCGAATCTCACGGGCCTGTCGGACGCGGTAGACTCTCCGCCATACGCAACAGGCGTTGGCCTGGTCAAGTGGGGCATGATCAATGGTTTGCGTCAGCCGGGCGGCTCGCTGACAGTGCCGCGTGAGCCCGGTAACTGGCGCAATGTGTATGACCGTTTCAAAGGTTGGCTCAAAGAATTTCTACCCTAGTGCAGCGGGCTGTGGACAGCGTGGCGGGCCAGGTTCGCTACGCTGCCCACTTCCCACTGCTTATGGAGGCAGGTTATGGAAGGTCGGAACGGATTCGAGTTCATGGGAACCGGACAGGCGATGATCAAGGTTGTCGGCACCGGCGGCGGCGGCTCCAACGCGGTCGATCGGATGATCGAGATGGGCGTGCAGGGCGTTGATTTCATCACGGTCAACACCGACGCGCAGGCATTGATGCACTCCAAAGCGCCATCCCGGCTCCAGATTGGCGATAAGCTGACCAAGGGCCTGGGCTCGGGCGGCAACCCTGTGATCGGCCAGAAGTCGGCCGAGGAGACCACCGAAGAGCTATACGAGGAGCTGAAGGGCTCCGATATGGTCTTCATTACCGCCGGTATGGGCGGCGGCACCGGCACAGGATCGTCGCCGGTGATTGCCAGCATTGCCCAGGAGCTCGGCGCGCTGACGGTCGGCGTCGTGACGCGTCCGTTCACCTTCGAGGGCGCGCATCGGCGCAAGGTGGCCGAGCAGGGCATCGAGCAGCTCAAGCCGGTCGTCGATACCTTGATTGTGATTCCGAACGATCGGCTGTTGCAGATCACCAGCCGCAACACGTCGATGCTCGAAGCGTTCCGCATGGCCGACGATGTGCTGCGCCAGGGCATTCAGGGCATCTCGGATCTGATCATGCAGCCCGGCCTGATCAACCTGGACTTCGCCGATGTCAAGGCGATCATGACCCAGGCCGGCTCAGCGCTGATGGCGATCGGGCGCGGCTCCGGCGACAATCGCATGGTCGACGCGGCCAACATGGCGATCTCGTCGCCGCTGCTTGAGCTGTCGATCGACGGCGCGAAGGGCGTGCTCTTCAACGTCTCAGGCGGCGAAGATATGGGCATTCAGGAGCTGAACGAGGCGGCCGACATCATTGCCCGCGCGGCCGATCCCGACGCCAACATCATCTTCGGCGCGACGATCGATCCCAACATGCGCGACGAGGTCAAGATTACGCTGATCGCGACCGGCTTCGACAGCGTGCCGCGCCAGACGCAGCGCACGCGCTCGTTTCCGAACGTGGCCAGCAACGTGATGCCGAGCCAGCCGCCGCATCCGCAGCAGGCCGCCTATCAGCAGCGCCCGGCGCAGCCTCAGCAGCAGCCCCAGCAGCAGCGCCCGGCGCCCTCGTTCAACAATGTGTCGGACGATCTGGATATTCCGCCGTTCCTGCGCAACCGCCGCCGGTAATCGATTGTTCCTATGATCGAAGAATGAGGCTGGATGTTGATCCAGCCTCATTGTTTTATGCCTGGTATTCAGCACGCGCCTCGTCACGAGACTGCTACTGGCCGGCACGCGTTACAGGGCTGGAAGCCCGCGCTGAGCGCCTCCTGATCGGAGTGGAAGCGCACGATGTGGCTGTCTGCGCGATGATGCATGCCGTTGCAGGTTGGCACGCAAAACGTGTGGTCGGATGTGTCGCCGAGGAAGCGCACGCCCGAGCGGCCAAGACGCTCCAGCAGCTCGGGATCGGCGCCCTCGACGTTCAGCAGCTTACGCTTGTTGCTGCTGCCGAAAATATACTCGCCGATCTGGCCGTCGCTGCGCACCACGCGGTGACACGGGATCAGCACCGGGATCGGGTTGCTGCCCAGCGCCGTGCCGACCGCGCGCACCGCTTTCGGTCGTCCGATCTCCCTGGCGATCCAGTTATACGGCCGCACCTCACCGCGTGGAATCTCCAGCGCCTTGAGAAGCACGGCACGCTCAAACTCCGAAACATTGCGCAGATCGAAGTGCAGCTCCGGGCTGGACTTGCCGCTCAGCTGCTCGACGAGCGGCCGTGCGAGCGACTCCGGCAGCGCAGACTCGGCGCGGATCGGGCGTTGAAAGCGCGCGCGAAAAGTCCGCTCGAACTCGGCTGCATCCTCCGCCTGCATCACCGCTGAGATGCCGACATCGTTATAGGCCACGAAAAGCACGCCGATCGGCGTTTCCAGGATCGCGTAGCTATCGCCGGAGCCGATGCGCTCCATGCAGCTGCTGAGCAGCGTGGGCGGAGCTTGCACCGCGTCGATCTGGCGCAGCCTCTGAAGCAGGTCACGGGCTTCGGCGAGCGAGTTATTCTCTGACTGGGGCATTAATCCACCTCTTGCATCTGTTGTTCGAGCGCTGCGCGCAGCAGCTTGGTGCCGCGATGCACGTTGGCTTTGATCGTTCCCACCGGCTGGCATAGCATCTCGGCCAGCTCGCCGTAGCCAAAGCCCTCGACATGGCGCAGCACCACCGCCAGCCGGTAGCGCTCGGGAAGCGCGCCAACCAGCGCGCTCAGCTCATGCTCGCGCTCGGCTCGCTCCAGCGCCGCGTCGGGTCGCTCATGCTGATCGACCAGATCGAACTCAGGATTGTGCCCTAGCTCGTCAAGCGGTAGGACCGGAAGCTGGCGGCTGCGTACGCGGTTGCGAAACACGTTCAGGGTGATCTGGTACAGCCACGGTCGCAGCGCCAGCGTCGCGATCCGCTCGGGCTCATACCCGGCCAGTGCCCGGTACGCGCGCACAAACGCATCCTGCGCGATCTCTTCGGCGTCTTGCGCGTTGTGCGTCAGTCGCAGCGCGAACGAGTAGAGCCGATCCTGATACGTCAGCACCAGACACTCGAAGCAGCGATCGACATTTGTCGCCAGCGCCGCTTCGAGGTCGTCAGGGCACGGATGGAAGCCCGGCTCAGTTGCCATGTATGCCTCGCCAGCGCTGCCGCTCAAGGCTGGGTCGTGGGCTACGATCGCTGCTGTCGACGCCCCAGCGCAGCGCTGCAAGATCAAAGACGATCAGACCGATCAACAGTATACTCAAGATTACCATCGCTGCCATATGAACCTCCCGCAATACGCGCATTCAACACCTTAGCCTCACGGACTGCCAGCACCTTAAGTCGGCTAGACGTTACATAATTCGTACTAGGATGCCGGCGGTGCGTAGCGCTCCTGAAGTCGTACGCCCCAGCCTGTGAGCCGCTGCCCAACCCAGAAGAGCGCCTGGTTGTAGTAGCGGCTTCTGGCGGGCTGCCCGCTCTCGGCGAGCTCAATGAGCTGCCGCTGCTCCGCTTCCTGAAGCAGCGCCTGCTGATGCTCCCGCACGAGCCAATCATCATTACCTGCCCACATTACTGCCTCCTTGCACGTATGTGTATTTCACGTGTCTGGCTCCGGCATCAAAGGGGTGAAAGCGTCGAGCCACGCCGCCTGTCTGTTAATCGTTTCTATATTCTGAAACACAGAAAAATCGATTCTGGTTGCAAAATCGAGCAGCAGATTGGGAGGCAAATGTGGTGATAAGGGAGGTTGAGCGAGCGGAAAAAAGCCTGGCGCACAGGCATCTCAGCCGAGATGCCCGGCACAAGATGTTGGATGAACTATTGCTGGGGCTGGAGGTCGATCCCGAGCTTGGCGAAGACGCCTGCGGCCAGATCGAAGACGGGCGCGGGAATGCTCCACGGCTCGGCTTTGTCTACGGCCAGCATTTCGAGCACTTCTTGATGCTGCGGTGGCAGCAGCGCCTGCTGTCGGGGGATGGTGTAGATCTCGTCGGCGAGCGTGTAGCGCACAACCGGCGTGTGCTCCTGCGCGATCTGGCTGTAGGCGTGGATCAGGGCGGCGACTTCTTTGGTGGGCACAAAGTTGATCTCGCCGTGGCCGACCGTAGCCGTGATGTAGTAGTCGGCGTGACCGCGTCCTTTGCGCCGCCGGATCGCGACGTTGACGGGCAGGCGCACCGCAGGCTTGCCGCCGTGATCGATGGTCGGCAGGTCGCACCAGTGCAGCCGCGCAGAATCGAAGTGGGCGATGCGCTCCTTGGGATGGTGCAGCACGCGCACACCTTCCGCTCCCGGCGGGTCGACCGACTTGACGCCGCGCAGCGTCGTGACGCGATCTTCCAGCGTGCGGACATTAAAGCCGCGCATCCGAATCCGCCCGATCAGGCCTTCGCGCCGCCAGGTCACAAGCTCAAAGAACTTGCCGACGGTCACGCCTTCGCCGCGCAGAACCGGCCGCACTTTATCGTTATTGATGATGAAACGGTCAGGACGAATTTCGTCAAGATCCGGTGGTTGCCAGGGTTGTGTCATAGCTTCTCAGAAAGCCAACGCTGTCGATCGTTGCGCTTCCCACAGATTACTCCTCAGCGTAGCGCGCAAGAATTGGCCCGGTGTAGGCGTGGCAGATCGCGATCGCCAGCGCATCGGCGGCATCGTCGGGCTTAGGAATCCGATCCAGTCCCAGCGTCAGCCGGACCATCTCCTGCACCTGTTTTTTGTCGGCGGCTCCGTAGCCCGCGACGGCCTGCTTGACCGCCAGCGGCCGGTACTCCTGGATCGGAATGTTGGCATCCGCCAGCGCCAACAGCGCCACGCCGCGCGCATGACCGACCGCCAGCGCCGTGTTGACGTTCTTACCGAAGAATAGCTCTTCGATTCCCGCCGTCTCCGGCTTGTACTGCTCGATCACCGCGATCAGGCCGCGATGCAGCAGCTGTAAACGCTGCGCCAGCGCCAGCTCTTTGGACGTCGTCAGCGCGCCATACTCGACACACTTGAGACCGCCCACGCCGTCTTCTTCTACAATGCCCCAGCCCATGATCGCGGTGCCGGGATCGATGCCGAGTGTACGCATAGACAAGAACCTAGAACCAAGAACCTAGAACCTAGGATCGAATGAACAAAGGAACAAGCGAACAAAGGAACAAAGGAACAAGCGAACAAAGGAATAAACGAAGCGCAAAGCTTCTACTTTTGACCACATCTCTACTCAGCAGGAACAGTACCCGCGAGATGCGAGCAGAAGCCTGCGCGAAACACAGAACCAAGAACTCGCCGGCAGGTTCGCGCTGCTGGTTCTTGGTTCCGGGTGCCCGCCGGGCGAACAAAGGAACAAGGGAGCAAAAGCACAAAGTAGAACCATAACTCCCCCTCGCCTGCCGTAGCGGGAGAGGGGGGCAGGGGGTGAGGGCCTGAAACTCTCTGTTCTAATCTAAGACTCTGCAAACTTCTCTGCCAGCTCTTCCGAAACATCCAGATTCGAGTAGACTTTTTGCACGTCGTCCAGGTCTTCGAGCTTTTCCATCAGCCGCAGCGCCTGCATCGCCGTCGTCTCGCTGTCGGGCGTGAACGGCGTGGTCGGCTTCATCAGCGGCTCGACGTTGGTGATCGGTAGCCCGGCACCCTGAAGCGCCGTTCGCACCGTGTTAAGATCTTCGAACGCGGTGTAGATCTCGACCTGGTTACCGTCGACCTCGACATCATCCGCGCCCGCGTCGATCGCCTGGAGCATCACCTCGTCGGGATCGAACTTCTGGCCGTCGGGAAACTCGATCGTGATCAGGCCTTTGTTCTCGAACATCCACGACACCGAGCCGGACTCGCCCAGGTTGCCGCCGCCCTTGGTGAAGGTCGAGCGCACCTCGGCCGCCGTGCGGTTGCGATTATCCGTCGCCGCCTGCACGATGATCGCGACGCCGCCGGGAGCATAGCCCTCGTAGTAGATCTCGTCGATCGCCGTCTCGGCGCCCTTGCCCATGCCGCGATCGATCGCACGCTGGATATTGTCCATCGGCATGTTGCTCTGCCGGGCTTTGTCCACCGCCAGCCGCAGCCGGAAGTTCATATCTGCATCGCCGCTGCCGCCTTCACGCGCCGCGACGGTGATTTCACGTGCAAGCTTCGTAAAGAGCGCGCCGCGCTTCTGATCCAAAACGCCTTTGGTGCGACGAATAGAATGCCATTTGGAATGGCCGGACATACATCTATCTCCTTTTCAAGTGGTTTGCAGCCCTCATTATAGCCAGCCCGGCGCCGATGGGCAACCACAGGCTACCGATCTTGTGCTGAATCGATCGCAAGAAGAAAGCCCACGGGAAATACCCGTGGGCCGCCGTCGATGAACGAACGCTTACAGCTCGGTCGCGGTGCTGCCCGGCGCGACGACAACGCTGTTCTGCGGCGATGGCGTCGGCGTGACATGGCCGTTGCCGCTCGGATCGTAGCGCCGCACGCGGCTCAGGATCTCGCGCAGCTCTTCGCCGCCCATGGTCTCGACCTCAAGCAGCTTGTTCGACAGGTCATGCAGCACGTCCACGTTGTTCTCAAGCACGATCCGCGCGCGCTCATGAGCTACATCGACCAGCCGCTTGACCTCGGCATCGATTTGCTTCGCCGTTTCCTCGGAGTAGTTGCGCTGCTCCGAGATCTCGCGGCCCAGGAAGATCATCTCCTGCGCCTCGCCCAGCTGGATCGGACCGAGCTTCTCGCTCATGCCGAAGCGCGTAACCATCGCGCGTGCGGTGCGCGTGACCGCCTGAATGTCGCTGCCCGCGCCCGTGGTGTAGTCTACCAGGATTAGCTCCTCGGCAGCGCGGCCACCCAGCGCGTAGGCCATCTCGGCCTCGAACTGCTGCACCGTGCGATAGTTCTGATCGTCCTCGGGCAGGAACAGCGTATATCCGCCGGCCCGGCCACGTGGCACGATCGTGATCTTATGCACAGGGTTGGCCTTCGGCATCGCCGCGCCGACGATCGCGTGGCCGGCCTCGTGATAGGCCGTCAGCCGCTTCTCGGCCGGCGTCATCACGCGCGAGCGTCGCTCGGGACCGCCCAGCATCATGCGCTCGGTCGCGTCCTCAAGGTCGATATTGCTGATACGCTTCTTGCCGCGCCGCGCCGCCAGAATCGCCGCCTCGTTGACGATGTTCGCCAGATCCGCACCTGAGGCGCCCGGCGTGACCTTCGCGATCGCCTCCATGTTCACATCCTCGTTCAGGGGCTTGCCCTTGGTGTGAACCTTGAGAATGTCGAGCCGTCCGCGAATATCCGGCGCGTCCAGGATCACCTGGCGGTCGAAGCGGCCGGGCCGCACCAGCGCCGGATCGAGCACGTCGGGCCGGTTGGTCGCGGCGATCACGATCACGTTGGTGTTGGTGTCGAAGCCGTCCATCTCGACCAGGATCTGGTTGAGCGTCTGCTCGCGCTCGTCGTGGGAGCCGCCCAGACCCGCGCCGCGCTGGCGACCAACCGCGTCGATCTCGTCGATGAAGATGATACAGGGAGCGTTGCGCTTGGCCTGATCGAACAGATCACGCACGCGGCTCGCACCCACGCCGACGAACATCTCGACGAACTCAGAGCCGGAGATCGAGAAGAAGGGCACGCCCGCCTCGCCGGCAACCGCACGGCTGAGCAGCGTCTTGCCGGTGCCTGGAGGGCCCACCATCAGCACGCCGCGAGGAATGCGCGCGCCGAGCTGGGCGAACTTATCCGGGAACTTCAAGAACTCGACGACCTCGGTCAGATCTTGCTTGGCCTCTTCCTGGCCTGCCACATCTGCAAAGGTCACCGTCGGCTTGTCGCCCGTGAACATGCGCGCGCGGCTCTTGCCGAAGCTCAGCGCCTGGTTATTCGAGCCCTGCGCCTGGCGCATAAAGAAGACAAAGAAGCCGATCAGCAGCAGCATCGGCAGCACGACCGTGAAGGCGCTCAAAATGCCGTTCCATGGCCCTGCGCTTTCAACACCGATCTCCGGCGTCTTAAACTCGGGGATCGCTACACTCTGGCCAGCTGCAATCTGCGCCTGGATCGTCTGGAGCCGCGTGCTCTTGACCGTCTCCAGGTAATCTGCGATTGGCGTGCGATCGCTCTTGGTAACCCGGCCGGTCGCCTTGGCGTTGGCGCCGCAGTCGGGCTGGCGGTAGTAGGCCACAGTCGTGCCGTCGGCCGACTCGACCAGCCGGCAGATGTCGCCGCGCAGTGCTCCATCGATGACCTGGTTGAACGTGAGCGATTCCTCGCCACCGGTGCTGGAGCTGTTGATGTACTGCGCGATCAACGCCAGGGCCGCAACCAGGATGATGAGATAAACAAAGCTGTTACGCAGCCAGCGATTATCTCCCATGATGTGTTCCTTTCATAACCCAATGTGATACGCCATTTGCTCATGGCGTGGTTTGTTAACAGTTTTATGTGTAGATCTGCGGGTGTAGCACGCCGACATACGGTAGATTGCGGTAAAGCTCCATGTAATCGAGACCATAGCCAACCACAAATTCATTCGGAATATCAAAGCCGGTATAATCGATCTCGACGCTGGTGTTGCGCCGGCTGGGCTTGTTGAGCAGCGCGCACACTTTCAGGCTGGCCGGATTGCGGCGCTGTAAGCTTTCGCGCAGATATGCTAGCGTCAAGCCGCTGTCGACAATATCCTCGACGATCAGCACGTGCTGGTTGCCGATGTCGGTATCGAGATCTTTCAGAATACGGACAACGCCGCTGGTTTCAGTGGCCTGGCCATACGACGAGATGGCGATGAAGTCCAGCTTGATGGGTCGTTGCAAGGAACGTGCCAGGTCCACAATGAACATCAGCGAACCTTTCAGCACTCCTACCAGCAGGAGCTCCTGGACATCGGCGTAGTCCTGGCTGATCTGCTGGGCAAGCTCTTGAACTCGCTGCTGGATACGATCGTGGTCCAACAGAACATACTCAATGTCGTCATGAATCGATTGAATCGTTCTGCTGTCACGCTCCATCTGCCCCTCCTGTCGCTCACTACCCATCTAAGGGCCGCTTGCCTGGTCCGGCTGTCTCGGCGCGGCGTAGCTTGAGCTGCGTCCGTCCGATCACGAACCATAGTCCTCGTGGTAGTTGCACTCGTCGCCGGTTGCTGGCAATCGCCGCCAGAATCGCGTCCATATGTTTCGCCTCTAGCTCGGCTGTTGTATCCAGTATCTGCGCCGCTTTGCGAATCAGCCGCCGCTGAAGCGCCCGGTGGAGCTGCTGCCAGCGCTGCCGATCGAAGGCTACGCCGCTGGCATCTGTCTGCGCGATCTCGGCCCAGACCTGCTCCGCTAGCCCGCTCAGCAGCTCGTCTTCTTCGGCGCAAACACGAGCTGTCCGACCTAAAGTTGCCACGATAGCTGGATTATACGTTTTTAACAGCGGAATAATGTAACCCCGAACACGATTCCGGGTAAAAATCGGCGATTCGTTCGAGGAATCGTAGCGCGGCGTGAGCTGCTGCTCCGTGCAATAGGCTTCGATCTCGGCGCGGCTCGTCTCAAGCAGCGGCCGAATTAGCATGATTTGGGGAGACATACCGCTGTGCTCATCCGCCGGTCGTTTGGGCCGCATCGCCGCCAGTCCGCTCGGCCCCGCGCCGCGCAGCAATCGCATCACCACAGTCTCAGCCTGATCGTCGGCGGTGTGTCCCAGCGCAATCGTGTCGGCGCCGATCGTCAGGGCAGTTTCCAGCAAAAAGCGCGATCGAACGGCGCGCGCCGTCTCCTCGATGCCGGCCCGTCGCTCACGCGCGATCGTGCCGACATCGGCCTGTCCCACGCTCGCCGGGATCTGCCACTCGGCGGCGATCTGAGCGACAAACTCGGCATCGGCGGCGGAATCTGGACGCAGGCGATGATCCAGATGGGCGACATGCAGCCGCAGCCGGCGCTCCGGATCGATGCGACGCAGCAGATGCAGAAGACACAGCGAGTCCGGCCCGCCCGACACCGCCACAACGATCGTTGCGCCTGTGGGCAGCAGCGCATACCGATCGCAGAACGCGAGCACCTGTTCCTTTCGTGCCGCCATGCTGAGCTATCCTGAAATGACAAAACCGGCTCTTTAGAGAGCCGGTTCTCGGTGGTGCTGGGGGGGAGGATCGAACTCCCGACCTTGGGGTTATGAATCCCACGCTCTAACCATCTGAGCTACCCCAGCGCATGTTGCCGTGCAATGTGATTGCTCATGCTGTGATACGTAATGCACCATCAACATGAGCAATCAAGTTTGGTAGCGGCGGATGGATTCGAACCATCGACCTTCGGGTTATGAGCCCGACGAGCTGCCACTGCTCCACGCCGCGACGACGAGAGCAATAGTACCACGCGGCTGGCGGGTTGTCAAACGGCGGTCGAGAACCAAGAACAAGAGAGCCAAGAACAAAGGAACAAACGCAAGAACCGAGAACCAGGAACCGGAGAGGAACAAGCGAACAAAGGGACAAGGAAGTACCGAAAATCCCCTCTCCTGTCGCAACGGGAGAGGGGATGCCGAACGCAATGAGGCAGGGGTGAGGGCCAACTCATCAAACCGCAATCCGCGTGATCAGCTCGGTCAGCAGCCGTGTGTGCGCCAGCACGTCCTCGAACGGCACATGCTCGTCAGCGCCCAGGATCGAGCTGGTGGGCCGCTCCAGGCCACAGCTAACCAGCGGCGCATCGGGGGCAAGCAGCGCAGCCGGTGCCGAGAACGGCGTGAGCGGCAGCACATGTGCGGGCTTGCCAAAGACCGGCACCGCAGCCTGCGCGGCATCGAAGGGCAGCTCACTGGATTGCAGCGGCTTGTACGCGCCTGGCAGCAGCTTCATATGGAGATCGCTGAAGCCCCGGTTTTGCAGATGGGCTTGCAGCAGCTCGAACAAGCGCGCCGGCTGAAGGTCCGGCACGAGCTGGAACTGGATCTCGGCGCTGGCGCGCTGCGGGATCGAAGGCACCGCGCTGCCGCTGACAAGGAGATTGCTTATATTGACGGTTGGCGAGAACGTTTCGGTGCGCGTCAGCATCGCGCCGCCGACATTGGCCACAAACTGCTGAATGCCCCAGGCTTCGCGCCGCGCCTGATCGCCGATGTCGAGGCCCTGCACCGCGTTGAGCGCCTGGCGGCTGGGCGGCGTGATCTCGTCGTAAAACCCTTCGATCAGAATCTCTTCAAACTCGCTCTTGATGCTGCTCAGCGCCATCACCAGCGTCCAGATCGGATTTGGCACAGTCGCGGCATAGGTCGCCGGCACAACCGTAGTCGTCGTCGCGACCTGGAGCTCGACCTGGAGCAGACCTTTGACGCCGGTATAGAGCAGCGGCAGTCCCGCGCTATCGAAGCCGCCGCCGCTCCACAGCGAAAGATTGCACGCGCCGATCGCTTCGCGGGCTGCGCCAAGGTTTGGGCTGCCGATCAGGCTCTCGCCCTCGACCACAAACGTGATATTGAGCGGAACTTTTTGTTCGATCAGCGCCTGGAGCGCCGCCGCACGCGCCACCAGCGCGCCCTTGGCAACCGCGCCACGAGCATAAACCTTGTTATCGCGCACGGTTGGCCGGAATGGATCGATGCTCCAGGAGCGACGCAGCCCGGCGGGCGGAACATCGTAGTGGCCGTAGAGCAGCAGCGTGCGCTCAGCGCCCGCGTCATAGCGTCCAATCACGATCGGCGCGCCCGCTGTCGGAACGATTCGGCAATCCAGGCCGACATCGCGTAAAATCGCGACAACGCTGTCGGCGCATTCGGTAAGTTCGCGCGTCTGTCCTGAAACCGACGATTGAGCGCAGAGCAGTCGCAGGTTGTTGAGCAGGGCATCGGGCTGTGGGCTAGCGGGATGATTCACGCTGATCTCCTTCTGCGGACAGTATGATCGACGCCTATTATACTGTCAGATGACGAAAGGATGGTAGGCGTGTCGGCGATTGTCGTGCTGAGATGGTTCGGCGACAGGTTGCCGGACACGCTCTAGTGAAGAGGGAGCTGGTTCATGCAACTATGGCGTTTGTTTATCGCGATCGATCTACCGGAAGCGGTTAAGCAGCTGATGAGCGATCTCCAGGCTCAGCTGCGCCGCTACACCCAGGCCGTGCGCTGGGCCGATCCCACCAGCACACACCTGACCTTGAAATTCCTGGGCAGCACCCGCGCAGACGCCGTCCCTGCGATCATCGCGGAGATGGAGCGCCTCGCCGTCCACCACCGACCGTTTCAGCTACAGACCGAGGCGCTAGGCACATTTCCCAGCCTGATCCGGCCGCGCGTCGTCTGGCTGGGCGTGAGCGGCGATATGCCAGCGCTCAAGGCGCTACAGTCCGATGTCGAGCGCTACACCGAGCCGCTCGGTTTTCCGAGCGAGGACCGTGCGTTCAGTCCGCATCTTACCTTAGGTCGCAGTGTAAAAGATCCAGACCCCCTACAACTCGTATCCATTAGTGGTGCTGTGCAGCAGACAAAAGTACTACAATCAGTAGTACTCCCTGTGCGTGAGATCGTGCTGATGCGCTCCGAACTTCGGCCCTCAGGCGCGCGCTATCACACGCTGGCGCACGTGCCGCTTGACGGTCCCGCCTAGCTTGGTATAATGGGCCGCGCTGATAGACATGACACTCCCCGCCAGCCTCTAGAAAGAATCCACCTTGATTACACCTCTACGCATCGCAGTTTGTGGCCCTGGACAAGCGGACCCGCCGCTGCTTGCACTCGCCGAAGCAGTTGGCCTTGGCCTGGCTCGTGCTGGCGTGATCGTGTTATGTGGAGGATTGGGTGGTGTGATGGAGGCTGCCTGCCGGGGAGCACGCCAGGCTGGCGGCCTAACGGTTGGGCTGCTTCCATCGACGGATGCACACACAGCCAATCCAGCGGTCGTGCTGCCGATCGTGACCGGCATGGGCGAGGCGCGCAATGTGATTCTGATCCATAGCGCCGAAGCCGTCGTCGCCGTCGGCGGTGGCTGGGGCACGCTTTCGGAGATCGCGCTGGCTCGTCGAGCCGGCTTGACGGTTATCGGCTTGCAGAGCTGGCCGCCCAGCGGCGCAGAAAGCCTGGTGGAGGCGGCCACGACGCCGGAGGCTGCCGTGGAGCTTGCTGTCGCCGCAGCCCGTCAGCGACGCGGAAGCGTTGGCTCAGCGGTCTATCACATCGACATCAGTGGTGCGACCCTATAATGAGGTTCGCTTCTACGGATGTCCGCTTACTGGTTTTGGGCTGAAGAAGGCCCCAAGGAGGAATTCATGCGACGACGCGCCTCGATGAGCGCTCTGCTCGTTCTGCTTGCCGCGCTGCTGGTGGTCCCCACGCTGGCAGAAGCAAGCCCGCCGCCACCGCAAGCTCAATATTTCCAAGAGACGGGCCATGCTGCTCATAACTGGTACTGGCAATTCTGGAAGAATACGCCGAATGCGCTGCGCATCCTCGGCTTTCCCATTTCAGAGCCATTCGTTCAGGAAAGCTTCACCGAGCCCGGCAAGTTCTACCGCGTGCAGTACTTCGAGCGCGCCGTTCTGGAAGAGCATCCTGAGAACTTCGGCCGCGACAATAACCGCTTCTATGTTCTGGGCCGCCTGCTCGGCAACGAGCTGATCAAGGGCCGCGAGAATGAGGCGCCCTTCCAGCCTGTCGCATCGATCCCCACCAACGCCAACCAGACCTGGTTCCGCGAAACCCAGCACACGCTGCGCAACGACGCTACCCGTGGACCGTTCAAGTCCTTCTGGGAGCAGTACGGCGGCCTGCTGGTCTTCGGCTATCCCAAGTCCGAGCCGTTCCAGGAGCGCAACCCCGATACCGGCGAAACCTACTGGGTCCAGTACTTCGAGCGCAACCGCTTCGAGTATCACCCGAACGAGTCTGATCCGGCCTTCCGCGTGCTGCTGGGCCGTCTCGGCGATCAGTACGCCAAGCAGAACCCGTCCAAGGTCGATACCGGCGCCTTCCGCTACCGCCAGCCATCGGAGTCGATGCCGGAACCGTTCATCTATGGCTCGAACGCCCAGCTCTACTATGTCGATCGTGAGCGCGTGCTGACGCTGGCCAAGAGTGGCTTCGAGGCCAACAACTTCAGCGGTGGCCCGACCTGGATTCGCCAGCAGGTGCCGTGGCAGGATCACATGAACAGCGACGGCTCGATCGCCTGGGGCGAGCTTGACCGCATCGTCGACGCCACCAGCGGCAAGGGCGTGAAGCTGCTCTTCAGCGTTGTGCGCGCGCCCGGCTGGGCCACCGTCGACGGCGGCCACGGCATGCCGACCCGCGCTAACTTTGGACGCTTCGGGCAGTTCATGGGCGCGATGGCCACGCGCTATAAGGGTCGTGTCCACGCCTACGAGATCTGGAACGAGCAGAACTACGCCGTCGAGAACGGCGGTGTGGTTGCCGAGGCGCCCTACTACGTCGATCTGCTGGTCGCCGGCTACGACGCGATCAAAGCCGCCGATCCGAACGCGATCGTCGTTTCGGGCTCGCCCACGCCCACCGAGACCAACAAGCGTGAGGTTGCCTACAGCGATCTGGCCTACCTGCGTGCTATGTTCCGCGATCCGCGCTTCCGCACGCACATGGACGTCGTCGGCGTGCACCCGGCCGGCACACTCAACCCGCCTGACGCGCTGCCCGATCCGGGCCGACCGCAGAACAGCGTCTGCGACGGCTGGAACGGCAACACCGAGTTCTACTTCCGCCGCCTTGAGCAGATCCGCGACGTGATGGTTCAGGAAGGCCTGGCCGATCGCCAGATGTGGGTTACCGAGTTCGGCTGGGCGACGCAGAACAACACGCCGGGCTACGAGTACGGCCAGTGCAACTCGTCCGAGGAGCAGGCGCAGTACATCCGGCGCGGCATCGAGCTTGCCCGCTACAACTACGCCCCGTGGGTCGGCGCGATGTTCGTCTGGAACCTGAACTTTGCCGTTACCTGGCAGGGTGTGGGCAACCCGCTGCACGAGCAGGCATCGTTCGGTATCCTGAATCCTGACTGGAGCCCGCGACCGGCGTTCAACGCGATCCAGAACATGCCCAAGCCCTAGGCGAGCAGTTTGGAATGTTGGAGGGAGGAGCGCAGGGTGGATTCTTTGAATCGCTCGCGCTCTTCCTTTTTATTTGTTTGGTACACTTTGCACTATGACTTCAATCCGAGCCGAACACAGACCTAAGAGACTTTGAGGAGGCTTTTCGTGAAGACTCGATCATGGCACGGACCGCGTTTCTGGGCCATTCTTACCTTGATCGGACTGCTCGTGCCGTTGATCGCCGCGTGTGGTGGCGTGACAACCGCGCCGCCCGAGCCAAGCACAACCACTGCCGCTCCAGCCGCCAGCCCTTCCGCAACTGTAACCACCGCTCCGGCGACGGCAACCGCCGAGGAGACGGCTGCTCCATCAGATACCGCCAGCGCGACGGCAACCGCACCAGCCGAGACGGCCGAGCCTTCGGCGACCAGCGCGCCGCAGGGCACCGCCGGCGCAGACAACTCCAATATTCCATCTCAGCTTGAGTACGGCGCGGCCGCGCAGCTCTACTATACCGACGCCGCTCGCGTGATGAAGCTGGCGGAGATCGCGGGCCTGGACTGGGTTCGCCAGCAGGTGCCGTGGAAAGATACCGAGGTGCCGGATCGGACCTTTGGCTTCCAGGAGCTGGATAAGGTTGTCGATACGGTTGCCGCCAGCAATAAAAAATTGATGCTGAGCGTGGCCAAGTCGCCCGACTGGGCTACCGGCCGGCCTGGCGATAATGGCCTGCCGCAGAACAAAGAAGATTTTGGACGCTTTGTCGAAGAGCTAGCCAAGCGCTACAAGGGCAAGCTGCACTCGATCGAGATCTGGAACGAGCAAAATCTGGCCGTCGAGAACGGTGGCCGCGTCACCGAGGCAGACGCCGGGCGCTATGTCGAGATGCTGAAAGAGGCTTACACACGCATCAAAGCGGTCGATCCGTCGATCGTCGTGGTCGTCGGTGCGCTCTCCTCGACTGGCGTCACCGAGGTCAACACCGCCGTCGACGACATCACTTACTACAAGGCGATGTACACCTACAACGGCGGCGAGATCAAGAATTACATGGATGCGCAGGGCTTCCACCCGGCGACGGCGCTCAACCCGCCGGATGCGCTCTGGCCCGATCAGCCCGGCCCTGGTCCCGGCTGGCAAGATAGCCGCACCCACTACTTCCGCCATATCGAGGATGTGCGCCAGGTGATGGTCGACAATGGCCTCGCCGACAAGCAGATCTGGATCACCGAGATGGGCTGGGCGACGCAGAACAACACGCCCGGCTACGAGTACGGCAACTCGATCTCGTTCGAGCAGCAGGCGCAATACCTGGAAGGCGCGCTCTTCCGCACCAAGACTCAGTACCAGGATTTCGTCGGCGTGGTCTTCATCTGGAACCTGAACTTTGCCGTCACCTGGGGCACCGCCGGTAACGAGCTGCACGAGCAGGCATCGTTCGGTATTCTGAACCCGGATTGGAGCCCGCGCCCGGCATTCACCGCGATCCAGGGCTTTATCAACGCCGAGCGGCGCGGCGGCCAGTAGTTTCAACCACACAAGCCACAGCAAAGGCCCGCCGATCGAATCGGTGGGCCTTGCGTTTTAACGATGGGCTGGTGACTTCCGCTACAGCACGCCTCTGGTCTTTAGCTCCAAATATTTGTTGATCACTGCTACCGAGAGCTTATCGGCGGGAACGTCGAGCGTCAGCACGCCCGCGCGATTCAGCGTGTCCAGAATAATGCGGCGCTCGTCGAGCAGTTGCTCGGCCACGGCGCGCTGGTAGGCATCGGTCGAGGAGACGGGCTGCTGTGCGGCGATCCGCGTGATGTTGGGATCGTTCATGATCACCAGCAGCGGCAGATGATGCTGGGCCAGCCGGGCCATGTAGGCGATCAGCGGCTGCGCGGCGTCGAGCGTGACCAGATCGCTAAATACCACGATCAGCGAGCGGCGCTTGTTCTTGACGCTGAGGTAGCCCAGCCCGCGCCGATAGTCCGCCTCTACGGGCTGCGACTGGACGTTGTACAGCAGCTCCAGCATCGTATAGAACTGGCCGCGTCCCTTGTGCGGCGCGAGATACACGCCCACATCGTCGGCGAAGGTCAGCATCCCGATCTGATCGCCGCGCAGTGTCGCGACGTAGCTGGTAAGCAGCGCCGCGTTAATCGCGTAGTCCAGCTTCTGAATATCGCCGATCGGTGGTCGCATCAGCCGCCCGGTGTCGAGAACACAGACCACATGCTGCGAGCGCTCGGTCTCGTACTCGATCGCCGTGAGCTTGTTGCGGCGAGCCGTCGCGCGCCAGTTGATACGGCGGAATTCGTCGTCGGGTGTGTAGTCGCGCAGCCGCTCAAACTCGCTGCCGGAGCCGAAGACCTTGGCGTTGCGCAGCCCAAGCTCGGTCAGCAAGCCCTTGCGCGCCAGCAGATCGTACTTGCGCACGTCGAGCACGTTGGGATAAACTCGCACGCCGTCGGCGGTGGGATAGCGTGCCTGGCGCAGAAACGTGCCCAGCGTCGAGCGGTAGCGCAGATTGGTATCGCTCCACTGGTAATCGCCGCGCTGGACCGGCGTGACATGATAGCGCATCTCGACGCTATCCAGCGGCGGAATTTGACCATTCAACAGATCCGTATCGGCGCGAAACTGGTACGGATACTCGTCGCGCAGCTTGAAGCGCACAGCGCGCGGGCTGCTGTTCTCAAGCTCCAGCGTGATCAGATTGGGCACGCCCAGCGAAAGCTTGGACTCGTTGATCCGCCGGATCGTGATCTGATCCGGCTTGGTGCTGATCACATAATCTGCGATCACCAGGCCCAGCAGCGCGACAAAATAGGTCACCGCCAGCCAGGTCAGCGGCTGCGCAAAGCTCGCGCCCGCGACGACGACCGCGCCCAGCAGCAGGAGAAACAATAAACGTGGCGTTGGCAGCATAAAGCGTCCTGTCTCGTGCAGAATCAACCGAACGGGAAGGAATATTTGGGGGTGTTCCCCCAAACCCCCGGCCTTTCGGCCTGCCTAACGCGGCACTTCGACACGTGCCAGAATCCGATCCACAGCTCCATCGGCGGTCAAGCCTTCGATCTCGGCCTCGGGGCGCAGAATCACGCGGTGGCGATAGACCGGCTTGACCAGAAACTTGACATCGTCGGGGGTCACAAAATCGCGGCCCTGCATGGCGGCCCAGGTTTTGGAGGCCAGCAGCAGACTGATCGAGGCGCGCGTCGAGCCGCCCAGGATCAGATCTGGGAGCCGCCGCGACTCCTGCGCGATGTCGGAGATATACTTGAAAATTCCTTCTTCCACGCGTGCCGCAGCGATCTCAGCCTGGCAGCGGGCGATCACCTGCGGCGTGACTGACGCCTGAAGGTTGGTGCGCTCCAGATGCCGCGCGTCGAAGCCCTGGTGGTAGCGGCGCAGCACCTCGATCTCGACGTTTTGCGGCGCGTAATCCACGATCACCTTGAACAAAAAGCGATCGAGCTGAGCCTCGGGCAGCGGATAGGTGCCCTCATATTCGACCGGGTTCTGGGTGGCGACAACAAAGAACGGCTCAGCTAGCGGCATGCGCTCGCCTTCGATCGTGACCTGGCGCTCTTCCATGGCCTCCAGCAGCGACGACTGGGTTTTGGCCGGAGCGCGGTTAATCTCGTCGGCCAGCAGCACCTGGGTAAAGATCGGGCCTTTGCGCAGGCGGAACTCGCTGCTGCTCATCTCAAAAATAGTGGTGCCGAGCACATCGGACGGCATCAGGTCGGGCGTGAACTGAATACGCTTGAAATCAGCCTGGATCAGCGCCGACAGCGTTTTGGCCATCAAGGTTTTTGCGGTGCCGGGAACGCCTTCCAGCAGCACGTGTCCGCCGGTCAGCAGCGCGATTAGCACATGCGTAAAGGGCTCTTCCTGCCCGACCAGAACTTTACCTGCCTCGCGTCGGATATGTTCGGTGACCTGTTGAACCAGCATGAATGCTCCTCAAAGCTGAGATGAAATAGGTAGGTGATCGCTTCTGGGTCAGGCCGCGATCGTCTCGTGCCAGGCCGTCACCCGGCGCGTCAGCTCGTCGCCGTCGTGCTCAAGCGCGACCTGCCGGTGAAACATCGCCATCCAGATCGAGAGCGGCGGCAGCAGCACAACCAGCGTGCCCACGACCAGCGCGATAATCACGGCATCGCCGGCGAACGGCGGGATCGTCAGCCCCAGCCGCTCCTGGATGATCAGCAGCGTCGCGATCAGCGTGCCGATAAACGACAGACTCACTGTGCCGAAGATCGCGCCGGCGCCCATGAACATCAGCAGGCTACGTCCGAAGCGCGCCGACATCAGATCCACCGAGCGACCCGCCGCCGCGCCCCACGATCGCTGCTCAAGCACGAATGCCTGTAGCGCATAGACTGTGCTGGCCAGCCAGCCGCCGAATGAGATCAGCGACCACAGCGTTGAGATCTGGCCGACGACGCCGATAAACACACCGGCGGAAGCTCCCACCAGGTTGCTGACGCTAGACAGCAGCACGCCGCTGAGGATCGAAAGATAGAAGATAGGGCACGACACCACAACTGATATGACGCCGGCAAAGATCGAGGCGACGACGCTGAACAGCATGTTAAACAGGACCATGCCGCAGCCGCGCGCAGGGCCGATCCTCAGCGCTCCGGCCAGCGTGATCGGCCGGTTGCTTAGCGCGGCGTCGGCAGCGCGTGAGAGCGCCGCAAAGCTGTACAGCGTCAGCGGATAGATCAGCAGTATCAGCACGAAGATCAGCAGCAGCGTCCAGCCGATGCCGGTGCCAAGCTGCGTGCGGACGAGCGTCGTGCAGAGCAGCGCCAGCACCGCGACCACGACCAGCACGGCCGTCGAGACCAGCAAAAATCCCGACAGATTGCGCCGGTAGAGCCGCAGTCCGTCGTCGAGCACCTGAAGCACCGAGGGCAGCGCGCGAGTTTGGTTCATCGGATGCGGCCTTTCCCGTCGACAAAGGCATCGGCAGCGCGCACCAGCCGCACCAGCTGCTCGTCGTTGGCGGTCCGCCGGAACTGTTCCAGCAGCGCTCGCAGCCGCTCTGCCTGCTCGTCGTTGGCGCCGTGGTAGCGCTGAAGCTCTTTAACAAACGCCGCATCATCGGCGGGCGGCACAAAGCCATAGGGCCGTGCCAGACGGCGCTTCAGCTGATTCCGGTAATGTTCCAGCATGTAGGATTGTTTTCTAGCCCGGCGAAAAAGCATCGCCAGCGAGTGGATGTATTCGGCCGAGGCGCGCCGCGCAACATCGGCGCGCAGCGGGATCGGCCGACCAAAGCGGCGCCCGGTCAGAACGATGTAGAGCACCACCACGAGCACGGCATAGAACGCGGACCAGCCCCACCACTGGCGCAGAATCGCGCCACGCAGCGTGGGCGGCGTGTTGTAGCCGTGATGAAACTCGTTGAAGAGCACCGTCGCATCACGGGGAGCGCGGGCCAGCAGATTCAGGATCAGCGCCGCGCTGCCGGTTTCGCGCAGGCCCTGGTTGGAGAAGGGAAAGACCGAGGTTGCGAGATACACGTAGCCGCGACCTTCTTGCAGGCCGACCACGCTCGGGCCGAGCTTGCTGCTGAGCAGCGGCACATAATCGTCGCGGCTCAGCTCCAGCACGCTCTGCGTATTGACGGGCACGCTCAGCAGCGGCGGATCGGTCAGCAGCGGCTGTACCACCTCGGCGCGCTCGACCGGATCGAGATCGTCGTCGTTGATGACCGTGGCCTGGAGCTGTTCCAGCAGCTTGTTCTGGTTGCCGAAGAGCGGCGGATCGGGAACGACCAGGATCAGCGTGCCGCCGCTGCGCACCCAGCGCAGCGTTTCTTCGGCCTGCGCCTCGGTGATCTGCTCTTCGGGCGCGAGCGTAAACAG
>DASWTW010000389.1:0-11864 GCA_036401895.1 Herpetosiphonaceae bacterium | reverse complement strand
GCCGGTGAACAAACACACATCCGTCGGGCCGAGCACGCCCATGTGCCGGCCGATGCAGGCGCCGCAGCCGGGAGTGCCGAGTGTGGCGCCGGCCGCCAGCAGCGTCGAGATCGTGCCGTCAGCGATCGCCAGCTGGAGCGCCTCGCTCGACGCCGGAACGACCATCATGCGCACGTGGGGATTGATGCGCCGCCCGCGCAGGATGCGCGCCGCCGCCGCCATATCCTCGTGCCGCCCGTTGGTGCAGGTGCCGAGATACACCACATCCACGTTGACGCGGCCCAGGTTGCGCAGATCGGTGACGTTGTCGACGTGATGCGGCGCGGCGATCTGCGGATCGAGGTCGTCGAGGTCCAGCTCCAGCGTGCGGCTGTAGGTGGCGTCGGGCTCGACCGACAGCCAGGCCGGCACGTACTCGTTGGCCAGCGCCCGGCCGGTCGGCGGCACAATGCCGGCCTTGCCGCCGACCTCGATCGCCATCGTCGTCAGCGTGGTGCGCTCGCCGATCGAGAAGCTGTCGAAGCCGTGATACTCGATCGCCTGGTAGGTCGCGCCGTCGGCTCGCAGCTCACGGGCGATCTTGAGCGCCACATCCTTGGCGGTAACTCCGGTTCGCAGCCTGCCGCGCGCCTGGACGCGGATCGTCTCGGGCACGCGCAGCCAGGTCTGGCCCGTCGCCAGCGCCAGCGCGATGTCGGTCGCGCCCATGCCGGTGCCGAACGCGCCAACCGCGCCGTAGGCTGTCGAGTGCGAGTCCGAGCCGACGATCAGCAAGCCTGGCCGCGCCAGCCGCTCCTCGATCAGCACCTGATGCGCGATGCCGCGTCCGACGTCGAAAAGATTAGGAATCTGCTGTGATCGCGCCCAGCCGCGCAGATTATTTTGCGACTCCGCCGTCTGGAGATTGGCCGCCGGAGCCACATGATCGATCGCCACCGCGATGCGCTCGGGATTCCACACGCGCTCAGCTCCCAGCTGCTCATGCAGAATGCGAATCACGCTCGGCGCGATGCTATCGTGAACCATCGCCAGATCCACTCGCGCAGTGACGACTTCGCCCGCCTGAACCGGGCGGCCTGCGGCTTGGGAAAGGATTTGCTCAGCCAGTGTTTGTGCCATTTTTGTACCTCAACTTCGATCGTTGCCGGATTTTGGGTGCGCGAAACGACAGCCGTGCCCCGATCAGCACGACCCACATCGAGCGTGTTTTATTTGGATACGATGGAAACGGGAGCGCTATGTGGGACGACTGCGGCGTCTCCCGGCAGTGCATGCGCCAGCAGCAGCGCGTCGACTTCGGTGTCGGTGAGCGGGCGCTCGTCGGCGCGGGATTTGATCTGCTGCGTGATCGCTTTGAGCGTGGCGTCGGGCAGGTCCAGGCCCAGCAGCCGCGCGCGGTGCGCGATCGCGTTGCGGCCCGTCAGACGGTGCCCTAGCAGCACGTCGCGACCACGGCCAAAGACCTGCGGATCGAGGACTTCATACGCTTGTGGGTCGCGCAGGACCGCGTTGGTGTGCAGCCCGGCCTTGTGGGTAAACGCGGTCTGGCCGGTGATGCAGGAGTTGAACGGGATCTCGACGCCGACGATCTCGGCGACCAGGGTATCGATCGGTCCCAGCAGCGGCAGGTTATAGCGGCCGACCAGTTCGGGAGCGGAGAGATACAGCCGGGCGATCAATCCCGACAGCGACGTGATGCCGTTGCGCTCGCCGATACCCAGCACCGTCGTGTCTATGTGTGTCGCGCCGGCCAGCACGGCAGCGTAGGCGTTGGCGATCGCGCAGCCGCCGTCGTTGTGGCCGTGGAACTCGATGTCGCAGCGCACGGCAGCGCGCACATGCCCTACCAGCTGCTCGACCTCGCGCGGCGTGGCGATGCCGACCGTATCCGCGATGCCGACGCGATCGACGCCCAGCGCGTCGACGGCGGTGTAGATGCGGAACAGATCGGCTGCATCGCTGCGAAACGCATCCTCGCACGAGAAGCGGACCTCGACGTTGGCCGCCTGCAAAAACGCGATGCAGCGCGCCGCTTCTTCGAGGATCTGCCCGACGCTCCGGCCGTGGCTGGCGCTGCGCAGCACCGAGGAGGTGGCGAACAGCAGGTTGACGCCCTGCACACCGCAGGCGACAGCGCGGCGAACGTCTTCTAGATTGCAGCGAGTGTGAGTCAGAATCCGCGCCGACAGGTTCAGCGCGACGAGGGCTTGCAGATCGTGCTCGCTCTGCGGCGAGGCGACCGGCGAGGTGGTTTCGATATACTCGACGCCAAACGCATCGAGCAGGCGGGCGATCTCCAGCTTGTGCTGAAGGCTAAAGTGGGCATGGGCGAACTGCTCGCCTTCACGCAGCGTCGTATCGATAATCTGCACGTTGCGATTGTGACCTGGCATCTGCTCTGCTCCTGCGGTTGCGATCATTCCGGGCGGCGGACGTGTGAACCGTGTCGAGCAGGCGTTTCGATGTCGGCGTGATCATGGATGGCTCCTTATGCCTTTGACGGCAAATAAAAACCGCCCGACCATTGTCTGGTCAGGCGGTGTGTCTCGTAACGTTTTTCTACACGAACGCGCGCTAACCAGACCGTATGGCCCGGCTTTTTTTGCTCGCGCTTTTTTTGCAGCTATTCAGTTGGATCGTTCGTTCGCTCATTCCAACCTCGTTCGTGTTGGGCGCAAGCTTACTATCCCGCGTGGCATTTGTCAAGACCGGATTTCCGGATTCGACCCGAAACGAGTACGCCGCCCCGAGCAACATGGCTCAGAGCGGCGCACACGAGGAGAGCAGAGATAATCAGGCGGGCTGGCTAACCGTCGCCGGGCTGCGGTCGGTGGTTTCGGCGGCGACCACAGGCTGGTCAGTCGTCGAGCCGGGGAGCATCAGCCAGCTAACAATCAAGCCGATGAACAGAATCAGAGCCAGTACCAGTTCCATGATGGTTCCTCCTCTACATGGGTTGCAAATCGATTGGGAAGAACAAAGAACAAGGCATCGATCCGGCTGCGTTCCTGCGCCTTTGTTCTTTGTTCCTTTGTTCTTGATTAGATGCCTTGATACGCGGGCTCGCCGTGCTGCGTGGTATCCAGGCCGGTGCGCTCCTCGTCGGCCGAGACGCGCAGGCCCCAGACGATGTCGATCAGCTTCAACAGACCCCAGGTCACGCCGGCCGCGTAGGCCGCGACAACCACCACTGCCAGCGCCTGCACGCCGACCTGCGCCGGATTGCCGGCCAGCAATCCATCCAATCCCGCCGGGTTGACCGCCGTCGTCGCGAAGACGCCCGTCAGCAGCGCGCCCACGATGCCGCCGACGCCGTGAACGCCGAAGACGTCCAGCGCGTCGTCGACGCGATTACGCACGATAAACTCGACGACCAGGAAGCAGATCAGGCCCGACGCAAAGCCGATCAGCAGCGCCGCCATCGGCGTAACAAAGCCGGCCGCCGGCGTGATGCCGACCAGACCAGCGACCGCGCCGGCCGTCGCGCCGAGCACGCTGGGCCGCTCATGCCGAATCCAGCTGGCGGTCATCCAGGTCAGCGTGGCCATCGCCGCCGCCGAGTTGGTGGTGATGAATGCGTTGACCGCCAAGGCTCCCGAGCCGAGCGCGCTGCCGGCGTTGAAGCCGAACCAGCCGAACCAGAGCAGCGCCGTGCCGAGCACCGTCATCGTCGCGTTGTGCGGAGCCATCGGCTCTTCGCCGTAGCCGATGCGTTTGCCGAGCATCAGCGCGCAGACCAGCGCCGACACGCCCGAGGTGATATGCACCACTGTGCCGCCGGCGAAATCGAGCGCGCCCAGGCTGCGCAGCCAGCCGCCATCCGCCCAGACCCAGTGCGCGACCGGATCGTAGACCAGCGTGGCCCACAGCAGCGAGAAGATCGCGAACGACTTGAAGCGCTTACGCTCGGCAAAGGCGCCCGAGATCAGAGCGGGCGTGATCACCGCGAACATCATCTGGTAGACCATGAACGCCTGATGCGGGATCGTCCCGGCGTAGGTCGTGTTGGGCTCAGCGCCGACGCCGTTGAGTCCGATCCACTCCAGCCCGCCGATAATGCCGCCTTTGTCGGGGCCGAAGGCCAGGCTATAGCCCCAGAGCACCCACTGCACGCTGATCAGCGCCAGCATAAAGAAGCTGTGCATGATCGTGGATAGCACGTTCTTCTGGCGAACCAGGCCGCCGTAGAACAGGCCCAGCGCCGGCGTCATCAACATCACCAGCGCGGCTGATACTAGAACCCAGGCGGTATCCGCTCCGTTGATCGACTCCATCCCATGCTCCTTGTCTGATGCACAAAAACAGCCTTCGCGACGCACGGCGAAGGCTGCACTGCCTGTTGTTGTCGATAGGTTGTCGAAGTGAAGCTGGACGTGGTTACCGTGTTACGCGACCTCGGCGGGAAACTCCCATGTATGCAGTCGATTCGCGTCTTTTTGGTCTGTCTCAGACTGGCTGCGGTTGCTCAATCTGTTGATGGCACTATAAGCAAAATGTTGCATTCGCGCTACGGTCAGAAATGCCAAATTTGACGTGCTTCTTTTGTACCGATCGTACAAAGGCTGCGGCTCAAAAAAACAACACGCCTGCCGGGAGACAAGCGTGTCGGCTCTGCGATCTTGCTCTGGATTGTGGTGACGATCTACTGCTCTGTCGGCTGAAGCTGTGCCTGCAAGGTACGGTTTTTCTCGCGCGAGGCGCTGGCCAGCTCCTGCTTGTAGGCGATCATCCGCTGCATGAGCGTCTCGTCGGAGGTGGCGATGATCTGCACGGCCAGCAGTCCGGCGTTGCGCGCCTGCCCGATCGCGACCGTCGCGACCGGCACGCCGGCCGGCATCTGCACGATCGACATTAGCGCGTCCATGCCCTGCAAATGCCCGATCGGCACCGGCACGCCGATCACCGGCAGCGGCGTGTATGATGCCAGCATTCCCGGCAGATGCGCCGCGCCGCCCGCGCCCGCGATCAGCACCTTGAGGCCGCGCTCATGTGCGGATCGTCCATACTCGGCCATATCGTCGGGCGTGCGATGCGCCGAGACCACGCGCACCTCGTGTGCCACGCCGAACTGCTGGCAGATCTCGGCGGCGGCGCGCATCGTCGCAAAATCCGAGTCGCTGCCCATGACGATTCCGACAAGTGGTTGCATAGTGTCTCCAGGAAGAGAACCTAGAACCAAGAACCTAGAACCGAGTCTTATATCTTCGTCCTTAGGTTCTCAGTTCTAGGTTCTAGGTTCTATTTTACTTTCCCCAGCTCGGCCAGCGCTCGTTGATCAACGGGTCGTCGGCAGGCGAGTCCAGCAGGGTATCGGTCGTGAGATCGACGATGTAGATGTCGTTGTTGCCCGCGCGATCGCCGAAGAACGCCAGCAGCGTGCCGTCAGGCGACCAGGCTGGACCATCCGCCGAGCCCGACTTGAAGTCGGTTACCTTGATGTCGGGCGTGCCATCCAGGTTGCGGATGTAGATCTCGGTCCGCTGTCCAGGATAATCGCGATCCGACGCGAACGCGATGCGCTGCCCATCCGGCGACCAGCGCGGCGATCGGTCATCCGTGGTCTGGCCCAGCGTTGAGACGCGATTGACCGGGCCGCCCTGCGGATCGACCGTGAAGATCGCCCAGAAGCCGTCGCGATTGGACTCGAACAGAATGCGCGTGCCGTCAGGCGAGAACGACGGATACTGGTCGTCGCCCGCGCCGGATGTGATCGGCTTCTGGTTCTGGCCGTCGGCATCCATCATATACAGATCAGCGCTACCGTTCTCCCTCGACGCGTACACAATCGCCAGGCCATCGCCGCGCCAGCTCGGGTGGAAATGATCACTGGAGCCGCTGGTCAAGAACGTCACGGCTCCGGTGCTGCGCTCGACGATCGCGATCTGGCGTGTGTTGCTCTTGGGATCGACAATGTCGAACAGCAGCTTGGTGCCATCAGGCGAGATCGAGACCGGGCCGATCGGATCACCAGTGTACGACAGCGACTCCGGCTGCTGCGATGCGAGGTCAAGCACGCTCAGCGCGTCGTTGCCAAAATACGCGACTCGTCCGCCGCCGCCAATCGGTGTCGGCACCGTGCCCGCTACACCCGTCGGCGTCGGCTGCACGATCGCCGTGCTGGTCGGCAGCGCCGTGCCCTCGGTCGGCGTGAGCGTGGGCGTTGGCTCGGACGTGGGCTCGATCGTCGGCGTCGGCGGCTCGATCGTCGGCGTCGGTGGCTCAGGCGTGGGCTCGATCGTCGGCTCCACGGTGGGCGGGAGCGGCTCAGGCGTGGGCTCGATCGTCGGCTCCACGGTGGGTAGCTCCTCAGGCGGAATCGTAACCGTCTGCACCAGCGTCGGCACCTCGAACGTAGGCGAGGGTGCCTGAGCCGTTACCGTCGGCTGTGGCGTTTCGGTCGCCTGGGGCGTGAACGGATTCGTGGACGGCTCGGGCGCGAACAGGCCATTCGCGCCGCGCGCCAGCAGGATCGCCAGGATGATGCCGACCACCGCTACCGCGCCGAGCGCCAGCAAGGTCCAGGACATATTGGAGCCGCCATCGTCGTCGTAGGACGTGCGGCGACGTGGCACGCGCGGCGGCGGCACAAAGCGATCGTCGGGATTCGGGTAGCTGTTGCCGCGTCCTGTAGCCTGTCGCGCGCTCCCGCCGGTTGTGCCGCGTCCGGCACCAGCCGCCGCTCCGCCAACCGCTGCTCCGCCAGTGGCCGCGCCCATTGGCGTTGTCGGGCTCTGGCCGATCGGATTCTGCACCGGCTGTGCGCGACCTGCCGGCTGTCCGCCAAACACATCGGCGATCGGAAAGGCAGCCGCCGGCGTTGGACGCTGCGATGCGGGCTGCGTCGGCTGGTTAGCGAGCGGCGGCGCCGGATAGCCGCTGGCCGGCGTGCGCATCGCAACCGTGGCCTGGCCCGCCGATGAGTTGCGTGGAATCGACAGAGCAGCCACATCGTCGCGGCTGGCGGTGCTCATGCCGTAGCGCCGGGCGACAAAGCGTAGCGCCTCCACCAGATTGCCGGCGCGCTCGAAGCGCTGATTCGGATCTTTCGCCAGCACGCGCGCAAAGATCTGATCCAGCTCGGGCGGGCTGTTGGGATCGATGCTGCCGAGCGGCGGCGGAGCCTGATACACATGCGCCATGATCTGCTGCGCGGTGCCGCCCGAGAACGGAACCTGGCCCGCCAGCATCTCGTAGGTGACGATCCCCAGGGAGTAAAGATCGCTGCGGCCACCCAGTGGCTGTGCCTGGGCCTGCTCCGGCGAGATATACTCGGGCGTGCCCATGAAGATTCCGGTGCGTGTCAGCCGCTCACCGCCCTCCGAGGGATCGATCGCGATGCCAAAATCGGTCAGCAGCACACGCCCGTCGGTGTCGAGCATAATATTGTGCGGCTTGACATCGCGGTGGACCATGCCGTTCTGGTGGGCGAAGTCCAGCGCCTCGGCCACCGGAGCGACGATCGCGATCGTGAGCGGAATGCCGAGCTTGCCCTGCTCTTCCAGCACCGCGCTCAGCGTGCGCCCGCCGATGTACTCCATGGCAATATAGTGCAGGCCATCGGCCTCGCCCACGTCGAAGATCGTCACGATCGCGGGGTGCCGCAAGTTGGCAGCGGTGATCGCCTCGCGCTCAAAGCGGCGGGCAAACTCAGGATCGGCGCTCAGGGTAGGCGCGAGCACTTTCAGCGCAACCGGACGTTGCAGCACCGTATCGAGCGCCCGGTACACTCGTGCCATGCCGCCGCGCCCGATCTCTTGTTGGATGAGAAATTTGCCGAGCTGACGGCCAATCAGTGGATCTGGCACAGGTGCTCCTAATACACAGCGCGGGTTCGCTGCTCTGGTTTGCTTATCTGGAAACGCGCACGTAGGTTGCGCGATATGCTACAATCGCGGCGAGATTTTACCACAAGCTATAGCGCGCTGTCATCTCTTTACCAGCTACAGCTCAGAATTTCGCTTTATGTATAAACTTTTGTATGCTCGCCGGATATACTATACTTGCATTGTACTGGAAATCACAGGTTTATGCGTGAGCGGGCTCGGCTGCTGGCGCAGGTTGTAGATAGATCAGCGGCGACGATGCAGAGTCCGTGCAACCGCATCCAATGGCTGCTGATCGTGGAGCATGTATCCCCCGCTTCATAACGAAGCCCAGATAGATTCGGGAGGCGACAGATGCTTGGTCCCATTCCAACGTTATTTGTGCAGCGCAATACTGGAACTGACGAAGAAGTTCAGTGGGAGCAGCCGGTACTGGCGATTGGCCGGGATGCCACGAACGACATTGTGATTGAACATCGGCTGGCCTCACGTCGTCACGCCCGCTTTGAAAAGGACGATGTTGGGTTTTATATTCGCGATCTGGAAAGCACGAACGGTACGTTCGTCAACGGCCAGCGCATTCAAGGAGCGCATCTGCTGCGCAACAACGATGAGGTCTGGGTAGGCGATACCGTGATCGTGTTCCGCGATCCCGAGGCGACCATGAAGGGCACGCCGCCGCCGGTCGCGCGCCAGCGTGTGCTCGCGCCTGCGGAAGAGCTGCGCGTCGACACCAAGGCCAAGGAGGTCTACCTTCGAGGCTTGCCGCTTGACCCGCCGCTGACGGCCAAAGAATTTCAGCTGCTGGATCTGCTCTACCAGCACAAGGGCGAAGTCCTCAGCAAAGAGCAGATCGCGCAGGGCGTGTGGGACTACGAGGTCTACGACTACAACGCGATCGACGCGCTGGTCTACCGGCTGCGTCACCGGATCGAAGCCGATCCATCCAATCCTAAATATTTGGTGACGGTACGCGGCTTTGGCTACAAGCTGCTCACCGGCGAGCCGCAGTAGACAGTGTGGGACGTTCGTTTGAACGTCCCATCTTGCTGCCCCCGAGGTCCGCTGATTCGTGATGTTTTCGACTTCCAGGACGCTATGCCAAACGACACAATCACACTTTCCGCCGTGCCCCGGCTGCGTGGCACAATCGCGGTGCCGGGCGATAAATCGATCTCGCACCGCGCCGTGATGTTCAACGCCGTCGCCGAGGGTAACGCGCGAATCACCAACTTTCTGACCGGCGCCGACTGTTTATCGACCATCGGCTGTATGCAGGCGCTAGGCGTGAAGATCGAGCGCAGCGGCAGCGATGTGCAGGTTTTTGGTCGTGGTCTGCGTGGCCTCCAGGCGCCCGGCACGGTCCTTGACTGCGGCAACTCCGGCACGACGATTCGCTTGCTGAGCGGACTGCTGGCCGGACAAAAGTTCAGCGCCACGCTCACCGGCGACGACTCGCTACGCAGCCGCCCGATGCTGCGCGTGGTGGAGCCGCTGCGACGGCTGGGCGCGCAGATCGACGGGGATGAGGGCGGCAAGCGCGCGCCGCTGACGATCCAGGGCCAGCCGCTGCACGGCGGCGAGATCGAGCTGACCGTGGCCTCGGCGCAGGTCAAAAGCGCGCTGCTGCTGGCTGGCTTGCTGGCCGATAGCCCGCTGGTGCTGACCGGCAAGATCGTATCGCGCGACCATACCGAGCGGATGCTCTCGGCGATGGGCGTGGATCTGCGCGTCGAGAACGAGCGCATCACGCTCTATCCGCCCGCGCATCCGGTTTTTCCCTATCCGCTCTCGCTGCGCGTGCCCGGCGATCCGTCGTCGGCGACCTTCTGGTGGGTGGCGGCGGCGATCCATCCCGACGCCGAGATCACCACGACCGGCGTGTGTCTCAACCCGACTCGCACCGGCGCGCTGGACGTGCTGCGGGCGATGGGCGCGCAGATCACGATCACCAACCAGAGCAAGGAAGGCCAGGAGCCGGTCGGGGATGTGACTGTGCGCAGCGCTCCGCTTAGCGCGACCGAGATCGGCGGCGATCTGATCCCACGGCTGATCGACGAGATTCCGGTGCTGGCGGTGGCCGCCGCCCATGCGCACGGCACGACGATTGTGCGCGATGCCGCCGAGCTGCGCGCCAAAGAAAGCGATCGCATTGCGACCGTGGCGACCGAGCTTACCAAGCTGGGCGCGAATGTCACACCGACAGCCGACGGCCTGATCATCGAGGGCGGCGGCGAGCTGCACGGCGCGAACGTCGAGAGCTACGGCGATCACCGGCTGGCGATGACGCTGGCGGTGGCCTCGCTGACGGCCGAGGGCTCGCTGACGATCGCCGATCCCAGCAGCGCGTCGGTCTCGTATCCAACGTTCTGGGAACATTTGTCCCAGCTGGCACAGGAGAATTGAGGAATCCATGACGCTTAAAGTGATCGGCGCGGGCTTTGGCAGAACCGGCACCAGCTCGCTCCAGGCGGCGCTTGAAGAGCTTGGCTTCGGCAAGTGCTACCATCTGCGCGAGGTGTTCATCGAGGGGAATCAGCATCATCCGGCGATGTGGCTGGCTGCTACCGAAGGCAAGCCCGTGAATTGGGAGCAGCTGTTCGCTGGCTATCAATCGACGGTGGACTGGCCCGGCTGCATCCTCTACAAGGAGCTGATGGACTATTACCCTGATGCCAAGGTGTTGCTCAGCGTCCGCGATCCCGAGAAATGGTACTCCAGTGTGCGCAATACAATCTTCCGCAGCCACTCCTTCTCTGTGTCGCACTTCCTATTTAGCTTCACACCCTGGAACCGCACAAAGTCTCGGCTGCTGAGCACCATATGGCCAATGGATTTCAAAGAGAAGTTCCTAGACAAGGACTCCGGGATCGAGGTGTTCAAGCAGCACAACGAGGAGGTGCAGCGCGTGGTGCCGCCCGAGCGGCTGCTGGTCTATGATGTCAAGCAGGGCTGGGAGCCGCTATGTGCGTTTCTCGGCGTGCCCGTGCCCGACAAGCCATTCCCGCATCTCAACGATACCGCCAACTTTACGCAGAAGATCGATCGGCGTGAGCGTAAGGCGCGTATCACCGTCGGCGCGGTGGCCTCGCTGGTGGCGCTGGGCGTGGCTGGCCTGATCTGGATCGGACGACGACGCGCGGCGTGAACGCACATACGAGCCCGCAAGGCGACTGGCATCAGCCGGTCGCTTTTGCTTTGGTACAATCCACAACATCATGCAAGAGGTTGATGCGATCATTCAGTCATATCCAAGCTTCTGGGAGCATCTGTCCCAGCCAAGACAGTAGAAATTGAGGAGTACATGACTCTGAAAGTAATCGGCGCGGGCTTTGGCAGAACCGGCACCAGCTCGCTCCAGGCGGCGCTCGAAGAGCTCGGTTTCGGCAAGTGCTACCACATGCGCGAAGTGTTTGCCGAGGGTAATCAACATCATCCAGCGATGTGGCTGGCTGTCAGCGAAGGCAAGCCCGTGAATTGGGAGCAGCTGTTCGCTGGCTATCAATCGACGGTGGACTGGCCGAGCTGCACCTTCTACAAAGAGCTGATGGACTATTATCCTGACGCCAAGGTGTTGCTCAGCGTTCGCGATCCCGAGAAATGGTATAAGAGCACCAACGCAACGGTCTTCCTGAGCTACCGGCCCTCGTTGTCGAACTGGCTCTTCAAATGGAATCCGCGTACGCACCTGAAGTGGCGCGCGGTCAACAGTCTGCGGCAACACACCTTCGGCGACCGCTACGAGGACAAGGACTATGTGATCGAGGTGTTCAAGCGGCACAACGAGGAAGTGCAGCGGGTGGTGCCGCCGGAGCGGCTGCTGGTGTACGACGTCAAGCAGGGCTGGGAGCCGCTGTGCGCGTTTCTCGGCGTGCCCGTGCCCGACAAGCCGTTCCCGCATCTCAACGATACCGCCGAGTTTCAGCAGATGGTCGAGCGGCGTGAGCGCAAGGCGCGCCGAACGGTTGGTGCAATGGCCTCGCTGGCGGCGCTGGGCGTGGCTGGGCTCCTGTGGATGGGCCGCCGTCACGCGGTCTAAAG
>DASWTW010000388.1:0-8577 GCA_036401895.1 Herpetosiphonaceae bacterium | reverse complement strand
CGTAAACAGCACATGTGCCGTGTCGGGAATGCTCCACTCGGTATATTCGAGGTTGGTGGCGTTGTAGCCCAGCGACTGAAGCCAGCGCTGAAGACCGAGCGCGCCCTGCTCACCCGCCGAATGCGTGGAGCCGGCCTGATCCGGCGCGTCGGCCTGGTTGCTTCCGGGGCCGTAGATAGTAAAGCCGATCAAGATGCCGAACAGCGCCACGATCAGCAGCAGATCCCGCCAGCGCTTCATGATCGAGGCTCCCTGCCGCGTAGCTCCTGGATCTGCGCCTCGTAGGCCAGGAAATCTTGCTCTGCGATCTCGCGCTTGCCGTACCACACTCGCTCGAAGGTGCTCACCACCGGCGCAAGCTGCTGTGACAGCGGCCCGTTGGATCGTACCTGATCCAGGTATTCGCGGTTCGTCAGCGAGCGGTCGTAGCGGAGCAGCTTGTGCTCGTCCAGCCACAGCAGCGACGAAAGATACAGGTAGCGCACTGCCGTTCGGTAATCGCCGGTGCGCGCCTGGTCTTGCGCGCGGTCGAGCGCCTCGGTAGCGGTAATGTTTTCTTCTTCGAGCGCGGCCTCTTCGCGGGCTTTGGCATCGCGCACCAGCGAGCCGCGCACGCCGCGAATCGCGTAGAGCACCAGCGCCAGCACCAGCAGCACGCCGATCACCAGCATGACCCAGCCGACGGGCGAGAGCGAGCCAAACGAGGAAGGCTGGGGCGCGGTAGCCGGGCCGCTCGGCGGGTTGGGCATAGCATTGCCCAGACTGTTGAAGAAATTTTCGATCGCCTGGCCGACCGAGCGCCAGAACTGCGTCCAGGCCGAGGGTGCCTCGCGATCCTGGAAGGGTGGCCGCGAAAACACTTCGTCGAGCTTGCTCAGCGCCTGCGGGTCCTGGGTGTTGCGCGTCTGGCCCACGGCGTCGAGAATCGCACCCAGCCGAGCGGCGATCAAACGGTAGGGCGGCGGCTCCTCGGCGAGCGCATCCGCCAGCCACTGGTTATCGACTGGCAGCGTCGTGCCGTCAGGCAGCGCGATCTCGGCGGCGGCTGTCAGCTGGGCGGCGGTCTCGTCCAGCCCGATGCGATCGGAGCGCGTGGCTGCGGCGTAGGCTTCGCGAACCAGCTGCTCGTATTGAGCCAGCGTCGGCGGCTCGGATTGGGCGCTGGCTCCCTGGATCAGAGCCAGGAAGAGCAGCGCGAGGCTTAACAAACGTCGTATCTGCATTGCTCGATTCTGTTTAGCGGCTCTCAAACGCCGACATATCCATAGTCCCTGGCAGGAGCGCGTTGGCCTGATATTCCAGATCGAAGCCTTCGTTACGCACCCGCAGATCAAAGTATAGCAGTGTGTAGGCGATCATGCTGAACGGCGTTGCGATCACGTTAAGTATGGCGCCGGCGCTGGTGTTGAGCACAAGCTGGATGCGCGGGTCCAGGCCGGTCAGTCCCGCAAAGAAGCCGATCGCGCTGGCCGGCAGCGCAGCCAGGAAAGAGACCATCAGCCAGATCAGCGCCGCATAGCCGAGAATCCGCCAGAACGAGCCCTGAGTAAGCCGCCAGCTGCGCATCAGCGCCTGCAACGGTCCCGCGTTCTCGACGATCACCGCCTGTGACGTGAACATAATACGCAGCATCAGCGCCAGGCCGATCAGCGTCAGGGCAGCTGCCACAGCAAAGCCCAGCATGCCCAGCCCGATAATCGCGCCGAAGCTGTCAGGATTAAACTCTTCGTTGATGCTCTGCCCGATGATCACGCCCGCGAGCAGCATACCGCCGCCGATGAATATGCCCGCGAACAGCGCGCCGATCAGCACCGGGATCAGCCGCGCGCCGATCAGCGCGGGAGCGTGCCGCAGCGCCATGCCGAAGCTGCTACCAACGCCGATCTCACGGCTCAGGTAGCGCTGCGCGATGCTGTGCGCGAGCGCGCCTTCCAGCAGCGGCTGGAACACCACGGTGTAGAGCAGGCTGACGACGATCAGGATCGCGTACCAGAAGAAAAATTGGCCCATGATCGCAAAAGGGGACTGTGTGCCAAACGGATTGCTGCCGCTCGGCTGATTTTGAAGCTCCGTTAGCTGTGTTTGCAACGGCCATTGCATCACCAGGCTGATCAAGCTGTAGGGAACCATGATCAGGGCCGTGATGGCCACAAAGGTTATGAAGTTGCTGCGGTATAAACGAAAGCTTTCATCGAGCAGATCGCCGAGGCTCAGCGCGCGAATACGGGGACGAACGAACATGGCGGTTCCTTTCCGGGGCCGGTCCCGATTATAGCACGCGCGATTGTGCGCAACATCCGCCGTAGGTCTCGGCACGACCCCGCTACCTGGATTACATGCTCGGCGATGGCTGGTACTCGCCGTCGTCCGGGCGCGGCGCCAGGAGATCGTGCTGCTCCAGGTCGAAGCCTTCGCTGCGGATGCGCAGATCGAAGAACATCAGCGTGTAGGCGATCATCGTGAAGGGCAGGACCACGATCTCAGAGATCGTTGCCAGCGCTACCTGAAGCGCCAGGATCAGCTGAGCGTCTGTGCCCGCCATCGATATACCAAACACGGCAGCTCCGACAGGTAATGTTGTCAGGCACATTTCAAGCAAGCTGAGCACGATCATAAAGCCAAACAGCCGCCACATGCGCTGCTGAGTCAGCTTCCAGCTCCGGTCGATGCTGGCGATCGCTCCCTGGTCCTCAAGCATCACCGCCTGTGTGCTAAACACCAGCCGAGCGCGGACAAGCAGCGGCAACAGCAGCAATAATGTGCCAAGCAGAATGAAGAGGATCGTCGGGATGGTTTCGCTGGGGCTACTGGCGTCGAAGATTGCATCGATGCGCTGATTGACGATGAACTCCACGCCGCAGATGGCGACGAAGATCGCCGGCAGGCCCACCAGGATGATGCACAGACCTTGCAGAATATCCGCGCCGATCAGCGTGAACAAGCGCTGTCGTGCGTGCCTGAAGTTATCGGCGATCGATACTGGCTGCTGCTGGTAGCACTGCGCGGCGATAAGAATGAGTGTACCGTACAGGAGCGGCTGCACGACGACACTGTAGATCAAGCTGATCCAGCCCGAGCTGGTGGGACTCGACGTGCTGCGCAAAAAGCCGCTGATCAGATTGAATGTCGAGCCGCTGCCCTGAAGCGGCGCCTCGGGAGTGGTGAGCAAGAAGGACAGCAGGTGGTAGGGCACCAGTACGAGCGCTGCGATCTTTACAAAGGTCAGAAAGTTGTTGCGGTACAGGCGAAAGCTGGTGTCGAGCAATTCACCCAGGCTCAGCTCACGAATACGGGGACGATTCAGCATGGTGGTTCCTTTATCAGTGCCAGCGCTACTACGCAGCCTACGCGTTCGACCACGACGGATTTGTGTCGTCGTTCCATCCCGGCGCAAGCGGATCGGATTGCTCGGTGTCGAAGCTTTCGCTGCGGATGCGCAGATCGAAGAAGAGCAGCGTGTGGGCGATGAAGCTGAACGGCAGCGCTACGATCTGAGCGAGCGTGACCAGCACCATCTGGATCGCCGAGACGAGCTGCGCGTCCAGGCTCAGCTCTTGGACGCCATAGAGGGCTGCTCCAACGATCAGGGCCGGCACACCGAACTGGAGCAGCAACACCACGCCGGCAAAGATTGCCGTGCGCCACCAGTTATTTTTGGTCAGTCTCCAGCTTCGAGCGATACTGTCGGATGCGAAATTATTCTCAAGCAGCACGGCCTGCGCGGCGACGATCAGGCGCGCACTGGCAAACAGCGGCACGAGCAGCGGTAATCCGGCCATGATTCTGCTGGGCAGCCCGGAAGCCAGGTACCGCATATACCAGTCGTCCGGTATAAGGATGCTTAATGGCAGCCACACCACGAAGCTGATCACGGCTCCCATCAGATATGCTGCAAGCCAGAACAACCATTTTTGAAAGGCCACGCCCAGCAGGGTAATCCAGCGACCACGTGCCGCTTCGAAGTTGCTCCCGATCGAAACGGTCTGCTGGCGATAGCACTGGGCCGCAGTAAGGATCAGGGTGCCGTACATGATCGGCTGCAAGAACAGGTTGTAGATCAGGCCAGGCCAGCCGCCGCCGTTGGGGCGCGGTGTTCCACGCCAAACATAGGTGATCAGCTCTTCCATCGACAGAGGCGTCGTTGAGTCGGCGAGCACAAAGGTCAGCAGGTTGTAGGGCACCAGCGCCAGCGCCGTGATCAGGACGAATGGCAGCAGGTTGTCGCGGTACAGGCGCACGCTGGTGACCAGCAGCTCGATGATATTCAGGGAACGAGGATGTTGTTGGTCGATCATGGTGCGCTCCTTCTGCTCAAGCGACGAGGGGCTACCTGATTAAAAGCAGGCCCGCCGGCTTTTTCATAAAACTGTCCGGGATGCTTTACGTGCGGCGCTGGCCTGGGGTTGCGAGGAGTGTATGTACAACGTGGCTCCAGCTGATGTCGGCGACACGGCCGGGATTGGCCGAGCCGAACCGCTGAGCAAGCTGCGCATCGGCTAGCTGATCGATGCCGGCTGCCAGCGCGGTGGCGTCGGGCGCGGCAACATAGCCGCTGACGCCATGCTGGACGAACTCCAGCACGCCGCCGGCGTCGGTGGTAGTGAGCACGGGCTTTCCCGCCGCGAATGCCTCGATCGTCGCGAAGCCGTAGTCTTCGTCGACCGGCGCGTAGTAGACCGCCCGGCAGCGCGCGAATAGCTCCACTGCCTGCGCGTCCTCGACAAAGCCTGTGAAGTGAACGCGATCGCCGAGGCCGAGATCCCGCGCCAGACGTTGCAGCGCTGCCTGCTCAGGTCCGCGACCGGCGATGATCGCCCGCAGCGACGAGCGCGAGCGGGCCAGCCCGTGGAGCAGCAGATCGATGCGCTTGGCAGCATCCAGCCGTGAGATCGACAGAATGTAATCTTCGAACGGTCCCGGCCGCAGTCGATCCATAAGATGGCTGGGCGGGTAGAGCGGTGTCGCGTCGAGATCGTTGAAGCGCCGCAGCCGAGCCGCGACGTTGCGCGAGATCGCAAACAGCCCTTCCGCCTCGCCGAGCGTCCGCCGATCAAGACGCTGGAGTTGCTGTCTGGCCTCGGCGTCTCCGGGCTGCGCGCCCCAATCCGAGAGCGCGGTGCCGTACCAATCATATGCCTGGCGATGCTGGTGAACCAGCCAGACGATCTTGCGCGGATGTGACGCGGCGTAGGATGGAAACTTGGTGCAGATGATCGCGTCGACTGGTCGGCCATCGATCTGCGTTAGATCGAGCAGACGCCAGGCCAGCGCGCTTTTGATCAGGTTGGGCCGTGGCGTCCAGCTATACGGCAGCGCGACGATCTCAGCCTCGTGGCCGTGAGCGCGCAGCGCGTCGCGCAGGCCCTCGCTCAGCAGCTCAGCGCCGCCGCGCGCGAAGGGGACTTGAGTTGTGCAGACGAGAATACGCATGGATAAAGAACCTAGAACCTAGAACCTAGAACCTAGAACCGGAAGAACAAAGAACAAAGAAGAAAGAACAAACAAACGAATAAACGAACAACGAAATTTAGGTGAATGCTTTACAATCTTGACCAATAATTATTCCGTAGGGGCGTGATTTATCACGTCCTGAACGTAATGAACAAACATAGATACTGATGATTTTGGTCATCTGTCGAAGACGGCGCGGCAAAATCGGGCGGCGACATCTTCCCAGCGGCATTCGCGCTTGACCCACTCCTGTCCTTGAGCGCCAAGCTGACGCGCGGTCGTCGAGTCGTTCAGCAGCCGATCGAGACAGGCCTCGAACTGACGATAGCTGCGAAACCACAGGCCGCCGTTGGCCTGCCGCGCGTGCGTGACGGTGACGGCGCAGTCGGCGTGGACCAGCACCGGCGTTCCTTGCAGCCATGCCTCCATGACCACAATGCTGAAGCTTTCGAACAAGCCCGGCATACAAAAGATCGTCGCGGCGGCGTAGGCGTCGTGCTTGCTCTGCTCGTCCACAAAGCCGAGATCGATGATCGACGGTCGCAGCGCGGGCGGCACGCGCAGCTCTCCCGCGCCGGCCACGACCAGCCTGGCCCGTGGCCCACGCTGCGCCAGATACTCCTCGAAGTAGGCCATCAGCAGCGGAAAATTCTTCGAGTGATCGCGGCGTCCGGTGAAGAAGATAAACGGCCCGTCGAGGTTGTGCTTGTCGCGAAAACGCTCTGCGTCGCCCCGGCGGCTCAGCTCGATGCCTTCGCCGACGACCGGCACGCGGTCAGGAGCGAGATCGGCGATGCGACAGATCAGCTGCTGCTCGCCGCTGCTGTTGGCGAGCACCCGCCGCACCGATCGCAGCACGCGCCGCGTCGTGCTGTAGTAGGCGTACGGCTCGTCGTGCAAACACGGAACCAGATAGCCGCGCTCCCCGGCGATCTGTGCGCCCCAGAAGCTGAGCGGAAACGCGTACAGGAAAAAGATCCAGCGTCGCTGCTCCCGCTGCCGGGTTAGCTCCTCCAGCAAAGCGTCGCTGCCGGTGAGCGATTGGAGCAGATTCAGCTCGTGGATCGGATGGTGCGCCGCAAAGCGCCGGGTGATCTGCAATCCCGCACCGAGATTGGGCGGGAATCGCCGCACGCGCACGCCGTCAACCTCATCATCGCCCGGAGGATAGAACGCCGTGATCGGAGCACGAGCGTCACGAGCGGTAGTCGTCCAGACCTCGACGGCAACGCCGGCCTGAATGAGCGCGCGCACCAGATGTCGCGCCTGTGCCTCGGCTCCACCGGCTGTCTCGGGTCCGTACCAGGGCAGCACAACCGTGACCGGCTCACTCGTGCTCATGGTCCTCGCCCTGGTGGTGAGCAGCTTGCTCGGCTCGTCGCGCGACAACCGCGCCGCGCAGCGCCGCATCGGCCGCGATCAAGCCTTCCAGCAGATCCAGCGTCGCGCGGTTGAACTCGTTCTGCTGAGCGACCGCAGGCTCGACCGCGTGAGCAGCAAGGCGCCGCACAATCTGGTTGATCTGGGCCCACACGCGCTCGTAGGCCGTGCGTCCGATCAACGGTGGCCGTGGCTCAACCACGTGCTGCTCACGAAGAACCGGCAGCAGACGCTGAAGCTCAAGCTGCGGAAAATCGGGCTCGGCTCCGGCGTGCTCGGCGGCCTCGTCGATCTGCCGCTGAAGCTCGTCGACCTCGATAATCTCAGCCATGATCTTCGGAGTGGGTGCTGGGCGGTGATTCCTGTGACCGTGCGGCGCGCAGCTGTGTAACCTCGGCGGCAAGCTGGCGATTGGCGTCGACCAGCAGCTGCAAAGCCCGCGCGACCGCGTTATTGTAGGCGTTCTGTTGCTCCACGATCGGCGCGATATACCAGCGCAGCGCGCGTCGGATCAGCCGCTGCACAAAGATCTCTGCGCGCTGCCGGGGCGTGTGCCAGGTCAGCGGCCAGTGCGCGCTCACGGCTCGCAGCGCCTCCACCTCGGCGACGGCATCGCGTAGCTCGTCGAGATCGACGCCAAGCTGCGCGGCATGCGGAGAATCATCGCTGAGCGTGTCGCGGGCGGCGCGGACCTCGCGGCGGAGCTGCTGCAGGATTGTGCTAACATCGATCGGCTGTTTGGTACTCATCGGCAGGCGAGTATAGCATACGGGAGAACAAAGAACAAAAGAACAAAAGAACAAAGAAACAAAAGAACCGAGAACCGAGAACCGAGAACAAAGGGAAGAACGGAGAACGGAGAACGGAGAACCAAGGAACGAAAAGTACCTTGATTCCCCCTCGCCTATGGCAACCGAGGCGAAAGCCCGCCAAGGTTTGGGGCAGGGAGTGGTGTGTTAGCACCGGGGGTGAGGGCCTGCTCAAGAACACAGGAACAAAACGGCAGAATCGAAACTCTTTATTCCCTTGTTTGCTTGTTCCCTTGCTCGCCCATAGGCCAGAGAGCGGAAGGAGCGACACTGATGAGACGAAGGATGGTGTGGTCGATCGGCAGCCTGGCGCTGATGCTGGCGTTGATCATGATGAGCGCGCGGAATGTGCGCGGCGAGGACGAGCCACCTTTTACGCTGACGACCTTTACCGTGCCGACGACTGGCAGCAACAGCTGGGGCATTACCGCAGGACCGGACAGCAATCTCTGGTTCGCGGAAAGTGGAGCGAGTAAAATCGGGCGGATCACGCCGAGCGGCACGATCACCGGGTTTTCCATTCCTACGCCCAACAGTGGCGCAAGCAGCATCACGCCGGGGCCGGATGGCAATCTGTGGTTTACCGAGGACTCCGTCAGCAAGATCGGGCGGATCACGCCGAGCGGCACGATCACCGAATTTCCCGTGCCAACCACGTCCGAGGTTGTGGCGGAAGATGAGACAAGCGGGCCGTATGATATTGTCAGCGGGCCGGACAAGAATCTCTGGGTCAGCACCTACGGCGGCCATCCTGTCGATAGCAGCAGTGTTTTTCGGGTGGCGCCGGATGGGAGGATTATCGACTACGACACAATTAGTGGCTATACCATCGCGGAGATCGCCGCAGGGCCGGATGGCGCGATCTGGTTTACCAGCGAGGATACGATCGGCAGATTGGAGTTTCCGGTGTTCTACCAGTATCTGCCGCTGGCTCAAT
>DASWTW010000387.1:0-15841 GCA_036401895.1 Herpetosiphonaceae bacterium | reverse complement strand
CGGGCAGGCCCTCGGCGACAAGACAGGCCACATCCAGCTCGGGCGAGGTCCAGAAGCGCCCGGTAGCCGCACCGCCCGAAAGCGCATACGAGTCGAGATCGGAGCGGTTGAGCACTCTGGTCATCGTCTGCCAGTTGGCGCGGCTGTTGGCAACCTGCTGCGTCAAACGATCGAGCTGCGCGGTCTGGGTGTTAAGCCGTGCCTGTAGTGACGCGTTCCAACCCAGCAGCGCCAGCAGGACAGCAAAGGCAGCGCCCCAGCGCAGTACCGGAACCGTGCGCCAGCGTGGCCATTGCCAGCCCTTCGCGCGCCGGGGCTGAGGCGCGGCAGTCTGAGGCCGCGCGCTGGTTGCCGCAGCCAGAATACGATCGCGGAGATCCGGCGCTGGCGCTACCTGTGGCGCGGTATACGGCAACACCAGCGTCACATGCGCGTATGCGTGCAGCGTGCGCCAGCAGTCGGCACAGCGCGCGAGATGCGTGAGCAGCTCAGGATCGGGCTCACGCTCGCCGAGCGCGTAGGCCGCTAGCTGCGGCTGAAGCTCTTCACATCTATCCATTCCGTTGGCGGACATACACTACTCAACTTTCCGGCGACCGCTACACGTCTTTGTGTGGCACAGCCACGACAGCCTGTCGTGCCAGCCCACATCGCTTGCATCCAATCCATGAAAAAAGATCCGTCCGATGCTGCTACTGAGCAGACTGAGCAAGATCACGCCCAGGCAGAGCAGACATCTCGATCTCTATTATAGTTTACGTAATAGCCCGCAACCTGAATCTACCGCCGGCTTAGCTCCTGTACACCGGTTGCTGCGCAACAACACTACCCCAATCAACGATCCCGCGCCGAGCTTTGTCACGTGCCCTGTGCCCAATCCCACTCTTCTTCCTCGGCGCTTGGTTCTTTCGTTTAATTTTCCTTGGTTCTAGGTTCTTAGTTCTAGGTTCTAGGTTCTTTAAGTTGATTCTATCACTATCCGCGCCGATCGATGCAGTATTCAGCAATCATAGCCGGTCAGACCGTGTCTGCTATCGTTTGTAGTCCTAACCAATCCTGGTTCCAGCAAACATTTATGATCGGGACTGAACTTTATGCACGGTGGTCGCGGCGCTTTCGTTAAAGCTGTTACACTTATATCTGTTATGTTACTAGCGTTGTTCCGCAGGCTTGTATGACACGCGCTGAGCATGCGAACTGTAGCCACACACGCCCCCGTTTTCGTGGATTCTACAAGCTTGAAAACGCGATTGTTCGGCGTCGAGATCGGTACGGGACAGGCGTATCTTTAATCGCCGCTTGACCGCATTTCAAAGGCCAAAGATCTACGCGAGGAAGGTATTTTTATGAATGCTATCGTTGAGCATCGCGCGCCTGAGGTTTCGATGTTCACCACCGATGGCGCGCGCGTTACGCTTCAGAGCTACTGGAGCCAGCGACCGATCGTGCTCACGTTCCTACGCCATTTCGGCTGCGCGTTTTGCCGCGAGTTTATCATCAAGCTGCGTACAGCCTACGACGATTTTGTTGAGCGTGGCGTAGAGGTGATCGCGGTCGCGCAGGGCAACTGGCCCCAGACCGCCCACTTCGGCAATATTCTGCGGCTGCCGTTCCCGATCCTGGCCGATCCGACCCGCGAAAGCTTCCAGGCGTTTGAGCTGCTGGAGGCCAGCTATGCGCGGCTGTGGCATCACTCGGTGATCCGTGAGGGCTTTGCGCTGGCCGGGCGCGGCGAGCTGCCGGGCGTGGGCTATACCGTCCAGGCGATCTCGCCGACGAATAACATATCGTTACGTCAACTTGGCGGCACATTCGTGATCGACCGCCAGGGCTACATTCAGTTTGCGCACGTGGACAACCAGGTTTATGACCATCCGTCGATCCCCGATCTGCTTGACATTGCCGGCGCGCTGACAGAGGTAGCCGAAGCATAGCGAGTACATAGCTTCGGCAGCAGACGCAAAAAAACAGGGAACCACGCATTGGCTCCCTGTACTGGCACGGGCGACTGGACTCGAACCAGCGACCTAAGGTTTAGAAGACCTTTGCTCTATCCAACTGAGCTACGCCCGCTCGCGCAGAGCATTATACCATGCCGTCAACTTGGAATTTACCAGTCTCGCGCTTCTTCATTAGTTCTTGATTCAGGCCCTCACCCCTGGCCCTCATCCCCCCTCCCCCTTCTCCCGCTGCGGCAGGCGAAGGGGAATTTGCGGTACTTCCTTTGCTCTTTCTTCTGTTGTTCTTTGTTCTTTGTTCTCTGCCCTTTGTTCTCCGTTCCATCGGTTCTAGCTTTGCCAGAGGGCACCCGTTCTAGGTTCTTTTTTGTTCCTTTGTTCCCTTGTTCTTTTGTTCCTTCGCCCTCCATCCCTGCCCAAACGGCTAGTTGTTTTGCGCCGCTCTATGTCCTAGAGTACAATGAAAACACAGGTGCGTAAAAGCCTGCGTAAGGAACAAAAAACCTTAGCATAAGGAGCGGATACCAGACGTGAGCGACAAAAAAATTCGGGTTGCCATCATTGGAGTTGGCAACTGCGCGTCCTCGTTGGTGCAGGGCATAGAGTTCTACAAAAACGCCAGCGAGGACGATTTTGTGCCTGGCTTAATGCACGTCAACCTGGGCGGCTACCATATTCGCGATATTGAGTTTTCGGCGGCGTTCGACATCAACATCACGAAAGTCGGCAAAGACCTGAGCGAGGCGATCTTTGCGGAGCCGAACAACACCTATAAGTTTTCCGACGTTCCCTTCAGCGGCGTCAAAGTCCATCGCGGCATGACCCACGACGGCATCGGCAAGTACTTGAGCGAGGTGATCACCAAGGCTCCGGGGCCGACCGACGACATCGTCGGCATTCTCAAGGCCACGAAGACGGATGTGGTCGTCTCGTACCTGCCCGTGGGCTCGGAGATGGCAACCAAGTGGTACGTCGAGCAAGTGCTGGAGGCGGGCTGCGCCTTCATCAACTGCGTGCCGGTCTTTATCGCCTCGCAGGAGTACTGGCGGCGCCGCTTCGAGGAGCGCAAGCTGCCGATCATCGGGGACGACATCAAGTCGCAGGTCGGCGCGACGATCACCCACCGCGTGCTGACGAACCTGTTTCGTGAGCGCGGCGTGCGGCTGGATCGAACCTACCAGCTCAACTTCGGCGGCAACACCGATTTCATGAACATGCTGGAGCGCGAGCGGCTAGAGTCCAAGAAGATCTCCAAGACCAACGCCGTGACCAGCCAGCTCGACTACTCGATCGGCGCTGAGAACGCGCACGTCGGGCCGAGCGACTACGTGCCGTGGCTGAGCGACCGCAAATGGTGCTATATTCGCATGGAGGGCACCACCTTTGGCAACGTGCCGCTCAACTGCGAGGTCAAGCTCGAAGTCTGGGACTCGCCCAACTCGGCCGGCGTGGTCATCGACGCGATTCGCTGCGCCAAGATCGCGCTGGATCGCGGCATCGGCGGCGCGCTCTACAGCCCGTCGAGCTACTTCATGAAAACGCCGCCCAAGCAGTTCACCGATACCGAGGCGCGCGTCAAAACCGAGGCCTTCATTCGTGGCGATGAGCAGGTCTAGCTCACGCTCAACGCGCAGGGGCGTGAAAGCCCCTGCCGTCCGCCGCCCGCGCACACTTCCTGCTGGACACAACCACGTATGCAGCTAGCATCACTTTTAGCCATTGCCGCCCGGATCGTGCCGCACGTGCCGCCGCGACTGGGCTACACACTCTGCGAGCAGCTCGGCGCTGCGGTCGGGCCGCGCGTGCCGGCCTGGACGACCGTGCTGAACAACCTCCTGGTCATCATGCCCACGGCGAGCCCGGCGCAGCGTGAGATCGCGGCGCGTGGCGTGATGATCGGCATGTTCAAAAACTACTTCGATCTGTTTCGCTTTCCGAGCCTGTCGCCAGCGGCGCTGGATCAGCACATCGTCATAGATGGCGGACACAACGTCGAGCGGGCGCTGGATCGCGGCAAGGGGCTGCTAATGGTTGCGCCGCACTGCGGCAACTACACCATCATCTTTGCGCCGGCGATCCGCCGCTTCAACACACGCGTGCTGCTGATCGTGGAGCAGATTCGTGATCCGCGCCTTCATCAGATCATGAACCGGATGCGCGACATGCCGGGGATCGAAATCGAGCCGCTGGGACCGAACGCCGGCCGCGCGATCATCCGTACGCTGCGCCGTAACGAGATTGTTCTGCTGGGCGGCGACCGCGCGATCGCCGAGAACAATCTGACCGTCAGCTTCTTTGGTCGCCCAACGCCGATGCCAAGCGGCCCGGCCACGCTGGCGCTGCGTACCGGCGCGCCACTCATGACGGCGTTTACCAACCGGCTGCCCGACAACCGCTCGTGGGCCATGTTCGACCCGCCGCTGCAGATCGAGCGCTCAGGATCGCTTCAGGATGACGTATGTGACGTAACGCAAAAAATCGCCTATATTATGCAGGCTTACATTCGACGCGATCCGGCGCAGTGGCTGGTCGCGGACCCTGTGTGGCCGAACGTATGAAGCTAATTATTCAAATTCCGGCAAAAGACGAAGAAAAAGATCTGCCTGTTGTGCTGGGCGAGATTCCGCGCCAGATTCCAGGCATCGATCGGGTCGAGGTGCTGGTCATCGACGACGGCTCCGGCGATCGTACCGCCGAGGTTGCCATCGCCCACGGCGCGGATCACGTGGTGCGACATGTCAGCAACAAGGGCCTGGCCGCCGCATTTCAAACCGGCATCGACGCGGCGCTGCGGCTGGGCGCTGATATCATCGTCAACACCGACGCCGACAACCAGTATCCCAGCGATCAGATCCCGGCTCTGGTTGCGCCGATCCTGGAGCACCGCGCCGACATCGTGATCGGCGACCGGCAGACGCACACGCTTGAGCACTTTACCACCCAGAAGCGCATTCTTCAGCGTGTCGGCAGCTGGGTAGTGCGCCGCGCCTCCAACACCGAGGTGCCCGACAGCGTCAGCGGCTTTCGGGCGCTCTCCCGCGAGGCCGCGCTGCGGATCTTCGTCACGACCGACTTTTCGTACACCGTCGAAAACCTGATCCAGGCCGGCAAGCGTCGTCTGACCGTCGCGCACGTGCCGATTCGCACGAATCAAACGCGGCCCTCACGGCTGCACAAAGGCAACTGGAACTTTGTTAAGCGCCAGGCATCGACGATCGTGCGAACCTACGCGACCTACGAGCCGCTCAAAACGTTCTCGTATATCGCCGCGCCGTTCGTGATCATGGGCTTGCTGTTTCTGCTACGTGCGGCCTACGTCTTCGTCGCGCGGCGCTTCCTGGGCGGCGAGGGCGACAACCTTCAGTCGCTGACGCTGGGCACCGGCTTTCTGGTGCTCGGCTTTATCGTCTTTCTGATCGGCCTGGTCGCGGATCGGATCGGCGGCAACCGGCGGCTGCTGGAAGAGCTGCTTTACCGCGTGCGCCGGGCCGAGCTTGACGACATCGGCTGGCGGCAACTCGCCGAGGAGCGGCTCGATCGGCTGGAGGCGCTGCAAGATACCGGGCTGGTCGTGCATCGCGCCCGTGGTGCCGATCCGCCAGAACCGGATAGTTAATGATTCACGGATTTTTGAATATCGACAAGCCCGCCGGCATGACCTCGCATGATGTCGTCGCGAAAGTGCGGCGGCTGGCCGGACAGAAGCGCGTCGGGCATGGCGGCACGCTCGATCCGGCGGCAACCGGCGTGCTGCCGATCGCGCTGGGCGAGGCGACACGGCTGGTGGAATATCTGGTCGATGGACGCAAGCGCTACGTCGCCGAGGTCCGGCTGGGCATCACGACCACCACCGAAGACGCCGAGGGCGAGATCGTCGAAGAGCGGCCGGTGCCGGCGCTCAACCCCGAGGATCTGGCGCGGGCGGTGCAGCCCTTCGTCGGCACGATCCAGCAGGTGCCGCCGATGTACTCGGCGATTCAAGTCGCCGGCCAGCGCCTGTACGATCTGGCGCGTCAGGGCCAGACGATCGAGCTTGAGCCGCGCACGGTCGAGATCGATCGGATCGAGGTGCTCGATTGGCAGCCGCCGATCGTGACGCTGGATGTGGTCTGCGGGAAAGGAACCTACATCCGCTCGCTGGCCCGTGATCTCGGCGCAACGCTTGGCTGTGGCGCGCATCTGGCGGCGCTACGGCGTACGCAGGTCGGGCCGCTGGGCATCGACAGCGCCGTGCCGCTCACCACGCTGCTGGACGATCCGAGTCTGCTTGAGCAGCATATGCTGACGCCGGATACCGCCGTCGCGGATTGGCCGCGCGCCGATGTGGACGAGGCGACAGTGCGCCGTATTCGCAATGGGCTGGCGGTGCGGCTGCCGGTCAGCGGCGAGCTTGCGCGCGCTCATGCTCCCGACGGTCATCTGGTGGCGCTCCTCCGCTTCGACTCCGGCCTGTGGCAGCCCTTCAAAGTATTTACCTGGCGCTAAAGGTCACATATTGACAGACGCCGTGCAACGATCTACCCTAATAGCGCCCGGCTACGCTCTTCTCGCTGAGCGATGAGATCTGTGACGATCGAAACAGCCGGAACAAATCAGATCAGCAATGAATGCTCCAGCGCGTCGATACATGTCGTCCCTGGAGCATACTTCTTATCAGCGGCATCACAACGATGCTGGAAGGAGGATCGGCGGATGGCACTGCGGCATTACACCTCGGTTCTAGATCTATCCCGCGACGAGACGTTGCACATCCTGAAGCGCGCCGCCAAGCTCAAAGCAAAGTGGAACAGCAAGCCCAAGGTGTCCAAGCGGCTGCGCGGCGTGACGCTGGCTACAATCTATGAGAAGCCATCGCTGCGGACGCGCGTCACCTTTGAGGCGGGCATGACGCAGCTCGGCGGTCACAGCATCTATCTCGGCCCCAACGATATTCAGATCGGCAAGCGCGAGCCGGCCGCCGATATTGCCCGCAATCTCAGCCGCTGGGTCGAGATCATTATGACGCGCTCGTTCGCGCATACCACGGTGACGGAGCTGGCCGAAAACAGCAGCATCCCGGTGATCAACGGACTGTCGGATCTGGAGCATCCCTGCCAGGCGCTCGCCGACTTCCTGACGATCCAGGAGCGCTTCGGCGAGCTGAGCGGCCTCAAGCTGGCCTATATCGGTGACGGCAACAACGTGGCGCACTCGCTGATGCTGATGGGCGCGCTGCTGGGCGTCAACGTGACGGTCGCCACGCCCGAGGGCTACAGCCCGCAGCTTGCGATCATCGAGCGCGCGCAGGAGCTGGCATCACAGTCCGGCGCGACGGTGAGCGTGACCTGGGAGACGCAGGCGGCGGTGCAGGGCGCCGATGTTATCTACACCGATGTTTGGGCGTCGATGGGCCAGGAGAGCGAGGCCGAGGAGCGCAAAAGCGTCTTCGCTCCGTATCAGGTCACGCCCGAGCTGATGGCAGGCTCCGGCAAGCCCGAGACGATCTTTATGCACTGTCTGCCCGCGCATCGGGGCGAGGAGGTGGTCGCCGAGGTCATCGACGGGCCGCAGTCCGCCGTGATCGACGAGGCCGAAAACCGGCTGCACGTGCAGAAGGCGCTGATTCTCTGGCTGCTGGGGAAGTAGAAGAACAAAAGAACCGGGTGCCCTCTGGGCGAACAAAGGAACAAAGACCAGGCAGCGTTGGTTCTTTGTTCCTTTGTTGTTTCTGGCCCTCACCCCTTGCGTCCCCTGCCCCGAACCTCGGCCGGCTTCGACCTCGGTTGCGGCAGGCGAGGGGAATTTTTCGGTACTTTGTCTTTGCTCTTTGTTCTTGGTTATTCTTTGTTCGCTTGTTTGTTTGTTCCTTTGTTCAACTCCCGGCTCTTGGTTCTCGGTTCTCGGTTCTTCTCCTCGTTCCTACACACCGTCATACTCCCACATAGCCATGATTGCGCGCCAGCCCATGACCGCTTGCCCACTACACACATGTCCGAGATGCTCTACACTTTGAGAGATTTTCAACCTTCCCGCACGTGTTCGGCGTGTTTTGGTATCCAGCTAGTGTGGCTTTCGGAGGATTCTGTATGGCTGGCAACCGCGCAATTTTTGAGCGAGCCATGGAGCAGGGGCGGGCTGCGGCCCAGCGCGAAGACTGGAGTACAGCACTCAAGGAGATGCTGCGTGCAGTTCAGGAAATACCGAATGATTTGGATGCGCGCAGCAGCTTAGCCGTTGCCCTGTATCACAACGAAAAATATCCCCAGGCGATCCAGCTGCTCGAAGAATTGCGTAAGCGCCGAGGCGACGACCCCTACACGCTGGCGTATCTGGCACGCGCCTACGAGGGCAACCAGGATTTTCCACAGGCGGTCGGGATTCTCGTGCGTCTGGGCGAGCAGGCGCTGGAGCAGCGCATCATTCCCGAGGCGCTGGAAGCCTTTGAAGAAGCGATCCGGCTCGCGCCGCAGGACACCGATCTGCGGATTCGCCTGGCCGAGGTGCTGGTTGATGCGGGCGACATGCGCCGGGCGGCCGAGCAGTGCGTCGAGATCGGGCGGATTCGTCACGCGGCGGGCGACACCGAGGGCGCGATCGAGGCCGTCGACGAGGCGCTCAGCCTGGACTCATCCAGCCGCACCGCGCAGGCATTGCGCGCCGAGCTAGCTCAGCAGTCGCAGCAGTCACAGCCGGCCGCGCCCGAGCCCAGCTACCAGCCGCCGGTCGAAACGTTCCGCAGCGGCACGGGCGGCCTCCACGATCCGCGCCTGGCGACCGATCAGCTGCTGGCACACGCGGCGCAGCAGCGCGAGGCCGGTAACCTGACCGGCGCGCTGCGATCCTACGAGCGCGCGCTCCAGCAGGGCGTCGAAAATCCCGATCTTTTCTATAGCCTGGGCATGATCTACCAGGAGCGCGGCGATCACACCTCGGCGATCAACCTGCTGCGCAAAGTCACCGGCAACGACGAGTACGCGCTCTCGGCGCACTACTCGCTTGGCGACTCGCTCAAGGCGCTGGGCGAGATCCAGCAAGCCGCCGAAGAGTACGAGACCACGATTCGCCTGGTCGATCTGGAGTCGATCGGACGCACCGAGGCCGACGATCTGATCGCGATGTACCAGGCAGCCGCCGAGTGCTACGCCGAGCTGGGCGAGCTTTCGCGGGCCGCGTCGTTGTACGGCACACTCGCGGGCTTCTTGCAGAGCAAGCGCTGGGGCAAAGAGCTGGCCGACGAGTATCATGCGCGGGCCAAAGAGTTTACCGAGCGGGCGATGTTCGCCAAGCTGCGCACGCTCGGCACGGGCTCGCTGCCGGTTGAGCGCGTGATCGAGACCGCGCCGCAGGAGACCACGCCGGCCCAGACCACGTGGGGCGCGCTGCCGTCGTTCACCGATTTTCTGCGCGGCGACACACCCGTCGAGGAGCAGCCCGCCGATCCGTTCGCGGCCCTGGACTCGATGCCGATGCCCGATACGCGGATCTTCCCGCCGGTCACGCCGATCGACACCAGCGGCTGCGACGAAACGATCGTGCGCTTTATCGAGGCCAGCGGACGCTTCATCGAGCAAGGCCTGGTCTGGGCGGCGGTCGACGCCTGCCACGAAGTGATTCGCCACGACAACAACTATCTGCCGGTGCATCTGCGGCTGGGCGAGATCTACGAGCGCGAAGGCCGGATCGAAGACGCGACGCTCAAGTATCGCACGCTGATCGACATCTACGCGGCGCGCGGGCAGGAGGTCGAGGCGATCGACGTGTACTACCGCATGATCGATCTGATGCCCGAGACCACCAACATGCGCGGCCAGCTGGTCGAGCTGCTGCGCAAGGCCCGGCGCGTCGAGGCCGCCGTAGAGCAGGCGCTGGTCGTCGCAAACACCTACTTCAAGCAGGGCCAGACCAGCCGCGCCCTGGAAGAATATCGCCGCATTCAGAGCTGGGCGCCGCCGTCGGCAGCGCTGCACCAGGAGTACGGCCAGGCGCTGCTCAAGCTGGAGCGCTGGGAGGCCGCGCAGTTCGAGTTCCGCCGCGCGGTGCAGCTCGATCCGAACGCGCCGGTCGCGCTGGCGCAGCTCAACCTGACGATGGCAGTGCTCGGTCAGAACGAGCAGGCGATGTGGGACTCGTTCGCGGCGCTGCTTCAAAAGCTGAACGCCGAGCCGCAGTATCACCCGGCCGTGCAGGCGGAGTATCGCTCGGCACTGCTGATCGTCGACACGCCGATTCTGCACTACCTGCTCGGCCTGATCCAGCAGATCGCGAATCAGCACGCGTCGGCGATGCTCTCGTTCGAGCAGGCGCTCAGCCTGCTGGTCATGGAAGAGCGGCCACAGCTCTCGCCGATCCTGGTGCATCAGGCGATGGCCGAGAGCTACCTGGCGCAGGAGCAGGCGCAGGAGGCGATCGACCAGCTGCACACAGTTCAGCGATTGTTTGTCGAGCAGCCGCTGCACATCGTCAGCATGCATTCGTTCGCCCGGCCACTGACCGAGAGCGAGCTTCAGCGCAAGCTGGCCAAAGCACTGACCAACGTCGGCCAGTGGGACGCCGCGATCAAGGCGCTTAAGATCTGCCAGCAGTTCGATCCCGCCGAGCCGAGCGCCTACAACCAGCTGGCCGATATTTATGTGCAGCAGGGCAACATGGACGCCGCCCTGGATCAGTATAGCCAGCTGGCCACGGTGCAGGAAAGCCGCCAGCAGCTCGATCGCGCGATCGAGGCGCTGGACCAGGCAGCCCAGCTCGCGCCCAGCGCCCTGCCGATCCGCTCACGTCTGGCGCAGATGCTGATCCGGCGCGGCATTCTGGATCGCGGCCTCAAGGAGCTGACCGAGGTCGCCTCGCTGCAACGGGGTGCGGGCCAGATCAAAGAAGCCGTCGCGTCGCTTCAGCAGGCGGCGGAGATCCAGTGGATGCTCGGCAAGCTCGATCAGGTCTATCATCTGTACGACATGATCGTCGCGTTTGCGCCCGAGGACATCGACGCGCGCCAGCAGCTGGTCAACCTGCATATTCTGGCCGGTCGCCGTGACGCCGCCATCGCCGAGCAGCGTCGTATCGCGCGCATCTGCACCGACCAGAAGAACTACACCGAGGCCATCAGCTGCTTCCACCAGATCATCGCGCTCGATCCCGCCGACGGGGACGCCTACGAAAGCCTGGGCGATCTGCTCATGCGCCAGCACGAGTACGAGCAGGCCGTGCGTCTGTACAAGCGTCTGTCACGACTCCGCCCCAACGACGAGCGCGTCGAGGCGCTGCAATCGGCGGCGGAGCGAATGCTGGTGCAGAGCCAGGCAGGAGAGTAGAACAAAGGAACAAAGGAACAAGGGAACAAAGAAGAACCAAGAACCAGGAAAGAACAAAGAACAAAGAACAAAGAATAGGAAGTACCTCTTTTCCTCTCGCCTGTCGCAACTCGGGTACCCTCTGGGTGTAGAAACCTGCCGAGGTTCGGGGAAGGGGAAAGCCGCGATAGCGGCAGGGGTGAGGGCCTGCTCACAACCCAATCAAAACCCCGCAGCAAAGAACAAAGCGGCTTGTACACGCCCTTTGTTCTTTGTTTGTTTGTTCTTTGTTCTCCTTATATTCTCAGGTTCTCATCAGCCGCAACCGGACAGCCATGCTGAAGGCTTTGCTATAATGCGTTCGAGCAATAGATGAGTAACCGGCGGCTTTCGCCACTGCGGTAGAGATGCCTGATCTAGACGAATTTTGGAGTCGACTTAATCCATTCCAATACCCAGGCAACGGCCTCGACATCATCATCGTCGCGCTGATCTTCTGGTGGTTGCTGGGCATCATTCGTGGCACGCGAGCGGTGCAGCTGCTGCGCGGCGTGACGGTCCTGCTGATCGCCACATTCGCTATCGGCTCGGTGCTACAGCTCCAGACCGTCGAGTGGCTGCTCAGCAACGCGATCCGGCCGGCGCTGTTTGTAGCAATTCCGGTGCTGTTTCAGCCCGAGCTGCGGCGCGCGCTCGAAACGCTGGGCCGCACCGGCGAGGCATTCACCCGCCGACCTTTCGGCACCAATCACAGCGACATCGCCACCACCATCACGATCCTGGTGCGCGCAGCAGCGCAGCTCTCCCAGCAGCAGACCGGCGCGCTGCTGGTGATCGAGCGCAACACTGGGCTGCAAGAATACGCCGATCGTGGCGTGATCCTGGATGCGCGGGTCTCGGTGCCGCTACTGCTGAACATCTTTTTTGTCAACTCGCCGCTCCACGACCTGGCCGTGATCATCCGGGGCGGCCGGATCGTCGCCGCAAACGCCGTGCTGCCGCTGAGCGAAAACGTCGGCACGCCGAGCTACGGCTCGCGGCATCGCGCGGCGCTGGGCGTGAGCGAGCAGTCGGATGCGATCGCGGTGGTGGTTTCGGAGGAGACCGGGAGCATCTCGGTCGCAACCAACGGCCGGATGGTCCGCCATCTGAGCGAGACACGTCTGCGCAAGCTGCTGGCGGAGCTGCTCAACGTGACGCTTGAGGAGACCTCATGAGGCGGCTACGCACATCCGGCTTGCAGTTCTTGCTGGCGCTGATGCTTTCGCTGGCGCTCTGGACCTACGTCTCGTTCACGGAAAATCCCACCGAGCAGCGCATATTCGAGGTTCCCGTCAATATTACCAGCCCCAAGGCCGGCCTGCTCATCGTCGATCCGGCTTCGGGAGAGCCGATCGATCCGGCAGCCGTAACCAGCGTTCAGGTGACCGGGCCCGAGCTGGATTTGAGAGAGCTGGCGACCGGCAACTTTACCGCCACCGCCGATCTCAGCCCCTACGACGAGGGGCTGCACACCGTGCCAATCCGGGTCAGAGGGCCAAGCTCGGTTCGGCAGCGCAGCCAGAATCCTTCCGCAATGCAGGTTCGGCTGGAGCTGGAGGCTACCCGCACGCTCACTATCACACCGCAGCTCAATAACCAACTGCCCTTCTTGTTCCAGCTCACAGACGCATCGATCGCGACAGACCAGGTTGTCGCCAGCGGGCCGCAGAATCTGATGGCCCAAGTCGAGCAAGTCGTCGCGCCGATCGAGCTCCAGGGACAGACGAGCAGCTTCACCCGCGATATTACGCTGGTCGCTCTGAACGAGGACGGCGAGCCGGTGTCGGGCATCAAGCTCTCACCGGATCATGTTAAAATCAACGTTCAGATCGAGACGCGGACGGAAACGCAGCGGGCTTCGGTGCTGCCGAAATTCAGCGGCCAACCTGCGCCTGGCTATACGACTGAGCGCATCGATTGGGACCCGAAATTCGTCGAGTTCATCGCCACAGACGCGATCACGGTGCCGCTGGAGACCGAGCCGATCGACCTGACCGGACGGACCGAATCGTTTTCGCAGACCGTGCGCATTGTCACGCCAACGGGTGTAAAAGCCCAGCTGCTGACCGACGAGGTCACCGTGAGCGTCCCGATCGTGCCGTTCGAGATTCCGTCGAACGTGCCGCTGTTCGTGCCAGTCTCCCCGACGAATCTCGGTCAGGATCTGCAAGTTACGGCCGAGCCGCCCAGCCTGACGATCACGGTCCAAGGCACCTTCGAGCAGCTGAGCCAGCTAGCCAACGCCACGGTTCAGGCAACTGTCGACTTGAACGGGCTGGGGCCGGGCACGTACACGCTTCAAGCAGTTGTTCAGCTGCCGCCGGGCCTGCAAATCGTGGGCGATCCGCCTCAGGTCACGGTGACGGTCACGCCGCAGCCGCCCGGCAGCGGATCGCCAGCGCCCGGCACGGAAGGAGGATAGCGCACCAAGAAACACAAAGCGCTTGGCCTGGACGAGGAAGAACCAAGAACCGAGAACCAAGAACCTAACGAAGGTCAACCATAGGTTCTAGGTTCTTAGTTCTAGGTTCTCCGCCCCAGGTGACGAGGTGAAGGTTCCTCGCTTCGGCGAGTGCTAACGATCCGGCGCGAGCGGGCTCGTGAGCAGGCGAACCGGCAGGTGCTGCGGGATTGGCACTCCCGCAGGTTGCCGGCAAACGTGCTCAAACCGGCGAGCCAGCCAGCGGATCGGAACAGCGAATATCAGCGGATGCCTTCAGGATGCGCTGCCATCCTCAAACGCCAGCCAAAGCCGTCGAGCGATCGGCGGGACAACCAGCAGGCGTTGCAGCACACAAGCCGACTCAGCAAGCCCAACACGTGCGCGATTGTGTGTGCGGTCCTTGCGTGCCCCTGGCTTGTGCCAAGCTATCACCCGTATTCGACGACGATATTTTTTGTCAGCGGCGCACGGTGGCGCGGCCTCCGGGCTTGTTGCGTCCTGCGCCCTGACGTATATAAATGAGGATTTGATCATGTGTGGCATTGTAGGATATGTCGGCTCTCGTGAAGCGACGGACGTCGTGGTCAGCGGATTGCAGCGCCTCGAATATCGCGGCTACGACTCGGCCGGCATTGCGATTCTCAACGGCGGCGACTTTCAGGTGCGCCGATCGGTGGGCAAGCTCAGCAATTTGCAGCATCGTCTGCGCGACGAGCCGACACACGGGCAGCAGGGCATCGGGCATACGCGCTGGGCAACGCACGGCGGCGTCACCGAGGCGAACGCCCACCCACACCGCTCGGACAGCGGCGACATCGTGGTGATCCAGAACGGCATCTTCGAGAACTATCTTGAGCAAAAAGGCCGCCTGATCGAAAACGGCGTCACGTTCCACTCCCAGACCGATACCGAAGTAATCGCGCATCTGATCGAGCGCGAGACCAGGGCGACCGGCGATTTTACCAGCGGCTTTCGGCAGGCAATCCAGCAGCTGCGCGGCGGCAACGCGGTTGTGGCGATGCATCGCAGCCGGCCGGGCCTGATCCTGGCGGCGCGCATCGGCAACGCGGGCGGCGTCGTGATTGGCCTGGGCGACGAGGAAAACTTCGTCGCCTCCGACATTCCCGCGATCCTTGACTACACGCAAAATGTGCTGTTCCTGGAAGACGGCGAGCTGGCGATCGTGACCAGCGATGAGGTGCGCATCGAAACGATCACGGGCGAGCCCGTCACCAAGCAGCCGCAGCGCATCAGCTGGGACCCGGTGGCGGCGGCGAAGGGCGGCTACAAGCACTTCATGCTGAAGGAGATCAGCGAGCAGACACGCTCAATCACCGACGCGCTCCACGATCGCATCGATCTTGAGAACGATCGCGTGGTGCTGGATACGTTGAAGCTCAGCGACGAGCAGCTGCGCGACATCGACAAGATCTATATTGTGGCCTGCGGGACCGCCTGGCATGCCGGGCTGATCGCCAAATTCCTGATCGAGTCGCTGGCGCGCGTGCGGGTCGAGGTCGATTATGGCTCGGAGTTTCGCTACCGTGAGCCGCTCCTCGACCAGGGCACGCTGATGATCGCGATCACACAGTCAGGCGAGACCGTAGACACGCTCGTGCCGATGGAGCTGGCGCGTGAGGCGGGAGTGCCCGCGCTCGGCATCGTCAACGTGATCGGCTCGCAGGCGGCGCGGCTCAGCGATGCGGGCGTAATCTACCTCAATGCCGGCCCTGAGATCGCCGTGGCCTCGACCAAAGTCTTCACCTGTATGCTGATTGCGGCCTATCTCTTCGCGCTCAAGCTCGGCCAGGTTCACGGTCACATCGATCGTCCGGCTATGCGCGAGCATTTGCAGGCGCTGCTGGCGCTGCCCAACAAGCTCGGGACCCTGCTTCAGAGCACGGCGATCTATGAGCAGCTCGCCGAGCGCTACCGCCACACCACCGATATGCTCTTCCTGGGGCGCGGCGTCAACTACCCGATCGCGCTGGAGGGCGCGCTGAAGCTGAAGGAGATCAGTTATATCCACGCCGAGGGCTACCCGGCCGGCGAGATGAAGCACGGCCCCGTGGCGCTGATCGACGAGCACCTGCCCGTGGTGTGCATCGCCCCGCGCGACGCGGTGTACG
>DASWTW010000386.1:0-24922 GCA_036401895.1 Herpetosiphonaceae bacterium | reverse complement strand
GCTCATAGATTCGGCCACACATACACCGTCGCGAAGATCACGATCCACACGACGTCGACGAAATGCCAGTACAGCTCAACCATCGTCAGCCCGATCGCGCGATGCGGCGTGAGCAGGCCACGCAGCGCCAGGCCCAGCAGGATCGTCAGCGTGAGCAAACCGCCCAGCACATGCAGACCGTGGATGCCGGTCAGGGTAAAGAACGCCGTTCCAAACAGACTGCTGCTGATCGTGATGTTTTCGGCGATCAGCTGCGTGTACTCCCACGCCTGGCCTCCCAGAAAGATCGCGCCGAGCGCCACCGTCGCCAGCAGCCAGACGCGCTGGCCGCCGAGCTGGCCCTGCTCCGTGCTTTTTTGTGCCCGCCACAGCGTGAAGCTGCTGGCCAGCAGCGCGACCGTAAAGATGCCGCTCAGCAGCGGATCGAGCGCGAGCGGCGAGTTGCGCTCTCCCACATAGGACGGATAATAGTACAGGTAGCTCATGATCAGCACGCCGAAGAAGGCCGCCTCCGAGAGGAGAAACAGAAACATGCTGAGCCTGTTTTTGTCGATCGTCATGGTCTGTCTCCCTGCGCTCAATGCTCACGCTTCCAGTCGGGATCTTCGGGGTGGGCCAGATCCCAGAGCGGGCGGCGGCTGCGCACCGGCGGCACCACGTCGAAGTTGTGCGGCGGCGGCGGTGAGGTCGTGGCCCACTCCAGCGTCCAGCCCTGCCAGGGATTATCGCCGGCCGGCCGGCCGCGCCGGGCGCTCCACACGAGATTGATCACAAAGACCAGCACCGCCAGCGCCGAGACCAGGCCGCCCAGCGTCGAGACCAGGTTGAGCGTGCCCCAGCCCGGCAGATCGGGATAGGTGTAGACGCGACGGGGCATGCCCATCAGGCCCAGAAAATGCTGCACGAAAAAGGTAAGATTCAGCCCGGCGAAGTTGAGCCAGAAGTGCCACTTGCCCAGCCGCTCCGAGAGCATCCGCCCGACGACTTTGGGATACCAGTAGTAGACGCCGGCGTAGACCGCGAAGAAGGTTCCGCCGACGAGCACATAGTGAAAATGCGCGACGACGTAGTAGCTGTCGGTGGTCTGCCAGTCGGTGGGCACCAGCGCAAAGGTCACGCCCGTGATCCCGCCGATCGTGAAGACCACCAGAAAGCCGACCGCGAAAAGCATCGAGGTGGTGAGCCGCAGCTTGCCGCCCCACATCGTGGCGATCCAGCTAAAGATCTTGATGCCGGTCGGGATCGAGATCAGCATCGTCGCGGCGGACTGGAAGGCGTGCCAGCCGATGCCGAGGTCCACGGCGAACATGTGGTGCGCCCACACGGTGAAGCTCAAAAAGCCGATCACAATCGTCGAGCCGGCGACAAACTCGTAGCCGAAGATCGGCTTGCGCGAAAAGACCGGGATAATCTCCGAGATCATGCCGAAGGCCGGCAGGATTAGAATATAGACTTCAGGGTGGCCGAACGACCAGAAGACGTGCTGCCAGAGCACGGGCGATCCCGGCGGCGTGAACCAGCTTCCGCCAAACAGCCGATCGACCTCAAGCATCACCAGGCCGGCGTTGAGGATTTGCAGCGCGAACAGGATCAGAAAGCCGTTGATAAAGGTCATCCAGGTGAAAAGCGGTAGCCGGCGCATCGTCAGGCCGGGCGCGCGCATGGTCCACACGGTGACAATGAAGTTGATCGCGCCGCTGACCGAGCCGATGCCCGTCACAAAAAGGCCCAGCGACCAGTAGTCGGGGCCGCTGTGCGAGGTGTAAGGCTGTACCGACAGCGGCGCATAGCTGAACCAGCCCTGGTCGGGCGCCTGGCCGATGAAGAAGCTGAAGTACATCAGCAGGCCGCCGAAGACGAAGAGCCACAGCCCAAGCGCGTTCAGCCGGGGAAAGGCCATATCGTGTGCGCCGATCTGGAGCGGCACCAGGTAGTTGCCGAAGCCGATCAGCATCGGCATACCGACCAGAAAGACCATCGTGACGCCGTGCATGGTGAAGAGCTGGTTGTAAAACTCCGGCGAGATGATGTTGGCGTTGGGCTGGGCCAGCTGCGCGCGGATCAGCATCGCCTCAAGGCCGCCGATCACGAAGAAGACCAGCGCGCCGACGATGTACATAATGCCGATCTGCTTATGATCGACCGAGGCGATCCAGCGCAGCAGTCCGGTCGGTTTGCTCAGCCCCGGCAGGGCATCGGCGGCCTCCGGGGCCAGTGAGATCTCGCTCATTTTAAGCTCCCCAGGTAGGCGACAAGCGCGCGCAGATCTGCATCCGATAGCTGGTAGCCCGGCATCTGTACGCCGGACTTGATGTCATGCGGGTTGGCGATCCAGCGGCGCAGGTTCTCAGGCGTGTTCTCGATGATGCCCGCGCCCAGCGTTGTGCGGCTGCCGACGTGGGAAAGATTCGGCCCGGCCTGCGCGTCCGAGATGCCGGTGATCGCGTGGCAGTTGACGCAGGTGAGATTCCCGAAGATCTCGGCGCCGCGCGCGGTCTCGGCTCCCGTGGGCGCGACCGACGCCTGCTGCTGGCGGACCCAGGCGTCGTACTCGGCCTGCGGCTGCGCGATCACGCGAATGCGCATCCAGGCGTGCTGAAGGCCGCAGTACTCGGAGCAGGCGCCCAGGTACTCGCCCGGCCGGTCGGCGGCCAGCCAGACGGTGTTGTTGGGATGGCCGGGGATCATGTCGCGCTTAGGGCCGAGGTCGGGCACCCAGAAGCTGTGGATCACGTCTGCCGCCTGAAGCTGAAACAGCACCTGCCGGCCCACCGGAATATGAATCTCGTTCGCTGTGACAAATCCGGCCTGAGGATACTCCACCCGCCACCACCAGCTGTAGCCCGTGACGATAATGTCGGGCGGCCGATCTGCCGGCGGGCTGGTGTCGCGCATCACGTCGAGCTGCCAGCCAAACAGCCCCACCACGATCAGCGCCGGCGCGATCGTCCAGGCGATCTCCAGCCGCCGGTTGCCGGGATACTGGCGAGGCTCTGCCGTGTCGTCGCGGCTGCGGAAGCGCCACAGAACGTAGAGCACCAGGCCGGTGACGAGGGCGAAGATCAGCGTGCCAAGCAGGATGCTGCCGTTGAACAGGTTGGCGATCGACTGTGCCTGGGATGAATTCGGGTCGAGCATCGAATCCTCCAGTCGGCGGCGGAAAGACTCCGCACGATCTCTTTGTGGCAAAGGTCCGACAACAGGCCGGGCAAGTGACGCTGATCAAACACATCCGTTGGGCTCGGATCAGCAGAGGCAAAAATTGCTACCCTGTTAGAAGTAGCAGGCGCCAGCATGATGTGTGCCGATATTTGGTGAGTCGTAAGCGTGAGATGTGGTTGTATGGTAGCAGGCACGGTCAAATACGCGGAATGTGCGCGAAACGCCTACTTCTATGCTAATTCATTGAGCGGTACAATCGAAGCAGGTTCGAGTGAGGATGAGCATGGAAGCTGAAACAATTACTATTCGTGTTTCGCCTGAAGTGGCCCGTATGTTCAATTTACACTTGTTGCATGAGGTAGAGCCATAATATATACTTTAGATATATACGAAAGGTGCGATCATGCAAACTGCTAAACTTTTTCAAAATGGGCAGAGCCAGGCTGTACGGTTGCCTAAGGAGTTTCGCTTTCAAGGCGATAAAGTCTTCATCAAACGAATGGGCAATGCTGTGGTTCTATTGCCCTACCATGAAGCGTGGCAGTCGCTATTTGATAGCCTCGATCTATTCTCGGATGATTTTATGATCGAACGTGAACAACCAAGTCAGCCGCCTCGCGAAGGTTTGTTTGAATGATCGTTTTGCTCGACACCAATATTTGCATCTATATTATGCGGCAAAAACCAATTGCAGTATTGCAGCGATTCAGTCAGTACACGGTTGGGGAGATTGGTGTCTCATCGATTACAGTAGGTGAGTTATTCGTCGGCGCTGAGAAAAGCCAACAACCAGCACAAAATCATTATGCTGTCGAGCAGTTTCTCTTACCTCTGACGATCGCTCACTTTGACTATGATGCTGCTGTTGTTTATGGCCAGGTTCGCGCATCGTTAGAGCAGCAAGGAACGCAGATTGGTGCTCTCGATACACTCATTGCAGCCCAGGCATTAAGCCTGGATGTGACACTGGTCACGAACAATGTTCGAGAGTTTTCGCGAGTTGTAGGTCTTAGTGTTGAGAATTGGATCACATCACCATCCCAACCGTAAGCAGCCCGCCTCGCGATCTACACACTTTCCTCATCACTCCTTCACGGGACCTGAACACGCGCCCGGTACACTGCCGGCAATGCCATGCCGCAGCGGGGCGCAGCCTCGCGACCAGGCTGTCGCGTATCAGGCAGTCACCGCGCTGCGGCATGTGCAGAAGTTTGATCGATGTAAAAGCGGACAATCCCGCACGTTTACGAGCCGGGACCGCCCACGCGCGCGTTTTCTACCAGAATGCCCCGGCGGTAGGCGCTGACCAGCTTTTTGAGATCTTCCAGCTGTCCGTACAGCATTTGTCCGGTGTCGGTGTCGGCGATGAGCAGCCGCCGTGCAAACGTCGCGATCTGCTCGGTCTGCGGCGTCACGTCGTGGCCCTCACGGATCATCTCGTCGTCGGTGGTGAACGCCTCGTGGACGGCCAGCACCAGCTCGTGCGAGTTGCCGATCAGCGTGTAGCCCGCGATGCCGGTCACCGACTGGTAAGGCTCGCTCATGCCGCCGTCGATGATGATCAGCTTGCCGTGAGCCAGCAGCGGCCGCTCACCTTTCTTGGTCTTGACAGGCGTATGCCCGTTGATAATATGGCCATTCTCGACATCGCCGCCGAACGCCGCCAGCACCCTGCGGCAGAACTCGGGGCTATCGCGCAGGGCGTAGTATGACCCCTTGGGCTCCTCGTGGGTCGCGGCGTCGGCGATAAAATAGCGCTCAAACGTCGTCATGCGCTCGCGGCCAAACAGCGGCGACTGCGGCCCGCACCACAGATACCACATCGAGTCCTGGCCGGTCTGCTTGGCCTCGGGATCGTGGCTAAAGAAGGCCTCGCGCGCCAGCTGCTCATAGCGCTCAAGCAGCGCGGGACCGGCCAGCACCTCGCCGCCCAGCGGAAACGCCACGAACTCGCCGCGCTCGTCCACCGGCAGGCAGCCATGAAACTTCAGATTGCCGTCCTGGACCTGAAACATGTTGCCGTAGCTGTATAGGAATCGGATGTGCTTCTGGAGCCGTGGGCTGCTCTGGAACTGCTCGCGCAGATCGGCGAGCACGGCTGCCTCTTCGTCGGTGAGCGCCGCGCGATCCTCGGGATGTAGCGTGGGCCAACTGGTGTCGAGCAGCGGATACGTTTTGCCGTAGAGCGTGGCCGTTCCGGTGCGCAGGTCGATCGTATCCAGCACCAGCCGATCCTCCATCTCATACTCGGGATGGCGCCGGATGATCTGGGCTTCGAGCTTGAACTGAAGAATCGCGCTGGCCTTGTGCATCTTCGCTATCGTCTCGCGCGAAAAATCTTCCAGCGGCGGCCCGGCCTTGGGCTGAAACAGCGTGCACGGATCGTCGCCGTAGGTAGCCTCGGCAAAGCGCGCCAGTGGCCGCAGATTGATGCCGTAGCCGTCGAGCAGCGTTTCGAGACTGGCGTAGCGCAGCGCCATGCGGATCACATTAATGATCAGTGCGTCGCAGCCGCTGGCCGCCGCCATCCACGAGACATCGTGGTTGCCCCACTGGATCGCGACGTACGGATAGGCCATCAGCCGATCCATCACCTTTTCGGCGGCTGGCCCACGGTCGTAGATGTCGCCCAGGATGTAGAGGCGATCGACGACCAGCCGCTGGATCAGCTCGGCCAGCGTCACAATCATGGCCTGCCCCTCGCCCAGCGCCACCACCGAGCGCACGATGCTGTCGTAGTAGTGCTGCTTCTGGCTGTGCTCGGTCTGGCTCTCGGTCAGCAGCTCTTCAAGAATATAGGCGAACTGCGGCGCGAAGCGCTTACGAACCTTGCTGCGGGTATACTTCTGGGCGGAGGTGCGCGCCACGCGGGCCAGATTCGCAATCGTCTGCGCCATCCAGCCAGCGGGATCGGACAGCGTCGGCAGCACCTGGCGCAGCTTTTTCTCGGGGTAGTAGATCAGCATCGCCAGCTCGATCTGCTCGGCCTCCGATAGATCATCCTCGAATGTCTGGTGAATCTTGCGGCGGATCGCGCCCGAGGCATGGCGCAAAATATGATCGAACTGCTCGTAGGCGCCGTGAATATCGGAGATGTAGTGGTCGGTGCCTTTGGGCAGGGCAAGGATTGCGCTCAAGTTGATCATCTCAATATGCGCTGCCGTGATCGTCGGGTAGCGCGTGCTGAGGAGTTGGAGCAGTCGTAGCTCCTGCGCCGTGTAGCGCGTCGATGTCGTCATGGTCGCATCCTCGTGACTAATCAGAGCTTTTTGCACGGCAATCCTTCCTTCGTGAGCAGGAGCAGCGATCGTAGTCTTCTCCTGCTCACAGCGATTCCGACCACCAGCTTAGCGGACGCCGAGCAAGACCTCGACGGTGAGCTGATCGAGGCGCTCGTAGGGCAGGCCGCGCGCGCCCAGCGCCGTGCGATCAAACGTATGCGCCTTGAGCGCCTCAGCTTTCTGGGCGCTGTAGCCGCCACTCCAGGCGGGCAGGCTGCCGTCGTCCGCGTTAATCTCTTGGAGCAGCGCCTGGATCTCGGCGTCCTGGTTCCACTGCCGCGCCTTCTCGGCCAGGATCAGGTACGTGCGCATACAGCCGCGCGCGAAGTCTTTCACGCCGGCGTAGTCCTCGGTGCGGAAGGCGTGCGCGTCGAAGTGGCGGCTGCCGCTGTAGCCCACATCCTCCAGAAACTTGACCAGAAAGAACGCGTTCTTGGGATTGACCATGCCGAAGCGGAAATCCTGGTCGTAGCGGCCGGGCGCCTGGTCGTTGAGGTCGATGTGAAACAGCTTGCCGGCCTCCCAGGCTTGCGCCACGCCGTGGAGGAAGTTCAGCCCGGCCATCTGCTCGTGCGCGACCTCGGGATTGACGCCGACCATCTCGGGCTGATCCAGCGTGTTGATAAAGGCGAGGGCATGGCCGACCGTGGCGAGGTAGATGTCGCCGCGCGGCTCGTTGGGCTTGGGCTCCAGGGCGAACTTGAGGTTGTAGCCCTGATCCTGGCTGTAGGCACACAGGAAGTTGAGCGCCTCGCGAAAGCGCTTGGTGCTCTCGGCGGGATTCTTGGTGGCGTCGCTCTCGGTGCCCTCGCGCCCGCCCCAGAAGACGTAGACCTGGGCGCCGCACTCGACGCCGAGATCCATTGAGCGCATGGTTTTTTGCAGCGCGTAGGCGCGCACGGCGGGATCGTTGGCGGTAAACGCGCCGTCTTTGAAGGCCGGGTCGGTGAATAGGTTGGTGGTCGCCATCGGCACGACCAGGCCAGTCTCCTGCAACGCGGCCTTGAACTCGCGCACGATGCGGTCACGGTCGGCGGGCGTGGCGTCGATCGGCACCAGGTCATTGTCGTGGAAGTTGACGCCGTAGGCGCCGCACTCGGCCAGCAGCTGCACCAGCTCGACCGGCGAGAGCGGCTTGCGCACGGGTTCGCCGAAGGGATCGCGCCCGACATTGCCGACCGTCCACAGCCCAAACGTAAATCGATGCTCCGGTTTCGGGGTGTAGTCCATGATACGTTCCTTTCAGATTGCGCTACGTGCTTGCGATTTTTTTACTGCCGGCTCAGCCGAAGAATGCCGAAGCTGGTCGCGCCCGGCGACGAGCCGCTGAGAATCGTCGTCCTGTGGCCGGTCTCGCGCTCGTACTGCGCGGCGAGGTCACGAATGATCGCGCTCGCGCCGCGCCGGGCCAGCACCGCAACCGTGCCGCCGCTGCCGCCGCCGGTGATCTTTGCGCCGTAGAGCCCGGCCTCAGGCCCGGCTGCGCGCACCAGCTCCACCAGCCGATCGGTGCCGGGAGAGCCGAGGCCGCAGGCGGTGTAGCTGGCGTGCGACTGGTACATCAGCTCGCCCAGCAGCGCGTACTGATCCTCACCTGGCGACGGCGCGACCAGCAGCGCGCGGAAGAGCTGGACGCGGTGGTGCTCGTAGATTGGATGCGCGGTTGGCTGGCGCACAGCGTAGACGCGATCGGGATCGATCTGTGTCACCGCGTCGGTTGTGCCGTTGTAGCGCGCTAAGAACTCTGCGCCGCTCAGCGCGATCGGCAGCTGGTCGCGGTAGGCGCTCTCCCACAGCGACGGCGTGATATTCGCCAGGTAGCCCCGCCAGCGCTCGTCGGCGACCTCCACCTGACGATCCGGCCGCTGAATGATCGGCAGCCCGGCGAGCTCGGCGATAATGCGGTAGCCCATGAACGCGCCGACGCGCACCGCGCCGTAGTCGGAGCCGCTGACGGCATGACGAATCCCGGAATCGATGCCCCAGACTTCAAGATCGGCCGGCAGCGCTACCGCAGGCTGAAGCTCTGCCGGCTGGCAGAGCAGCGCCAGCAGCCGATCGCCCTCTCCACAGGCCGAGGCCATCTGATCCATCACGCCGCAAGGAGCGCCCACGACCTGATTTTCGACCATCTGGCAGAGCAGCGCCAGCTCATGCCGCTCCAGCGTGATATCATAGGCCGCGCAGATCGCCTGCATCGTCGCGACTTCCAGCGCCGCCGACGAGCTAACGCCTTTGCCCGCCGGGACGGTCGAGTCGATCAGCAGCCGCACGCCGTTGTGAAAGGCAACGCCGCGCTCACGGCCCAGCACGATCAGCACGCCGGCCACGTAGGCCGCCCAGCGTCGTCGCGGCTCGGCGTCGAACATCGATCGTGCTGCGCTGTAGTCCAGCGCCACGCCGTCGGGTGCCAGCGCCGCCAGCGGCAGCGACACCTCGGGCTCGGCGTCGATCTCGGAGGCAATCAGGCTGCGAATCGTGATCTGGGGCTCGTCGGTGCGCTGGGCGGCCACAAAGGTCGCGACGGCCAGCGGCAGCTGGAGCACCAGCGCGCCCGAGTAGTCGGCGATGCCGCCCATCACGTCGAGCCTGCCGGGAGCCCGCGCGACGATCACTGGCGCGTTCCGATCGAAGAAGTCGGCGCGGGCGTTCAGCGTCTTGACAAAATCTGCGACATCCGCCACGTCCGCACGTGAAGCGTCGTCAATCTGCCACACCGCCGGCTCCTTCCTGATCGAGCAGCCCGTGCTCACGCAAGATCGCGGGCAGCACCGGCGCGACCTGATCCCGGATCGCGGAATTAGCATAACCGATCCAGGCAACATCGGTAAAAACGTCGAGCAGCGCCCGCAGCGGATCGCCCTGCGCGTCGGTTACGAGCACGCCGGCCTCACGCGCGATCAGCTCGGTACACAGATCGTAGGGATGGCAGCACAGGCCCAGCGCGCGGCCCTGACGCTGCATCACCGGCTCGACCAGCGGTCGCAGATCGGCGATCCAGCGGTCGTGGCCCATCAGCAGCTCGTAAAGCTGGCCGCCCGTGGAGATGTACTGATCTTCAAAGGCCAGCGCTTTGCCCACCGACTGCGGCCCCAGCGTGCGCTCGATCAGCGCGTCATCGATCGCGCCGAGCACGCCGCGCGCGCCCGGAAAGAAGCGCGCCAGCCCACCGTAGCCCTGCGCGATCGTCGGCTCCTGGGATGGACGCGGCGCAAGTGGCCGGCGTTCACCAGTCAGCCGGTTGAGACGCTCACCGCCAACGCCCTGTCCGGCGACGGCCCACAGGCTATCGCAAAGATGCTGCTTGATCAGCGGGATCTCAGTCTGCACGGCCAGCTCGATCTCGCTGAGATTGGTTGCCGCGCCACGGTTTGGGGCGACGCCGGTCAGAATCCAGGCCGCGCGCTTCTGGTACATCAGCCCGCGCGTCCCATCGATCGGATCAACGATGATGCATAGCTCGGCCTGCTCGGCGCTGGTGTGGGCCGGCAGCACCACCCGCCCGGTCGCGCCCAGCCCCTCGGCGATCAGCACGCACGACCACTCGTCGGCCAGCGCGGCGAAGTGGTCCAGCAGCACGTGCTCGGAGATGCGATCGATGGCGAAGATCGTGTCGCCGCCCTCCTCGCCCAGCGGCACCGCCAGCCGCTCGATCGCGGTCTGCTCACACGCGGCGACCACAGCATCACGGATCGCGGCGTGAATATCCCGAATACGGCTCAGCAGCTCGGCGTGATTGCGAATCATAAGCCTCCTAAAAAAAGAACCTAGAACCTAGAACTAAGAACCGTCCAACTCAACTTCTAGGTTCTAGGTTCTGGGTTCTGGGTTCTCCCGATAGTGTACCGTCGACTGGGCGCGTAGCTCGGCCGCTTTGGCCTCGGGCGCGGTGTCGCTCAGAAAGTTGCCGCCGCCGATCTCGGGACCGGCCAGATATTTGAGTGTGTTCGGACGGCGCAGCGGCGGCAGAAAGCCGATGAAAAAATGAAAATCAGGATAGTCGCCGCCGTCAACCGGCGCCTGGTGCAGCGGCATCACGTACGGGAACGACTGCCGCCACAGGTTATCGTAGCGGACTGTCACATCCTTGAGCGCCCGCGCCAGCGCCTCGACTTCGGATTGATCGAGCGCCGAAACATGCGGCACCGTGCGCTTGGGCGCGACATAGACCTCGTAGGCGTAGCGGGCGAAGTAGGGCACGAACGCGATCGCGTGCTCGTCCTCGTAGAGGATGCGCCGGCCGTCCTGCTGCTCAGCCGCGATAATATCGCCAAACAGGCTGCGGCCGGTCTCGGCTCGGTAGCGTCGCTGTGCCTGTAGCTCGGTGTCGAAGGTCTTCCAGGTGAAGTTGGTCGCGTAGATCTGGCCGTGCGGATGCGGATTCGAGACGCCGACGACCTCGCCCTTGTTTTCGAAGATCAGCACCTGATTGACCTCAGGTCGCGCGCCAAGATCTTGCGTCTGCTGCTGCCACGTCTGCACGATCGCGCCGATCTCGGCGACGCTCATCTCGGCAACCGTCAGATCGTGGCGCGGCGCGTAGCAGATCACGCGGGCCAGGCCATCGGCGCGTCGGGCGCGGTAGGGCGCCGGCGGCTGCGGCGGCTCAAGCGGCGAGTCCGGCCCGACGCACGGATGATCGTTGTCGAAAACATACACGCCGCTGTACTGTGGATTGGTCGCGCCGCTGATGCGCGGGTTGCCCGGACACAGGTAGCAGTCGGGCAGGTAGGCTGGGGGCCGCTCCTCCTGCGCGCCGACGGTCTGACCAATCCACGGCCGTCCTTGCCGGTGCGCCGCGACAATCAGCCATTCCTCGCGCAGCGGATGCCAGCGCTCTTCCCAGGTTTCTTGATGATTGGTTTGGGATTGCATCAACACACCTCATGGCGCATCTATCGCATGTATTGCCAAGTACAAACCGGACTCGCGCGGCTCTTGGGCGACAGTGTAAAGGCGAAGTCGCCGACTACGCAAGCGCGCAGCTCAGGATCGCAGCTCCTGACTCCGCTGAGCCAGCGCGAGCTGATGCTGGTGCAGCCGCGCGTAGTAGCCGCCCTGCTGAAGCAGACTCGTATGTGTGCCGTCTTCCACAATCTTGCCGCGATGCATCACGATGATCCGATCGGCGTCACGAATCGTGCTCAGCCGGTGCGCGATCACGACGCTGGTTCGCGTATGCAAAATGCGATGCAGCGCTTCTTGAATCAGCGCCTCGGTCGCGGTGTCGATGCTGCTGGTCGCCTCGTCGAGCACGAGCACGCCCGACGGGCTCAGCGCGATCGCGCGCGCGAGCGCCAGCAATTGCCGCTGTCCGATCGACAGGTTCGTGCCGCCGGGCAGCACTTTGTAGTTGTACGTGCCGGGCAGCTGATCGATAAAGCGCGCGGCGTTCGAGATCTCGGCGGCGCGGCGCATATCGGCGTCGCTGATGTCCTGGCGGTAGAGCCGAATGTTGGTGGCGATCGTTCCCGCCAGACAGACCGGATCTTGCGGCACCACGGCGACCGAGCGACGCAGCGCCTCAAGATCCATGCGCTTGATGTCGATGCCGTCGAGCAGCACCTGGCCCTGCTGCGGATCGTAGAGCCGAGCCAGCAGACCCACCAGGCTCGACTTGCCCGCGCCGGTCGCGCCCACAATCGCGATGTTCTGCCCGGCCGGAATCGTCAGCGACAGATCGCGCAGCACAGGCTCGTCCGGCACATAGGCAAAGCTCACATTGCGCAGCTCGATCGCGCCATGCACACGCGGCAGCGCGACCGGCTGGTGCGGAGGAAGGATACTCGGCTGCCGCTGAAGCATACGCTGCACACGCTCGGCCGCGCCCAGGCCGATCTGCACCGAGTTATACTCTTCCGAAAGGCGCAGCACTGGCTGAAAAGCGCGCTCGGTGTACTGCACAAACGCTACCAGCGTGCCCAGCGTGGCCCAGCCGGCCAGCACGCCGCGACCGCCGCCGTAGAGCACGGCTGCCGTGCCAAAGGCCGCCAGCACCTCTTGCACCGCCAGAAAAACCGCGCTGTTGCGCCGCAGCACCAGCAGCGCCTGGCGATAGCCCATGTTGTAGCCGTCGAACTCCTCGACGCTGGTCGGCTGCCGCCCAAAAAGCTGCACCAGCGTCATGCCGTGCAGCTGCTCGTTGAGAAAGCCGCTGATCCGTGCCAGCGCGGTTCGCTCTCCCGTCGACGAGCCACGGATGCGCCGCCGAAAATAGCGCGTCACCAGCATCAGCACCGGCAGCACGCCCAGCGCCAGCAGCGCCAGCCGCCAGTTGACCGCAAACATCACCCCGACGATCGCGAGCAGCGTGACGCTCTCGGTCAGGATGATCACCACGCTGCTCGACAGAAGCTGGTTCAGCGCGTCGATGTCGCTGGTCAGGCGCGTCACCAGGTCGCCGGTGGGCACGCGTCCAAAAAAATCCTGGCTCTGGCGCAAAATATGATCAAATAGCCGCGTGCGTAGGTCGGCGAGGCCGCGCTGGCCAGCCTGCTGTAGAAAGAAAGTCTGGACATATTGCAGCACAAAGGCCGCGATCGCCGCGCCGCCGTACAGGATCGCCAGCGGAATCAGCGTGGATGTGTCGCGCTGTGCGATCGGCCCGTCGATGGCGCGCTGGAGCAAATAGGGCGGGACCACGTTCAGCGCCGCCGTGCCGATCAGCATCACCAGCGCCAGCAGCAGCGGCTTCCAGTGTGGCCGCATCGTCGTCACCATCAGCCCGAAGAGCGCGGCATCCTGGTTGAACGCTGTGCTTTTATCTGGCGGCTTTGATGTTTGGTTGCTTGTCATCTCCGATTCTTTTCTTCTCATGCGGTACTTGCTTTGTTCTTTACTCCGTTGTTCCTTCGTTAGGTTCTTGGTTCTTTCCTTTGTTCTTTGTTCTTTTGTTCTTTGTTCTTCCGTTAGGTTCTAGGTTCTGGGTTCTAGGTTCTTCGTTTCTTCGTCTTCGTTCTGGTGCAGCTCGCGGCGATACATAGCCGCGTAACGTCCCTGCTGCGCCAGCAGCTCGTGATGCGTGCCGCGCTCCACGATGCGCCCATCTTCCAGCACAATGATCTGATCCGCCTCGCGCACGGCCGCCAGTCGCTGGCTGACGATCAATGTCGTGCGCTGCGTGCGTGCGCTGCTCAGCTCATGGACGATCTCGGCGGCGGTCTTGGTGTCGACGCTGGCCAGCGCATCGTCGAGCAGCAGGATCTGCGGGTCGCGCACCAGCGCGCGGGCGATCGCCGTGCGCTGCTTCTGGCCGCCCGAGAGCGAAGCGCCGCGCTCGCCGACGACGGTCGCCAGGCCCTGCGGCAGCTGGACCAGATCGTTGCTCAGCCGGGCTGCCTGGACCGCGCTCAGCACGCGCTCGTCGGGCACGTCTTTGAGGCCAAAGCTGATGTTGTCGCGCAGGGGCATGCTGAAGAGCAGCGTTTCCTGCGGCACCAGCGCGATCGCCTGGCGCAGATGCTTGAGCTTGTATTTGCGCGCATCCACGCCGTCGACGTAGACCTGGCCGGCGTCGGGATCGCGAATCCGGCCGATCAGGCTCAGCAGCGTGCTCTTGCCCGCGCCGGTCGCGCCGACGATGCCCAGCGTCGTGCCGGCCGGAATATCGATCGAGATGTCGCGCAAGATCCAGCGATGCTCGGCGCGCACACCGACGTTCTCGAAGCGCAGATCGCCACGGATCGGCGTGCTGATCGCCTCGGGGCCGTCGGCGATGCCGGGCCGTCGCAGCAGCACCTCGCCGATGCGTCCGGCCGCCGCGCTGCCCTGCTGGAGCCGCTCCAGCGCGCGGCTAAGCTGCTGGGCCGCGTTGCTCAGCAGGCCCAGATACACGATGAACTGCACATACTGGCCGATCGTCAGGCTGCCGTCGATGATCATGATGCCGCCCATGCCCAGCACGATCGCCCGCGCCACCATCACCACCAGGCTTGGCAGCGGCGTGATCGCGCTGGATCGCAGCACAAAGGCCAGATTCTGACGCGCGTAGCGATCGTTGAGCCGGCGAAAATCGTTGACGACCGCCTGCTCCTGGGTGTAGGCCGCCAGCATGCGCACGGCGCTGAGATGCTCCTGGGTAAATGCCGACAGCACGGCCAGATCGCGCTGCACACGATCGAAGGCGCGCTCCACGATGCGGCCCAGCCCGACCTGCACGCCGATGCTCACCGCCAGCATGATCACCACGATACTCGCCAGCATGGGACTGGTCAGCGCCATCAGCGTACAGCCGATCAGCAGCAGAAACAGCGCATGCACCGACATTTGAAAGCCTGCGCTGTAGAAGCGCCAGATGTAGATAAAATCGCTGGTGGCGCGCGAAAGCAGGTCGCCGGTGCCGTACTGGCGCAGCGCCCGCTGATCCAGCGTCAGGATCGTGTTGAACAGATCCTGGCTCATCTGGTACGACACGCCGACCGCGATCGTGCCGCTGAGCATCCGCAGACGGTAGCGAAAGAACGCCAGCGTCGCCGCCAGCCCGATCAGGCTGAGCGCGTAGTAGCCCAGCACCTGCACCCGAAAAACCGCCAGCAGCTCGTCGACGGCCCAGCCCAGCACGGCCGGGCTCAGCGCGCTCGCGCTCGCGCCGATCAGCCCGTAGAGCAGGCCGAGCAGCAGCAGCCCGCGATACGGCCGCATGTAAGGCAGCAGAAAACGTAGTCCGGTATCACGCAAGAATGTATAGTCCTTCCCGACAAAAGATACAGACACACGTCGAGCACTGTGGCCTGGCGTGTGTCTGCTGCGCTGTCCATTATACCCCGCTATCGCTTTGCCTTGAGACGCGCGCACAAGATTCGACGCTCAATCGCCGCTTTAGCCGATCCGCGCTTTCATCCACGGATTGCTGTTGTGGAAGTCGGCCACCGCGTTGCCGGGATGCACCAGCGTGTCGCAGAAGGCGCGATCTTCGTCGGAGAGCGTCAGCTCTAGCACCTTGAGCTGATCTTCAAGCTGCTCCATGGTGCGCGGCCCGATGATCGGCGCGGTGACGCCGGGCTGATCTTTGCACCACAGCAGCGCCAGCTGGCTGCTTGTGAGATCATGCTCCTGCGCGTGCGTCGCCAGGCTTTGCGCTACCTCCAGCGCTGCCGGCGAGATGCGATCCACGAACTGGCCCTGACCGCCCGCGCGGCTGGCCCGCGAGTCGCTGGGGAAGTCCTGGCCCTTGGCGTAGCGTCCGCCGAGAATACCACCGGCCAGCGGCGACCACGGCAGCAGCGCCAGGCCATACTTCTGCGCCAGCGGCACCAGCTCGTTTTCGATGCGCCGATCGGCCAGGTTGTAGGGCGGCTGCTCCGAGATATATTGCACGATGCCTAGCCGCTCGCTGATCGCCAGCGCTTCCATCACCATCCAGGCGGGATGCGTCGAGCAGCCGACGTAGCGGACTTTGCCGGCGCGTACCAGATCGTCGAGCGCGCGCAATGTCTCGTCCTGCGGAATCGTCAGCGATGGCCGGTGGATCTGGTATAGATCGATATGATCGGTTTGCAGGCGGCGCAGCGAGTCTTCGCAGGCTTTGATGATGTGGTAGCGGCTGTTGCCCTGCTCGTTGGGGCCGTCGCCCATCTTGCCGTGGACTTTGGTCGCCAGCACCACCTGATCGCGCTTGCCGCTCTGCTTCAGCGCCACGCCGACGACGCGCTCGCTCTCGCCGCTGTTGTACACATTCGCGGTATCAAGAAAATTGATGCCGGCGTCTAAGCTGCGATCGATGATGCGGATCGAATCCGGCTCCGAGGTCGGCCCGCCGAAGTTCATTGTGCCCAGGCACAGCGGCGAAACCATCACGCCTGTCCGTCCAAGCGATCGATATTCCATGGAAAACTCCTTTTAATCGGCGGCTGAAAACGCAGCGCAATCGGCGATCGAGATGCCTAGCAAGATCCTTTCCGCATGTTCCAGCGACCAGTAATCTACTTCCTGTAATATATTATATATCTTTTTGAAGCACAAAAAATCCCAGATCATCGCTGCGGTATCTGCTACAATGCAGCGCGTTACGGAAGGAAGATTCTCCGATGCGCTACAGCTCTAGCCCCGCTCCTCGCCGACAAGATCAGCGTTCCAGGGAGCGCTCGTAGATGCCCGCACCTGACGATCAGCCGCGCGTGCTCCGCACCTCCGCCGGCGATTTCCCGCTGGACGAGTATCGTCTGCGCCAGGCCGGCCACGAATGGTCGATCCTGCATACCAACGCGGTCCTGAGCTATGCCGACGAGTCGCACTTTTTGCGCGAGCTGAGAGAGCGCGTGCCCTACGGTATTGCCATCTGGCCGGCGGCGATCGCGCTGGCGCATGATGTGGCCTCGCGTGGGGACGAGTTTGCCGGCAAGCAGGTTCTGGAGCTGGGCGCGGGCACCGGGCTGCCGGGCATCGTCGCGGCCACGCTTGGCGGACGGGTGATCCAGACCGATCGTCAGGAGCTGGCGCTGTCGGTGTGCCGGCGCAACGGCGAGCGTAACAAGCTTCAGTCGATCGAGTACCGGCTGGCCGACTGGATCACCTGGAGCGATGCCCGGCGCTACGACTGGATTCTCGGCTCCGACATCCTCTACGGCGCGGCGATGCATCCGTATCTGCGTCAGATCTTCGAGACCAATCTTGCGCCGGGCGGTCGCATCCTGCTCGCCGATCCGTTTCGCGAGGCGAGCATGCCGCTGCTGGAAGAGCTGGAAGCCGACGGCTGGACGATCTCGCTGAGCAAATGGAGCATCGGCGAAGAAGCCGCGCCGCGCCCGATCGGCGTCTTCGAGCTGTCGCCGCCTTAGGTTTCGTCTGCTGGAGCAGCACGCGACCGCCCCAGCACAGCTACAGGTCAGCGTCTAAACGGCAGCGTGTCGGCATTGGCGGCAGAACCAGCCAGATGATCCCAGGCGGCGGCGTAGATCGCCAGCTCGTCGAGCAGAGCAAGGGCATGGCGCCGCGCCTCAGGCAGCTGCATGCACGGCTCGTCGTGCATCAGATCCAGGGCCAGATCGGTGATTTCGTCGTGGGGAAATTCGAGGCGGACGGCGGCGGGCGTGACGTGTGGTAGAATCGTCGCTACGGCCATGACAGGTACCTCCTGCTGTGGTCCAGGTTCGTCTCGGTGGTTAGTGCGCCGGGACGAACTGCTGTAATGTATGCGGCAATTATACCATGTAGTAGCTTGATATGTCAATCGTTTTCCGATGTTAGATCGTGGTATAATGTGTGTTCATAAGCGTGATGTGGAAGTTTTCTAGAAGCCGGATCAGAAAGAAACGGTTTACATTTTATAGATAACAATCTTTTCTATATTCCTCGTGCATAAAGCCGCTATCCACAAGAAAGGCAACCCGTGACATTGCTCGCTCTGCTGCCGCATCTGCTGGCAGCCGGCCTCGTGGCGGTGGCAGCCGGTGGCTCGCTGCGGTTGCCGCGCTGGGCCGGTTTCAAACAGCCGGCATCGCGGCTGGGCCACTACTGGCATACGATCCGCTGGCAGTGGCTCTGCGTCGCGCTGCTCGTGGTCGCCGTACCGCCTTTGGAGATCATCTACCGCACGGCAAGGCCGTATGAACATCCGGCGCTGTGGTTTATTGTGCTGGGAAATATTATCCTTGGTATGTACGCTCCGATCGTGCTGGCCTGGATCAGCCCGCGTCTGCGCCGGGGCCTGCTGGCGTACTTCGGGCGAGTCCGCGCGTGGCTGCCACAGACGCCGCGAGAGCGGGCGGTCTGGGTGCTGCTCAGCGTGACGACCGGAGTATGTGAGGAAGTTCTGTTCCGTGGCTTCGCGCTGCACTACCTGACGCGCGGGCCGCTGGCGCTCAGCCTGCCGCTCGGCGTCGTGATCGCGTGTGCGCTGTTTGGCGTCGGGCATCGCTACCAGGGCTGGCGCGGCGCGCTGCAAACCTGCGGCTTCGGCGCGTGTATGTGCGCTTTGTTTGTGGCTACGGGCAGCCTGCTGCTGCCGATCGTGGTGCATATCCTGGTCAATCTGCGGATCGCGCTGCTGCCGCCGCGCCAGGCGCAGCTCCGCCCGGTGATTGCCGATCTGCGACCGCCGGCTGTTTCCTAGCTGCTTGACACCTGGCGTATGCTCCACGGTATGAACACTTACATCATACTCCTGCGCGCCGTGATGCCGACCGGAAAAAACAAGGTGCCGATGGCGCCGCTGCGAACGGTGCTTGAGCAGGCCGGCCTCGCATCGGTACGCACCTATATTCAAAGTGGAAACGTCGTCGCCGTGTCGGATCTCGAACAGTCCGCGCTTGAAACCCTGGTACATGATGTGATCGCCCGTGAGTTTGGCGGCGACATCACAGTGCTGGCCAGGAGCGTGAGCTATTTTCAAACCCTGCTCGCGCGCAACCCGTTTGCGAACGCCGATCCTGCGCAGCTGTATTTCACGCTGCTGGCCGGCATTCCCGAGCCGCAGCTCGTCGCTGCGTTTCTCGCTCAGGATCATGCTCCCGCTCAGGTGCAGGTGATCGACGATATGGTCTATATTCTCTGCGCCACGTCCTACAGCGACACCAGGGCCAACAACACATTTATCGAGCGCAGGCTCAAGCTGGCCGCGACGACACGCGTCTACAAAACGATCGCGAAGGTTGTTGCGCTGGGAGTGGAAACCGAGCAGGCTATGCTACAATGATCAGGCCATGCCGATCGTGACCGTACAGGAGTAGGCACACATGGACCTCACGCTGACGACTCCGGCCCTGCTCTTTCCGGCGATTTCCCTGTTACTCCTGGCGTATACCAACCGCTTTCTCACCCTGGCCGCGCTGATCCGTGAGCTTTACGCCCGCTACAAATCCCAGCCCGATCCCAAAATCCTGGGCCAGCTTGCTAACCTGCGCTATCGCATCGTGATTATTCGCAACATGCAAGCCTGCGGCGTTTCCAGCTTTTTTCTCTGCGTGCTGTGTATGTTTGTCTTGTTTGCCGGCCAGGAAACAGTCGGCAAGTGGATCTTTGCCGGCAGCCTGACTCTTTTGCTGATCTCGCTGGCGCTGTCGCTGCGTGAGATCCAGGTTTCGATCGATGCGCTGCTACTCCAGATCGAGGATGTCGAGGAGATGGGCCAGCGTCCGTTCCATCGATGAACAAGCAAAAGCAGCCTACAGCAGGCTGCTTCTACACGTAGCATGTGTTGATCGTCTACAGCTGCTTAGCTCGATAGCGCAGATGCGTGACATACGGCGAGGGCAGTGTTTCCACAAGCTCCAGACCAACCTTGTGCCGATCGATGCCGTCGAAGAGGCGCACGCCCGCGCCGAAGAAGACCGGCGCCAGCGCGAGGTTGAACTCATCGACCAGCCCCGCGTTAAGATACTGAAGAATCACGTTGCCGCCGCCTGCGATGCGAATATCTTTGTTCCCCGCCGCCTCCCGCGCCTGTTGCAGCGCGCTCTCGATGCCGTCGTTGACAAAGTAGAACGTGGTTCCGCCCAGCCGCTCCCAGGGCTCGCGTACCTCGTGGGTCAGCACAAAAACCGGCGTATGGAAGGGCGCGTCTTCGGGCCAGTACGGCGCGCCCCCCGAGAACATGTGTTTGCCCATGATGTTGGCGCCGGTGCGGTTAAAGGTCTCCTCCAGAATGCGATTGTCCTGGCCGGTCTCGCCGCCCTCGCCGATCTCCAGATTTTCGCGAAAAAATCGCTGGTGGAACATCCAGCCCTGAAGCGCGCTCCACTGGCTCATCCAGTCCTTGTAGTTGGGATCGTCGGCGTGCTCCAGATCCATGCCTTCAGGAGCGATAAAGCCGTCCAGCGTGATGCCCACGCTGAAGAACACTTTGCCCATGCTCGTACCTCCGTAGCTGACTCAGGCTTGCGACTCCAGCTCTTTGGCCAGCTGCTCAAGCAGCTCGCGGCAGCCCGCCTCACGATCCGCAGGCTGGTCGGCGCCGTCGAGGAATGCGCCCTGCTCGGTGTAGATCAGGCGCGTGCCGTCGTCTGCGGGCACGATCTCCACGGTCGCCAGCGAGCTGGAGATACGCCGCTCGCCGACCGTCATCGTGTAGGCAAAGACGATGCGCTGCTCGGGCACGATGTCGAGGTAGATCGTGTCGTTGCTGGTGGACGGGCCGTCTCCAAAGCGGAAGCGCGCAGTCTCGCGACCGCCGACGCGAAAATCCATGCTGAACTCGTCGATCTGCCAGCCCTCGCCCTCCACGAACCAGCGGCGCTTGGTTGCCTGGGTCGAGAAGGCCGCGAAGACACGCGCCGGAGCCGACGGATATGTTCGCTCAAGGCTAAACGTGCTGTGTACGACAGTGCGCTGGTCTGCTGATGTTTGCATCGGTTTTTTCCCTCTTGCTTACTTAGTCTGCGGACGAATCTTCCTCAGCCAGCACGGCGCCCAGCCGATCGAGGCGGCGCTCGGCCAGCGATCGGCGCTCGGCCAGCCACTCGGCGGCGGCGTTCAGCCCCGCCGGCTCGATGCGACAGGTACGCACGCGGCCGATCTTCTCGGTGCGGACGACGCCGCTACGCTCAAGCACCTGAAGATGCTGCACCACCGCCGCCAGCGTAATGCCCAGCGGCCTGGCTAGATCGCTGACTGAGGCCGGCCCCTGGCTTAGCTGCTCCACGAGCTTGCGCCGCGTGGGGTCGCCGAGCGCGTGAAAAACCTGATCGATTCCTGTTTGGTTAAGCATATGCTTAAGTGTACTCGTTTTTTGTTCAATAGTCAAGTGTTTACTTAAGTATTTGAGATGGTATCCTGCTCTGCCTGGCAAGCTGGATCGATCTATAATCCTCACAGAAACGCTCGCACGCTGGAGCTATGACGCAGAGGACACATATGAAAGCAGCATGGTATGAGCAGCAAGGGGCCGCACACGACATTTTAGTCGTCGGCGAGATGGACGATCCGCAGCCGCAGGCCGGCGAGGTTCGGATTCGGGTTGCGGCCTCGGGGATTAATCCGGGTGATGTGAAAAAGCGGGCGAATGCCTTTGGCTACGGCATGCCTTTTCCCCGGATTATTCCGCACAGTGACGGCGCCGGGACGGTTGATGCCGTCGGCGAGGGCGTGGCGGAGGAGTGGATTGGACGGCGCGTGTGGTGCTACGGCGCGCAAACCTACCGGCCCTTTGGCACTGCCGCCGAGTACACGGTCGTGCCGCTGGAGCGGGTGGTTCCACTGCCGGAAAACGTGTCGATGGAGCAGGGCGCCTGTCTCGGCATTCCCGGCATCACCGCTCATCGCGCGGTGCATGTAGCCGGTCCAATCGCGGGACGCACCGTGCTGGTGCAGGGCGGCTCCGGCGCGGTTGGCGTGTGCGCGGTTCAGCTCGCGCATCAAGCCGGAGCGCGCGTGATCGCGACGTGCCGCAACGAAAGCGGCAAGGACATTGCGCTGCGTGCCGGCGCTGATGCGGTTTTGGTCGCCGATGACACGCTGGCTGAGCGGATTAAGGAGTTAGCTCCTGACGGCGTCGATCACATTGTCGAGGTGGCCTTCGATGCCAACATCAAGCTCGACGTCGAGATACTGGCGCAGGGCGGCTCGATCGCGACGTACGCCACAAACGACGCCACGCCGCAAATTCCGGTCTGGCTGCTCGTCTTCAGCAACGCCAGGCTTTTTTTTATCGGCAGCGACGACATACCGCTTGAGGCGAAGCTCGAAGCTACGCGCGCGATCAACCAGGCATTCGAGTCAGGCTGGCAGGGATTCGATATTGCCGCGCGCTTTCCGCTCGACGACATCGCCCAGGCCCATGCGGCGGTCGAGCATCCGGCCAGACCTGGGCGCGTGATCGTCACGCTGTGATAGCTGGCTGTCGCGGCTACGGATTGAGATCCAGTGCCACGATCCGCAGCTCGCTGGTGTAGCGCTGGCCTTCGGCATCGGGAAGCCAGGCTTGATCCAGACGCGGCAGCATCTCTACCACGGTCACCGAGCGATCGGCGGCGTCGGATGCCGCCATGCGTCGGATCAGCCGGGCCAGGATGTTGACATACACCGGGCTATCGACGTCGACATAGAACGGCTTGACCTCGATCGGCAGCTTGACGAAGACAAAGCGGGGCATCTCCTGTGCCCTGGCCCAGCGCCGCGCCGCAAGAAAGCGCGCGGCCTCGTCGCTCTCGTTGGCGAAGGCCAGATCCTCCGGATCGAAGCGCCAGGACTCGCGATTGACGACCAGATCGTCGAAGAGAATGCGTGGGCGGCGCGCTTCCGGCTCGACGATGCGGAAGTTGTTGACCACCAGGATCGACAGAATCAGCGCAAACGTATCGATCAGATCGAACTGTAGCTTGCCGTCGCGAGTACGCAGCACAATGCCCTGGCCGAGATCCTCCACCACCAGCGAGCCGATCGGCAGCTCGCGCAGCTTGGGCGCGCCAACCGAGTCGTGAGCGAACGTCAGGCGATAATCTTGGGACGAGATCAGACCCGGACGTGTGCGCGTGGTGACGCGCTCCAGGTTGCGGCTGTAGATCGGCACCAGACTGGGCTCGGCCAGATCGCGCTCGGCGGCGATGTAGAGTTGCTCCGGCGCGGGATGCTGCCCGACAAAGAGCAGACCGCCCAGCGTGTTCATCGCCGTGTGCATCTCGCCCATCACCAGCTGGTACTCGCCGCGCTCGATCGCCTCGACGCTATCGGCGGCGATCAAGATGTCGGGGCTGTGATGCCGTGCCGAGCGCCAGCCCGCGCGGGGAGCGTCGAACGCCGCCTGCACACGCGGCAGCAGCTCCGCGCAGCTGTACGCGACCACGCGCCGATCCTCGGGCACGTCCAGGATCTCGGCCCAGCGCTGCTGGAACTCGCGGCTCAGCTCCGCGACCACGCCGGCGGTGTCGTCGAAGAGCAGCGTCTGGGCGCGCAGCCAGAAGGCGACCATCTCCACGGCGGACGAGCCCGACTGGCGCGAAAGATCGGCGTAGAGATCCTGCAAGGCCACGCGGAAGCGCTGCGCCAGGTGATAGGTGAACCAGCGCGAACTGGTCAGCAGCAGGCCCAGCGGCGGCCCCAGCCGCTCCCGCAGCTCCGGCCCCAGCCGCACCTCGATGTCGCGGCGGCAATCCTCGTAGACCAGCGTGCGCGCGGCGTACATCTTGCCGGCGGCTCGGCTGGGCGCGCTGCCGGTGAGCCTGGTAAAAAAGGTTTCCAGCTCGCTCATCGCCCGATCCAGCCTGGCCGGATCGCCGGCAGCGCGCGCGACTGCGACTCGTGCCGCATCAAACTGATCGATCGCGGCCAGCACCTGACGCCGCAGCGGCTCGTTGCCGATGCGCGCCAGCAGCCGTTGCAGCGTGCGCTCGGGCCGCAGCTCAAGCGGCAGCGCAAAGTCCCAGGCGATCAGTCCGCGATCCCGGAGCTGGCGCAGCGTCTCGTAAGCCTCGACCTCGCCGCGAATCGCGCTGGACGGCGTACGCAGCAGCAGCTGGGCGATCTCGTGAGCCGTGCGCTGCCCATCGATCGCCTGGAGCGCCGCGACCTGGCCGGGCGAGAGCCGAACCTCGCCCTCGAATGGCATGAAGAAGCGCGAGCCTTCCGCGTGGAGCGCGGGAATGCGGCGCGGCGCGGACCACGGCAGCAGCGCTTTGTTCTCGGCGAGCTTCTTCGCCAGCGCATCGACGCACCAGCCCTCGAAGTAGACGCTGCGCGCGGCGAGCAGCTCCGGCCCCGGCTCGGCCGCGATGGCCGGCCCGTCATCCGCGAACTGCGCCCAGCCGACCGGGCCGAAGAAGCCGATCGTATCGTTTTTGGCGCAGTAGCGCTGCACATAGTTGGCGATCAGCTCCTCGTGCTGGCGCTGACGCGAGCTGCGAACGGCTGGATCGGCCTGTTGCAGCGGCAGCACGCCGGTGCGGTAGGCCTGGCGATTCTGCCAGATCAGCGCCTCTTGAAAGCGCGGATCGCCCGCCACGGCGCGGATCGCCGCCGCAACCTCGGCCACGCCCGATTGATAGGCGGACTGGTAGTCAGCCAGCGCTGCTGCCGCCTGCTCCTGCGCCGCGCGAAACGCTTGCACGGCCTCGGCAATCTCGGGCGCAATATCGGCGGTCTGCGGCGGCTTGCGCTTGCGGATCGCGCGCAGCAGCTTGACGAGCGGATCTCGTCGCGCGCTGTCGTGCCATTGATCCGCCTGCTGAAGCGCATCCAGCGCCGCGTTGACCAGTGTCGCCGCCCGCTCTTCCGCCAGATCGACAGCCCGCTCAGCTGCAAGCAGCCGGTCGGCCACCGCCGCGCACGCCGCCGTCGCCAGACTCAGCACCTGGGCGGCGGGAAAACCCGCGCCGCGCAGCCCGGCCCAGCGCCAGACCGCCCACTGACCATCGACCAGCGGCACAAGATGGCTGGGCAGCCCGGCCTCTTCTTCTGTCTCCGCCTGCGTCTGCGCTAACAGCTCGCGCAGACGCTGCTCTGTTTCGTTCATGCTATGCCTTTGCTATAGATCAGATCGCGCCTTGACTGCGACTCACGACAGCTTGATCAGTTTCAGCAGCTCGGCGATCGATTGCTCGGGTCGCGCCGCT
>DASWTW010000385.1:0-3346 GCA_036401895.1 Herpetosiphonaceae bacterium | reverse complement strand
CAAGAGCGAGCACATGCTGGTGGCGATCCTGGCGGTGTGGAAGGCCGGCGCCGCCTACGTGCCGATCGATCCCAGCTATCCCGACGACCGCATCGCCTTCATGCTGGATGACACCGCCGCGCAGCTCGTGATCGCCAACGCGGCGCACCGCGCGCGGCTGCAAACGTTACCCGGCCATGAGGAGCGACAGGTGCTGGCGATCGAGCGGCTGCCGCTGGACAACCAGCCGGCACACAACCCGATCACGCCGACGACCAGCGCCAATCTGGCCTACGCGATCTACACCTCCGGCACCACGGGCAGACCCAAGGCCGTGCTGATCGATCATCGAAACGTCGTCAGCTTCCAGAGCGGCCTCGCCGCGCGGTACTTCGGCGCGGATCGCGGGCCGCGACAAGGAGTGCTGTTCCTGGCCAACTACGTCTTTGACTTTTCGATCGAACAGTTCGTGCTCTCGATCCTGAGCGGTCATACGCTGATCGTACCGCCCGCGTCGCCGATCCTCGACGACGCCTTCTACGCGTACCTGAACCGGCACCGGCTGACCTACATCAGTGGCACGCCGACGTATGTGCAGCAGGTCGACCTGTCACGGCTTCCGCATTTGCAACTGGTGCTGGTCGCCGGCGAAGCCTTCCAGCCGCATCATTTCGACACGATCCGGCGCGAGTACTCCGGGCCGCTCCTCAACGCCTACGGCACGACCGAGACCACCGTGTATAACACCGTGCGGCGCTTCGAGCCCGACGAGGGCTACCGCAACGCGATCGGCGCGCCGCTGCCCAATACGCGGCTGTACGTGCTCGGCAGCGACATGCAGTTATTGCCCACCGGCGCCGTGGGCGAGCTGTTCATCGCGGGCGATTGTGTGGGCATTGGGTATCTCAACCGTCCGCAGCTAACACACGAGCGCTTTATCGCGAATCCCTTCCAGACCGAGGACGAGCAGCGCGCGGGCCAGTACGCGGTCCTGTACAAGACCGGCGATGTCGTCCGGCGACGTGTGGATGGCGAGATCGAATTCCTGGGCCGCAACGATACCCAGGTCAAGATTAATGGCCTGCGGATTGAGCTGGGTGAGGTCGAAGCGGCGATTGCTGCGTATCCTGGCGTGCGCCAGTGCGCGGTCGTTCCTCAGGACGACGCACGCTTGCCCGGCAGCACGCGCCTGGTCGGCTACTACGTCGCGGATGATGCGGCGACCGTCGACGAGGAGCAGATCGTTGCGTTTCTGCGCACAAAGCTCACGCCAGCGATGGTCCCGGCCATGCTGGTACGGATCGACGGGTCGCTGCCGATGACGATCAACGGCAAGCTCGACACAGAAGCCCTGCCGCGCGTCGATTTCTCAGCCGAGCGATCGGGCTATGTGGCGCCGCGCAGCCGCCGGGAGTCGCGGCTGTGCCAGATCTGGAGCAGGCTGCTGCCCGGCAGCGCGATCGGGGTGGACGACGATTTCTTCCGCGCCGGCGGCGACAGCATCACCGCCTTGCAGCTTGCAAGTGAGCTGCAGCGTGAGTTGCAGCAGAAGGTCAGCGTGAAGTCCATCTTCGACTACCCGACGGTCCGCAGCTTCGTCGAGCACGCGCTGGGCGCTACGCCGGACGCGCGCAGCGCAGGCGAGCACGGCCCGCTGACGGGGAACTGTCCGCTGCTGCCGATCCAGGAATGGTTTTTCGCCAAGCCGCTGGCACGTCCCAGTCATTGGAACCAGTATTTTGCCATCCGCACGCCGGAGCTGGATGGTGACAAGCTGCGCGCGGCGCTCGATCGGCTCGTCGACCACCATGACGCGTTCCGCCTGCGGTTCCGCCCGGCCGACCACGCAGGCAAACCCGTCGAGCAATTCTACAGCGCCGATCGCCCGCCGGTCACGCTGCAGACGCTCGATGTGCAGGGCCGGTCGGCTCCGGAGATCGCGCGGCAGCTCGACGCCTGGCAGCGCGGGTTCGATCTGGAGCGCGGGCCGCTCCACGCCGTGGCCTATCTCCACGGGTTCGAAGACGGCAGCGCGCGCGTGTGGATCGCCATGCATCACCTGATCGTCGACACCGTCAGCTGGCGGATCCTGGCCCAGGACCTGGAGATCCTGTACCACGGCGGCGATCTCGGTCCGCGCGGCAGCAGCTACCGCCAGTGGGCCGAGGCGCTGCGGAGCTACACGCCGGCTCCTGGTGAAACGGAGCTCTGGGCCGAGGTCGCGCACGACGTCGCGGTGGAGCGGGATCGCATGCGTGCGACGAGCAGCATGGAGTCGTGCTCTGAGCGCTTCAGCTTAGGCCAGCAGGAGACGGAGGCGCTGTTAGTCGGCAGCAACCGGGCCTACGACACGCAGATCAATGACCTGTTGCTGACGGCGGTCGGGTTTGCGCTGCGGGCCGTCACGGAGCAGCCGACCAACTATGTCCTGGTCGAGAGTCACGGCCGGGAAGAGGTCGTTGGTGCGCCGGACGTGCGCGATACCGTGGGCTGGTTCACCACCATGCATCCGGTTGCGATCCCGGTCGGCGAGGATCTGGGGCGCAGCATCGCGGCGACCCGGGCCAGCCGCCGGCGCGTGCCGCACAACGGCCTCGGCTACGGCGCCCTCCGCGGCGTCTACGGCAGCGCTGCGGCGCCGCTTCCGACCACCAGCTTCAACTACCTGGGCCGCTTCGATACGGGGACCGCTGCTGAGCAACCGCGCGCGCCGCATGCGGGGGCGCGCTGGAGCCTGGACCTGGCCCTGGCGGGCGTGAGCCGGGCGCCCGAGGACCGGCACGCCAGCGACGGCGCGCTCGACGTGACGATGCGCGTCAGCGGCGGGCAGCTGGTCGTCGAGGTTGACAGCCGCCTGGCGCAGGCCGACACGGAGCGCTTCAGCGCCGAGCTCAAGGTGCAGCTGGAGGCCATCATCGCCCACACGTCGGCGGTAGCGGCCACCATCCAGGCCCCCACGCCGCGCTTCACCACGCGTGCCGCCCCCCGCGCCGACGACTTCGACCCCTACATCCTCGTCAACGAGCACGCGACCGGACCGGTGCTGTTTGTGCTGCCGCCGGGCGAGGGGGGTGCGGAAAGCTACCTCAACAATCTCGCCCGGCAGCTGCCCGGCATCCGGCTGGTCCTGTTCAACAATGTGCATCTGCACCGGCCCATGCCGTCGTTTGAGGCCATCGCCCAGTATTACCTGCCCTATATCCGCCAGCTCCAGCCAGCCGGACCCTACCATGTCCTGGGCTGGAGCTTCGGCGGCGTGCTCGCGCTGGAGCTGGCCGTGCAGCTGACACGGGCAGGAGACGAGATCGCCAATCTGATCCTGATCGATTCGCTCTTCAACGTCACGCAGGCCGCCGCCGCGCTTGGG
>DASWTW010000384.1:0-4146 GCA_036401895.1 Herpetosiphonaceae bacterium | reverse complement strand
CCGCGCGATGGTCGACCGCTACCGCTCTCGTTTGCCCAGCAGCGGCTGTGGTTTCTCCACCAGCTGGAGCCCGGCAGCACCGCCTACCATCTGCCGACCGTGGTCCGCCTCCGTGGCACGCTTGATGTCGCCGCGCTGCAGCAGGCGCTCACCGCGCTCGTCGCCCGCCATGAAAGCCTGCGGACCGTCTTTGCCCACGCCGACGAGCAGCCCGTGCAGGTGATTATGCCGCCGCGTGATGTACCGCTGCCGGTGGTCGACGTGCCAGCCGCCGCGGATGATGCGATGGTACACGCCCTGGTCCAGCAGGCGATCGAGCAGCCATTCGATCTTGCTCAGGGACCGCTGCTGCGGGTACGTCTCGTGCGGCTGGCGCCAACCGATCAGATCTTGATCCTGGCGCTGCACCATATCGTGACCGACGGCTGGTCTATGGACGTGCTGCTGCGCGAGCTGACTACCTTGTATCTCGGGTTTGCCACCGGGGAAGCGCACCCCGAGGGGATCCGGCTGCCGCCTTTGCCGATCCAGTATGCCGACTACGCGCTCTGGCAGCGCCAGGTGCTGTCCGGGTACCCTATGGGTGAGGAACCCCAGGCTGTCCTTGAGGCGCAACGGGACTACTGGCGCACGCACCTCGTCAATCTTTCCCCTCTCTATCTCCCGACGGACCGGCCTCGTGCCGCGGTCGGCAGCCCGCAGGGCGCGCGGGTGGCACTGCAGCTTCCTGCCGCGCTTCTGGTCGCGCTGCACCGTCTCAGCCAGCGGCTGGGGGCGACGCCATTCATGACGCTGCTGGCGGCCTGGAACACGCTGCTGTATCGCTACAGTGGACAGGCCGACATCGCGGTGGGCACGCCAGTCGCTGGACGGACTCACCCCGAGCTGGAAGACCTGATCGGCTTCTTCGTCAACACGCTCGTGGTGCGGACGGATCTGACCGGCGCGCCCAGCTTTGCGGAGCTGGTGGCGCGCGTGCGCGCGACCTGTCTGGATGCCTACGCCCATCAGGATCTGCCGTTTGAAGTCGTGGTGGACGCCCTGCAGCCAGAGCGTGACCTGAGCCGCCAGCCGCTGTTCCAGGTCATGTTCGCGCTCCAGAACACGCCACGCTCGACGATCACGCTGCCGGATCTCACGCTCGATCCCGTCGCAAGGGAGCGTTTGACGGCTAAATTTGACCTCAGCTGCGAGCTGACGGAGACGGTGAACGGACTGGTAGGCAGCCTCGAGTATCGGACGGATTTGTTCGATGCGGCAAGGATCGAACGGATGGCGGCGCACTTTGCGGTGCTGCTCCACGCCGTGGTCGCCGATCCGGATCAGCGGATCGATCGGCTGCCGCTGCTGACCGAGACTGAGCTCCAGCAGCTAGACCAGTGGAACGCGACGGAGGTCGAGTACGCAGAGGATGCCTGTATTCACCAGCTGTTCGAGGCGCAGACGCAGCGCGCACCGGATGCGACGGCGATCGTGTGTGGCGACCGCAGCCTCACCTATCGTGAGTTGGATCAGCAGGCCGATCTCCTGGCGCGCTATCTTCGGATGCTCGGCGTGGGCGTGGAGACTCGGGTCGGCGTCTGCGTGGAACGCTCGATCGATCAGGTCATCAGCCTCCTGGCGATCCTCAAGGCCGGAGCGGTCTACGTGCCGATCGATCCCGCCTATCCCCAGGAGCGGATTCGATTTATACTCGCAGATGCCCAGGTGGCGGTACTGCTGACCTACCAGCGACTTGCGGCGCTGCTTCACTCAGCGGATACCTGCCCCATGGCACGCGTGATCTGCCTTGACGCGGCGTGGCCTGAGCTTGTGCAGGTCGCGCAGGAATCCTCCCCCACCATCGCTGCTCAACAGCCCACCGCCGAGAATCTGGCCTACATTATTTATACCTCCGGCTCGACCGGCACGCCCAAAGGCGTGATGCTCCACCACCGTGGTTTATGTAACCTGATTCCGCACTCGATCCAGATGTTTGGCATCGGCCGAACTGACCGAGTCGCGCAGGTGATTTCGTATAGCTTCGACGGCTCGGTGTGGGAATGTTTGATCACGCTGCTGGCTGGCGCAAGCCTGTACATCGGCAGCCAGGAAGAGTTGTTGCCCGGACCACATCTCCAACGTTGGCTCCACGAGCACGCGATTACCGTCACAGTGCTGGTTCCGTCCATGTTGGGCGCGCTCGATCCCCAGGGCGTCCCGGCGCTCCACACGATCATCTGTGGCGGCGAAGCGATCTCCCGGGTGCTGATGGCGGACTGGGCGGCGGGACGGCGCTTCTTCAACACGTACGGACCGACCGAGGCAACAGTGAACGTCACCGTATGGGCGAGCGACCCGGCCTACCAGCACATGCCGCCGATTGGGAGGCCGAACGCCAACACGCAGATCCACCTGCTCGATCGTTCTTGGCTGCCCGTGCCAATCGGCGTTCCCGGCGAACTCTATGTCGGCGGCGTCCAGGTTGCGCGGGGCTACCTCAACCGGCCCGATCTGACGGCAGAGCGATTCATCCCCGATCCCTTCAGTGCCTCCCCTGGATCGCGCCTCTACAAAACCGGCGACCTCGCCTGCTACCTGCCAGACGGAAACATTGAGTTCCTGGGCCGGATCGATCAGCAGGTCAAGATCCGCGGCTACCGGGTCGAACTCGGTGAGATCGAGGCCATGCTGCGCCAGTATGAGGCGGTGCAGGATGCGATCGCCGTGGCGCGCACAGACCCTGAGCCGCGCTTGGTTGCCTATGTGGTACCGAAACAGAACAAAGCCGCCGGGTGCCATGCCCGGCGGGCACGCGGCATGGCACCCGGAACAGAGAACGGCGATTCCGCCCTGGATTGTTCTGTGTTCCCGGTTCTTTGTTCTCCACAAGAACTGCGTGCCTTCCTTGGCTCACGACTGCCCGCCTACATGGTGCCGGACGCGTTTGTGCTGCTCGATGCGTTTCCGCTGACGCCCAGCGGCAAAGTCGATCGGCGGGCATTGCCGGCGCCCGCATGTGGAGCCGAGCGCGACGCGGCGCTGGTTGGGCCACGCACGCCGACCGAGGAGTTGCTTGCGAACATCTGGGGAGCCGTACTGGGTGTGGAGCAGATAGGCATGCAGGATAACTTCTTCGCCCTGGGCGGCCATTCGCTGCTAGCAACCCAGGTCGTCAGCCGACTGCGCGAGATCCTCAAGGTGGAGGTGCCGCTGCGCCTGCTCTTTGAAGCGCCGACCATCGCGAGCTTTGCTGCCCACCTTGCCGGACAACCCGCTGCCGATGCGCTCCCGTTGCTGCCGGTCCCGCGTGACGGGCGGGCACTGCCGCTGTCGTTTGCTCAGCAGCGGCTCTGGTTCCTGCACTATCTCGATCCCGCCAGTAGCGCCTACCATATTCCACTAGCGGTGCGGCTCCACGGCGTGCTCGATCCCGCTGCCCTCCACAAGAGTCTGACCGCCCTCGTGCAGCGCCATGAAGTCCTCCGCACGACGGTTGCCGTAGTGGACGCGCAGCCCGTCCAAGTTATCGCCGCGACCGTAGAGGTACCGCTGCCGGTGGTGGACCTGCCGGGACTGCCGGAGGCGATGGTTTCCGCGCTGGTGCAATCCGAGATCCACCAACTGTTCGATCTTCAGGTGGGACCACTCCTGCGCGCCCGGCTGGTGCGTCTGCACCCAGAGGGTACCCGGCCCGATCACCTCCTGATCCTGATCCTGCATCATATCGTGTCGGATGGCTGGTCGCAAAGTGTGCTGCTGCGTGAGCTGACCATGCTGTATCGCGGCTTTGCGCAGGGTGATGTCCTGGATCTGCCGCCACTCCCGATCCAGTATGCCGACTATGCCCTCTGGCAGCGGCAGTGGCTCCAGGACAAGCTGCTGGAGGCGCAGCTGAGCTATTGGCGGCAGCAGCTTGCCAACGTGCCGCCGCTGGATCTGCCCAGCGATTATCCCCGCCCGGCGGTCATTACTTCGCGCGGCGCGCAGGTGGCGCTGCGCCTTCCCGCCGCGCTGACCGCCGGGCTGCGCCACCTCAGCCAGCGGCTGGGCGCGACGCTGTTCATGACGCTGCTGGCCGCGTTCAAGGTGCTGCTGTATCGCGACAGTCACCAGGCCGACCTGGCGGTGGGCACGCCGATCGCCGGACGGGTGCGCCCCGAGCTG
>DASWTW010000383.1:0-17296 GCA_036401895.1 Herpetosiphonaceae bacterium | reverse complement strand
GCCCTGCCCAACGCCGCCGCCCTGCTTGGCACCCTAGCGAAACTGCGGGATGTCGATCTGCGGCAGCGGGATCGAGACGTACTTGCGCCCCTGCCGGCCGATCATCTCGCCCTGCGACATATATTTGCGCAGGTCTTTTTTGATCTTGCCCCGCACAATCTGGCGGAAGCGGTTGAGATCGCGCTCAACACGATTAGCCATACGCATCACCATGAATCAGTGTAGGGACGTATCGGAATACGCCCCTACAAGACTGATTCTAATTACGGCTCTTGACATCGCCACGGGCAAAGATGCTGGCAACATAGGTCAGCACGTCGGTCGCGCAGCGATCGCAGTAGCCGTAGTCGCGGATCAGCCGGGTCTTGACCACCTCGATCTTTTCCTGCGTGTCCTTGTCGACCACCTGCGAGACCAGGCTGGTCAGCTTGATCGAGTCTTTCTGATCCTCGAAGAGCTTCAGCTCCAGCGCCCGATGCAGCCGCTCGTTGGTTTTGTAGTCAAACTTCTTGCCCTCGATCGCCAGCGCGCCGATGTAGTTCATGATCTCGCGCCGGAAATCGTCTTTGCGCGACTCGGGAATATCGATCTTTTCTTCGATCGAGCGCATCAGCCGGTCGTCGGGCTCCTCGTACTGGCCGGTGAAGCGATTACGCACCCGCTCGCGCTGCGTGTAGGCCTTGATGTTGTCGATGTAGTTGCCGCAGAGCCGCGAGATCGCGTCCTCGTCGGCGGAGATCGCGCGCTGAACCTCGTTCTTGACGATCTCGGCGTACTCTTCTTTGACCACCGTCAGCAGATCGCGATAGGTCTTTTTGTCCTCTTCGTTGTTGATCAGCGAGTGATGCTTCAGGCCGCCCTCAAGCTCGTTGAGCACCATGAAGGGATTGATACAGCCTTCCTGGCCGTCGTTGACCAGCGCGTTCGAGATCTTGTCCTGGATATAGCGCGGCGAGATCCCGCTCATGCCCTCGCGCTGAGCTTCCTTGCGCAGCTCCTTGATATTATCTTCAGTGAAGCCCGGCAGCGTCTTGCCGTTGTAGAGCTTCAGCTTTTGCAGCAGCGTCAGGTTGGCCTTCTTAGGCTCCTCAAGCCGCGTCAGCACCGCCCACATCGAGGCTACTTCCACGGTATGCGGCGCAATATGCTTGCCGCGCACACGGTGATCGTTGAACGACTTCTCGTAGATTTTGATCTCGTCCTTGAGCTTGGTGATATACGGAATATCGATGCGGACCGTGCGGTCTTTGAGCGCCTCCATGAACTCGTTGTTCTGGAGCTTGCGATATTCCGGCTCGTTGGTGTGGGCGATGATCACCTCGTCGATGTCGGTCTGGGCGAACTTCTTGGATTTGATCTTGTGCTCCTGGGAAGCGCCCAGCAGATCATACAAGAAGGCCACGTCGAGCTTGAGCGCCTCGATGAACTCGATCACGCCGCGATTGGCGACGTTAAACTCGCCGTCGAAGTTAAAGGCGCGCGGATCGCTGTCGGAGCCGTACTGCGCGATCTTGCGGTAGTTGATGTCGCCTGTCAGCTCGGTCGAGTCCTGGTTTTTCTCGTCCTTGGGCTGGAACGTGCCGATGCCCACGCGATCTTTCTCGGAGAAGACCAGACGCCGCACGCGCACATGCTTGATCATCTGGCTCCAGTCGCCGTCGTAGCGCCGCATCAGATCGCGGTAGTTGTAGCGGCAGGATGGGCATAGATCGCCGGTGATATGAATGCGATGACCATCGCCGAGGCTTTCATTGATCTGCGCGAGGAACTTTTCGCGGAACTCTTCTGGAATCAGGTGGAGCGGCTCTTCGTGCATCGGGCAGTCTTCCCAGTCCGCATCCGCCACGCGGCCCTGATCGACGTCGTCGCCGTCGCCGAGATACCAGGAGTAGGTGTAGAGCGCGCCGTCATCCGTTCGCGTGTAGCGCTCCAGACCTTTCTTGAGCCGTCGAACAATGGTGGATTTCGACGAGCCAACCGGGCCATGCAGCAGGAGCACACGGCGCTCAGTGCCGTAGCCTTCCGCCGCCGAGCGGAAAAAGTTTACCAGCCGCATCAGCGGAATTTCCAGCCCATAGATCGCGTCGTCCTCGTCGATCGACAGATCGGCGAAGAACTTGTAGCGAATCAGCTTCTTTTTGGCATCGATAAACTCCTCGGTGCCATACGCCATAACCATGTCGTAGATGCGCTGAAACGCAGAGCGGGTAACGCGGGGATTGCGCGCAACAATATCGAGATAATCCTCGAACGAACCAGTCCAGTTCAGCTCCTGGTACTGTTTACGATCCTGAAGCTCTGTGACCAGATTCAGAAGCGATGCGCCGGAGAAAGCAGTTGCCATCGAAGTCCTCCTGCCCGTAGGGGCAAAAACATGGGCCAGAACTATGCATGGGGGAGGTTCGCGTCATGGCGATCACAAATGTTTCGGCCCGCAACTGTAAACGATCTGCCGAAAGGCCACCATACCTTAACGGCAAGGGCAAAACCTGACATGACGAGGCGTCAGTGCCAGAGAGGGCGGTGCGGGTGGGTGAGGTGGGTGAATGGTGTTGCTGTGTCGTGGGATCGAACTCGGAACCGCCGAGTTATTCACTTAAATGCGAACGGGAAAAGTTTTTACAATAGAACAGCTTGCGCCGTGAGTACAAGTGTGTACTCTTACTCTAAGCATACCAGATTGTAAAACAGAGTCAAGGATCGCGGCTAGTCCATCAGTCCCAACTCCCCCTCGCCACGCTTTAGCTAATTCTTAACTACTGCATCGGCAACGGTTGCATCTATCAAGATGTACGCCACGGACCCTGCTGATCTCGATGCTCACAGCCTATCACGAAGCGACCTACAAATAAAATGGCTGACCGCATATTCCTGCGATCAGCCATTCGTTACCTACGAGGGTAGTACGTAAAGCCTACGTGCCGCTCGACCCTGCGGAAACTGCCGCCGCCTGCGACTCCTGGAACGCGCCGATCGAGCGATACTTGTCGTAGCGCCGCTGCCGCAGCTCGTCGACCGACAGCGCCAGCAGCTCGTCGAGATGACGCTGAATCACTTCTCGGACGTGCTGGATCGTCGCGGGCGTGTCGAGGTGCGCGCCACCAGGAACTTCGGCCACCACCTCGTCGGCGATGCCCAGCCGCAGCAGATCGTGGGCGGTGATCTTCATCGCCTTGGCCGCGTCAGGCGCTTTCGAGGCGTCGCGCCACAGAATCGCCGCGCTGGCCTCGGGCGAGGCCACGGAGTAGATCGCATACTCAAGCATCAGCAGCCGATCCGCCACACCGACCGCCAGCGCGCCACCGGAGCCGCCCTCGCCGATCACCGTGGCGACGATCGGCACTTTGAGCCCGGCCATCACCAGCAGATTCTCGGCGATCGCCTCGGCAATGCCGCGCTCTTCGGCGGCCATGCTGGGATGCGCGCCCGACGTATCGATCAGCACCAGGATCGGCAGGTTGAACTTTTCGGCGTGCTGCATCAGCCGCAGCGACTTGCGATAGCCCTCGGGCATCGGACTGCCGAAATTGTGGAGAATATTTTCTTTGGTGTTGCTGCCCTTTTGGTGGCCCATGACGACCACCGGCCGGCCGTTGAAGCGCGCCACGCCGCCGAGCAGCGCGCGATCATCGCCGAAGCGCCGGTCGCCGCGCAGCTCCACGAAGTCATCGCACAGGCCGCGAATATAATCAAGCGTGTGTGGCCGCTGAGGATGCCGCGCGATCTGCACGATGTCCCAGGGCGTAAGCGCGCTCTGCTGTTGCTCGTCAGCCATAGATCTCCTCGTAGCCGGTCAGTCCATCGCCGCGACCGTTGCTCCGCGCCAGCAGCGACTGTTCCTCGGTCTTGCTGCGGCCGTTGTACAGGCCGAGCACCCGTGTCAGCAGCGCCCGCAGCTCGGCGCGTGGCGTGACAACGTCGATCATGCCGTGCTGGAGCAAGAACTCAGCGGTCTGGAAATCGGCGGGCAGCTTCTGGCGGATCGTCTGCTCGATCACGCGCGGGCCGGCAAAGCCGATGTGCGCTTTCGGCTCGGCGATGATGATGTCGGCCGACGATGCGTGCGCGGCGGTCACGCCGCCGTAGCACGGATCGACCAGCAGCGAAATGTGGGGCTGACCAGCCTCGCCCAGCCGTGCCAGCGCGACCGAGGTCTTGGCCATCTGCATCAGCGACAGAATGCCCTCGTGCATGCGCGCGCCGCCGGAAGAGTTGATCGTCAGCAGCGGAACGCCGAGCTGAGCTGCGCGCTCAGCCGAGCGGGCGATCTTCTCGCCGACGACCGAGCCCATCGAGCCGCCCATAAAGCCGAAGTCGCTAACACACAGCGCCAGCGGCAGCTCGCCGATCGTGCCGGTGCCGCAGACCGCCGCATCCTTACGACCTGTGGAGTCGCGCAGACCTTGCAGCTTTTTGGCGTAGTTGTCTTTGGGCGAAACAAAGCCCAGCGGATCGGTGGGCAAAAGATCCGTATCGTGCTCCTGCCAGGAGTCGGCATCGAGCAGCAGCTCGATCCACTCAGCCGCGCTGAGCCGCTCGTGGTGCCCGCAGCGCGGACAGACTTTGGCGTTATCCTGGAACTGCTTGGAGAAGATGAGTTCGTTACAGCCGCTACATTTCTGCCACAAATCATCAGGGATCTGTTGCTCAGATTTGCGATTGGATGTGAAGTAGCGCGGTGTGCGCCGCAAAAAATCTTTCACGTCTTGGCCTCCCGTGGATTGAGCATTATAGCACGGCTGCTCAGTCACTTCGGCAGGTGGGGGGAGTTGATCAATCACTCGTCTGGTTCTCCTGTGTGATGGCGATGGGCGCGCTCGTGCATATCCAGTGGTCGCGCGCCGCCTTCCGAGAAATGCAGCCGCTGGTGTGAGTGGGTTGGCAGCAGATCGACCAGCGCATCGTCTGCGCTCAGGGCTCGCCGCATGATAAGCTGGCTGTCGACAAAGCCTTGTTTGGTATAGAAGCGCCGGGCCGACTCGTTGGCGGCTGTGACGTACAGCTGCATCATCGACAGGTTGTGGCTGACGGCCCAGGCGTAGGCTTGCTCCATCAGCAGATCCGCGACCGCGTCGCCGCGATACTCCGGCTCGACATACAACCCGACGATCTCGGCCCAGCGACGATGGCGATAGAGTGGCGAGTCGAGATGAATTTCCACCAGTACAAATCCAACCGCGCGACGATTATCGCGAGCCAGCAGCCAGGTGCTGTCGGCTGAGCTTTCGGACTGCTCCAGATACTGGTATACCAGCTGCTGCCAGCCCTCCGCCAGCGCAAACCGTGGATCGAGGCTGCTGTTGTAACGGTGTAGCTCGCCGAAGAGCCGAATCACGTCTTCCGCATCGGCGGGCGTGGCTGCTACGATGTCGATGAGCTGCATAGATCTACCCTTCGCATGGTCTGCGCCGATCTTCTCTCAGCAACAGAAACAGAACGCGCTCTCAAAGCGATTGTTTCCAGCAGAGATCGATCCACGCTGCTCGGGCAGGCTACGCTAGCGTGCTTCCAGGGCGATCCAGTTGTTAATCGCCGGTGCTGGCTCGGCCTCGTCGGCGAAATCGTCGGCGTGCAGCAGCTCACCGGCATGAAACGACGAGCGAACGAACGGGCCGGCGAAGGTAGCGCGAAAGCCCAGCTCTTTGCCGTAGCGGCGATAGTCGGCGTAGCGCTCCTGGGGAATATACTCGCTGACCAGCGCATGATCTTTGGATGGCTGTAGATACTGGCCGATCGTCACCAGGTCCACGCCGACCGCTCGCAGATCGCGCATGGTGGCAAAGATCTCCTCGGTGGTCTCGCCCAGGCCGACCATAAACCCGGATTTGGTAGGAATCTCGGGAGCCAGCGTTTTGCAGCGCTCCAGCAATTCCAGCGTGCGATCGTAGTCGCCCTGTGGCCGCACGGCATCGAAGATCCGGCGCACGGTCTCGATGTTGTGGTTCAGCACATCCGGCCGCGCGTCGAGCACGGTTTGTAGCGCTGGAAGCTGGCCTTTGAAATCGGGGATCAAGACTTCGATCTGCGACTCCGGCAGCGCCTGGCGCAGGTTGCGGATCGTCGCGGCGAAGTGAGTCGCACCGCCGTCTTTGACGTCATCGCGCGCTACCGCCGTCACCACCACGTACTTGAGATTGAGCCGCCTGGCGGCCTCGGCAACGCGGCGCGGCTCCGTGGGATCGAGCGGCTGCGGCCGGCCGGTGGTCACATCGCAGTAGTGGCAGCGCCGCGTACAGCGATCGCCGCCGATCATAAAGGTTGCGGTGCCACGGCCAAAACATTCGCTGAGATTGGGGCAGCGGGCCTCTTCACAAACGGTGTTCAAGCCCAGGTCGCGGAGCAGGTGCTTAACCTCGTGGGTCTCAGCGCTGCGCTCGATCTTCTTCATGAGCCACGGCGGCTTGCGCTGGTAGCCGGATGACTGAGGCATGGGACTTCCTTCTTTCTACGGGGCAATCAGCCATCTCCAGTATAGCACGATCCTTTCGCGATCCATACATCTTTTTAACCAGGATTAGAGAATTTCGGTTCAACGGTGCGCCGGGCTATCAGATTCGTGATTGGTTAGCCAGCGCTTTTTCAGCCCTTTTTTATTCCGCAAACTACGACATCCAGGTACTATTCGGTCACACCAAAAACGTTCATCCATAATTCAAAGGAACAAATAACCATGAACAAGATCGTAATGGCTCTCCTGTTGATCGTTGGACTACTGACAAGTATCGTTCCAAACGCACACGCCGCCGGATCATTCGCCGACAATGCCTTCAATTCGGTCTGGAATCGAACCGATGCCGCAGTTGCCGCCGGAAAATCGAGTCGCTCGTGGCTGTGGGGGCCGCAGCCAAACAGCGCGGGCCTGGTGGAAGACTACCAGCAGTCGCCGAACGGTCGCCGCCTGGTGCAGTACTTTGATAAGGCACGTATGGAGATCAACAATCCAAACGCCAGCCGCAGCGAGCTGTGGTTTGTGACCAACGGTCTGCTGCCGATCGAGCTAATGACCGGCAAGATGCAGGTTGGCGACGCGCAGTACGACGAGCGCAAGCCGGCCAACATTCCGGCCGTTGGCGATCCCGACAACACGTTCCCAACCTACGCCGATCTGGCCAAGGTCTTCACTCGTGAAGGCGCCGGCGACCGTGTCGGCAATCCCGTGACCGGCTTCTTCAATCCTGACGGCAAGATCAGCGGCTACGATGCCTACCGGAACGATCCGGCGACGTTTGTGGCGCTGGTCGAGAACAAGCACGGCGTGCCGGCGGCGTTCGTCAAGTTCATGGACGAGCAGAGCGGCTCGCTGGGACGGCTCTTCGTCTTCGGCGCTCCCGTCAGCGGCGCGTACTGGATCAAGGCCAAGGTCGGCGGCGTCGAGCGGCCGGTGATGGTCCAGGTCTTCGAGCGGCGCGTCCTGACCTACACGCCATCCAACGATCCGGCCTTCCGCGTCGAGTCGGGCAACGTCGGGCAGCACTACTACCGCTGGCGCTACGGCCGCTAAATCTAGCCCTATGTTTTGAACGACGGGCCTCGCGGCTCGTCGTTTTTTGTATGCTCACAAAAGCAGCGGGCGCAACGGGAACGATCGCGGCGGACGCGGCGTCTGAGGCTGTGCAACTCTTGCACTCACAGCTACGTCCTCGGAGGAGGCATATTCATGTACCGCCTTGCGATCATTACCGGAGTTCTTGCGCTGCTCACCGGCTGCTCATCGATCCAGGATTTGAACACCCAATCTGATCCGATCATCAACAAACCTACCGTGATGATCAACTGGGCCGATTTCATCAAGCTCAACGGCATCACCTACATCGCCAGCCGTCCCGGCAGCGGCCGATCCCTGGAAAAAGCCGATCTTGGCCCTGAGTTCGCCAGCGCGCAGTTCAAGGTCTCAGAGAATATTCACGAGCCTGGCTATCAGACCAAAGACGGCGACACGGCGTTTCTGGATCACGGCACGCCGATCTACACAGTGCAGGGCTACGCGCCCGAGTTCCGGCTGGCGGCCACACGCGACGGCCAGCTCACGATGTATGAGGCAGACTCGAATGCCGGCGCCAGGCTCGGCAGCGATCTGCTGGATCTGCGCGACAAAGTCCAGGCGATCGGCATCGTCAGCACCGACGACGGCACCACCGAGCTGGCGGCGATCACCGATGCGCAGCAGGTTGCCAGGCTGGTCGAGCAGATTCTGGCCGCGCCCGTCGATCAGAATCGCGAGCCAGTGGACGATGCAGGACAAAGCTATTTTCTGGAGCTCCGCTTCAAGGACGGCACCTCGACCAGCCGCATGTACTGGCTCGGCTCGGGCGAGCTGGTGCGCGGGATCTATCTTCCGGCCGAGTTCAGCCAGGCGATCCAGGCGGCGTATCAGCCATCCGCCAGCGCCACACCATCCGCCGACTCCTAAATCAACGTTCGATCTTCAGCCCACCAAGCGACAGAGCATCATCTGTCGCTTTTTGATTCCGCTTCTTTCGCTGTGATGTAGAATCAGCTACCAGTGAATGTCAATCTTTAGAAGGTGTGCTATGACGACAACCGAACCGCAGCGCGAGATCACACTGCGCTTTCTAGCCGAGCCAACCGAGGTCAACTTCGGCGGTAAAGTTCACGGCGGCACCGTGATGAAGTGGATCGACCAGGCAGCCTATACCTGTGCGGTAGGCTGGAGCGGGCGCTACTGTGTGACCGTGTATGTCGGCGGCATTCGTTTTTACCAGCCGATCCATATCGGTGATCTGGTCGAGGTTCAGGCGCGGCTGATCTACACCGGCACAACCAGCATGCATATCGCGGTGGATGTGCGCTCAGGCGATCCCAAGGACCGAGCTATGCGCCAGACCACGCACTGCATCATTATCTTTGTGGCAGTCGATCGCGACGGGCAGCCGGTCGCTGTGACGCCCTGGGAGCCGCAGACCGACGAAGACCGCGCGCTGCACGCCTATGCGCAGAAGCTGATGTCGCTGCGGAAGAATATCGAGGAGGAGATGAGCCAGTATTCGGAATGAATGGAGAACCTAGAACCCAGAACCTAGAACCTAACGAAAGAACAAAGAAGGTACCAAAAACCCCTTCTCCTGTCGCAACGGGAGAAGGGGGTGGCCCTATAGGCCGGGGGATGAGGGCCTGAACCAAGAACAGAGAACAAAGAACAAAAAAGCTAGTCCTTTGTTCGCTTGTTCCCTTGTTAGTCGGAAGTCGCCCCTGATCAGTTGTCGCTACATAAATGGGAGGACACAGCTATGACGATTCAGGCGTACACCACCAGCACGGCGATCATGTGGGGAGAGTTCGTCGAAGTCGCCTACAAGATGTATCTTGCGGATACATCGGATACCAATCCGCCACAGCCTGATTACTTTCCCACCGGCTGGAAACTGATCGCCAATCTCGATGTCGATCCGGCAATCGGCATCTTCTCAGAGAAGCAGCTCATCGGCTTTATTACACAGTCCACCACTGATCCGTCGCAGGTTGGCGTTGTGTTTCGCGGAACGATCGGCGTCTTCGATTGGTTCGACGACTTTGAGTTCTGGCAGGTGGATTTTCCCGACATCAAGAACGGCGGTATGGTCGAAGAAGGTTTTGCTTCGCTCTACAGCTCGCTGAGCGTGGTTATTCCCGGCGCGGCTGGGCAGCAAAGCTTGAAAGATTTTATGGTCACTCTGGGCGGCAGCCGCTCGATCACGGTAGTCGGGCATAGTCTCGGCGGCGCGCTCGCGATTCTCCACGCGGCCGTCATCGCCAATAACGACAGCAGTCTCAGCCCCGAGCTATACACCTTTGCCGCGCCGATGGTCGGCGATGCCACGTTTGTCGCGACTTTCGAGCAGCTGGTTCCCAATAGCTACCGCATCTACAACAAGCCCGATCTTGTGCCGACGCTGCCAGGCGAGTGGCTGGGCTATGAGCAAGTCAACACCGGCATCATGATCAACTCGCTGCTGTATCCGATCAAGCGCAGCCTGGAATGCTACCACTCGCTCCTGACCTACCTCTATGTGCTGGGCTCCACGAAGTACGGATTGGGCGACTGCGCCCTGGCACCCAACCACATGCTCAGCGCAGTGATTCCAAGGCCCGCGAGTCCTGCTAAGCCCTAAAAAATCCCGCCAGGAATCGCGCTATGCGATGGAAATAGGCAAGTCCTACAGATCGCGGCGACTGAACGAGCGCATGGCCAGCAGGAGCATCACCAGCGCGTAGACGCAGGCATAGATCACCATCGCCGAGCTGGGCACCGAAAAGGCCGAGAAGGGCGAGAAGTTGGTGCGGCTGATCAGCGGCGGCTGGAGCACATAGGCCACACGTCGCCAGATCGTTTCGACCGGCATGATCAGGCTGGTCACGATGCCGACGCGTACAGCAGCCGGTGATTCCAGCAGCGAGCCGATCTGCTCAACCCAGGTGCCGATGAAGGCCACGCCGTAGAGCATAAACAGCGCGACGCCGTTGGTCAGCGTCGAGAGCCTGGTCCCGCCCAGCAGCGAAAGCGAGAGCAGCACCAGGGCCTCCAGGCACTGGAGCGCGATCGCCTGGATCGGATGCGGCGGCGCGTACCCCATGATCAGATAGGTGCTGAGCATAATCCCGCCGGTCAGCAGCACAATATAGACGGGCAGCATCAGCGCGTAGCCAAGCCACTTGCCCAGCACAATCTGCCAGCGCCGCATGGGCTTGATCGCGATCGCGTGAATCGTGTGGGTCGCAATCTCGCCCGCGATCGTATCGACCGACGCGAAGATCGCTAGCATGACCGTCAGGAAATGAATGACGTACATGCCCGCCAGCAGCAGAAAGTTATACGCCTGATTTTTAACGATCAGCGGGGTGTTATCGTCGGCAATATCCGAATGGATCAGGCGGATGCCGATCGAGTACAGCAGCACAAACGCGACGCCGAGGACCAGCGCGAGCAGCACCATGCGGCGGCGCCAGGCTTCGTGGAAGGTTAACCAGGCGATGGTTCGAATCGATCTCATTGGCCGCTGTCCTCCCTGCCGACGATCTCCAAAAACAGCTGCTCAAGCGATGTTTGATGCGGCGATAGCGCGTACAGCCGTGCTCCACTGGCGATCACGCGCTCGGCGATCACCGGCAGCACATCGGCATCGGCGATCGTCAGCTCCAGCGTGGTGGTGGCCGCGCTGGAAACTAGCGTTTCGGTCGGATAGGCCGCGTCGGTGGCTGGAGCCAGGGCCGAGTCGCCGTGATAACCGTTGGCTGCGGAATCGTGAGCCGGGCCGGGCTGCTCCTTGATCTCCCAGGCCAGCGCCAGATCTTCCAGCGCGGCGCGCAGCATCGGCGTGAGCGCGTCGACGCGCAGCTCAACCGAAAGATGACCGGCGTGCAAATCGTGCAAGACCAGCGTTTTCAACACGCGGCCCTCGCGAATGAACGAGACCCGATCACAGGTGACCTCGACCTCGCCCAGCAAATGCGAGTTAAGAAAAACGGTCTTGCCCTGCGCTTTCAGCTCATGGATCACATTGCGCACCAGCAGCCGCCCAAACGGATCGAGCGCGGACGTCGGCTCGTCAAGAAAGATCAGATCGGGATCGTGCAGCAGTGCCTGCGCCAGACCTACACGCTGCAACATGCCTTTAGAGAACGACGCGAGCGGTCGCTGGCTCTGCTCGCTCAGGCCCACCAGGTCGAGCACCTCGGGAACACGCCGCCGCCGCGAGCTCACATCCATGCCATACAGACGGCCGTGAAGATCCAGAAACTCGCCCGCGCGCAGCCACTCGTGAAAGCGAAAGTGCTCAGGCAAGAAGCCGATCCGGGCCAGCGCTGCCGTATCGCCGGGTGAGCGACCCAGCACGCGGGCTGTACCGCCGCTGGGCGTCACCAGCCGCAGCAGCATTTTGACCGCCGTGCTCTTGCCCGCGCCATTTGGCCCCAGAAAGCCAAAAACCTCGCCCTTGGGCACGGAGAGCGTCAGGTCGGCAACCGCAACTTTGCGTCCATAGATTTTGCGCAGCCCGATCGTCTCGATCGCCAGGTCGCTCATAGACATCTCCGCTACATGAATCGCCAAGTGCTGGGAGCTGTGGCTTCCAGCACTCAACCTCGCCGCATTGTTAGCGCAGCGACTCAGCCGCCGCGATCATCTGGCTCTCGTCAAGCGAGCCGTGGCCTTCCAGCACATAGAAGCGATCGTCGCGCTGCCAGTAGAGCATCCAGTCGCGGTTCGCGCCGACCAGCATACCCTGCGCGCCGCCGACCGACACCTGTTGCAGGTCGGACACGTCCGGCGGGATCGGCAGGACGAACGTGCTGCTCCAGTCGATCTGGCGGCTGAGCGCATCGGCGCGCGCGGGGTCCATGCCCAGCAGCCGCAGCAGCGCCCGGCCCATCTCCTGAAGATTGGTTCCTTCCGGCAGCGTCATGGTCGGGCTATGGCCTTGGTACAGCTTCAGATCGTAGCCCAGGCCATTGTAGCGAGTCTCGGTCCACGGCGCGACATCGGCCACGATCGGCTGCTCGCCGAGCGCGTCGGGCAGCGTGACGTCATGAATATCCAGCAGCTCCAGCAGCTTGCGCGCGCCGTCGACGTTGACCTGGAACTCCAGGATCGTGCGGTCGATCACCTGCCGCTTGGTATCGATCACCTCGTCGGGAAACGCCGTCAACTCCTGGACCGGGAAGCCCACCGCCTGGCTGGCCTCGGCTGCCGAAGCGACCGATCGCGGCTCGGCCGGCTGGTTGACGAGCTTGGGCTCGTCGACAAAGAGCGTGACGCCGTCGAGGTTCAGGTTTTCGAACTGCTCCACACGCTCGGGACTGATCGGCATCAGGACCACCTGCTGCACGCGGAAAACATCCAGCACGCGGCTGGCGGCTGCGCGCACGGGCGGAAAGGCGAGCAGACTGAGCATTACCACGACAGCGGCCAGGCTGGTCGCAACCATTCGGCGCGGGCCGCTCCAAAAACGAGCGATCTGTTGCATAGTGTTTCTCCACAATACTCCTCGGCCGCTCGACGATGAATCGACCGACTGTTCCATAATTCGTTTCTGCGCGGCCTGCGACTCGCGGAGTCGCGCCAGCGCAAGCTGCGCATTGACCGGCTGCGCGGGCGCGTCCAGCACCTGATGAACCTGGGCCGCCACCAGGCGCAGCGTTTCCAGCTGAGCCCGGCAGTCAGCGCACTTCGCAAGGTGCCAGGCGATCGCCCCACGCTCGGTAGCGATCAGGGCATCGTCCAGATACGATCGCAGCCGCCCCTCATCAACACAGTGAGTCATGATTTCCTCGTATCCCACAGCTACACCTCGCGCTCGACCGGCTCGCTCTGCTGGTAGGCGACCGCGAAAGCACGCTCTGCCCGCGCCAGCAGCGTTCCGATCGAGCCGGGCGCTACATCCAGCACAGCGGCGATCTCCGCATACGAAAGGCCGGCGTGACGCAGCAGCAGCAGCTTGCTCTGACGCTCCGGCAGCCGCTCAAGGATCGCTCGGACGCGTGACCGCTCCTCAGCCCGCAGCGCCTCAGCCTGGGGGTCGCTCTCCCTGGGCGCCTCTGTGGCCTGCTCGATCCGTAGGGCGGCGCGGCGCTCACCACGGAGCGCGTTGTAGCCACGGTTCAGCGCAACGCGGCAGAGCCAGGCCGCAAGCGTGGTGCCCCACGCCAGGCGCGGCGGGTTATCGTAGAGCGTGAGAAACGTCTCCTGCGCCAGATCTTCGGCTGCTTCGCGTGTGCCGGTCAGCCGGTACAGCACACGATAGACCTGGGTGTAGTAGCGCATAAACAACGTTTCAAACGCTGCCTCATCGCTGCGACGCAACCGTATCAGCAGTTGTTCGTCCGAGTCGTCACTCATCAGCGATCGTCCTTCAACCGAGCGCTCGGATGTAAATACCATCGTGAAATGCTCGCTGGTATGCTCATCGTTTGCTGCCGGCAGCATCGCGCCCAAACCATGAGCAGTTCGCTTGTTACATATGGTAAACACCGCCAGCCGAAATTTTGTGACAGCGATTATAGAGCAACGCAAATCGCCGCTCGCGATCGGTCTTAGGTCGAGATAGAACCAATGGTACGATTGCACGAACGACAGGCCATAGTATGATCGCCGCAGCCCCCTGCCGCTGTCCAGCAAAGGTGCCATCTATGCTTGCCTCGTACCATCTTCGCATCAAAGAACTGCCCGCCTCCGAGCAACCCCGCGAGCGTATGCGCGATCACGGCCCCGCTGCCCTCAGCGACGCGGAGCTACTGGCGATCCTACTGAGAACTGGCGTCACGGGAATTAATGTCGTCGAGCTGGCGCGCAAGCTGCTGATCGAGCACGGCGGTTGGGTGGGGCTACAGCGCCTGAGCTTTGAAGAGATGATGAAGATTCACGGTCTGGGCGAGGCCAAAGCGGCGCAGGTCAAGGCGGCGCTAGAGATCGGGCGGCGACTCCTGCTGGCACAGCCTGAGCAGCGGCCCCAGATCGCCAGCCCCGGCGACGTGGCAAATCTGCTGATGGTCGAGATGAGCCACCTGGAACAGGAGCACCTGCGCGTGGTACTGCTTAACACGAAGCATCATGTTCTCAAGATTCAAACTGTGTATGTTGGTACGATCAACAGCTCCGCCGTGCGCGTGGGTGAATTGTTCAAAGAGGCCCTTAAGGTGAACGCCGCCTCGCTGATCGTCGTGCATAATCACCCGTCAGGCGATCCGACGCCCTCGCCCGAGGACATCGCCGTGACGCGCCAGCTGATTGAGGCGGGCGAGCTGCTCGACGTGGACGTGCTGGATCATCTCGTGATCGGGCAGGGGCGCTGGGTGAGTCTGCGCGAGAAGCGCCTTGGTTTTAGCAGGTGAGCACAAGCCCTTACCCCTTCCCGCTTGTGTGCAACAGCCGAGGGAAAGGGTAGGTACTTTTGTTCGTTTGTTTCTTTGTTCGTTTGTTTCTTTGTTCTTTGTTCTCCCCTTGCGCTCAGTGCTACACTTAAGATCTGTTCCACTCGCTCATGGACAACCACCATGCAACGCGTAACAGAAGGCTTCGCGCAAGAGCTAGCAGCCGGCGACGGGCAGCACGAGATCGCTGTACCGCCCATCATCCAGCGCTCATGGCAGCGCTGCCGTGCCCTTGGCCTGCTGCCTGAAACCTGGCTCGGCGGCGCGCCGCAGTCCAACCCTCGGCCGGGCTCGGGCGTCCTCACTCCCTTGATGCCTATTTTGGAAGATGTCTACGAGTTCTTAGAGCACTCGTGGTCGGCGCTGCTGCTGGCCGACGAAAACGCCTGCATCATTGAGATGCTGGGGAACGACGGGGCGCTGGCAACACTGGAGCAGCTAAGCCTGGATCGGATGTGCTCGTGGCAAGAAAGCCGCATCGGCACGAACGCGCTGGCGCTGGCGCTGCACGACAGCCATCCGATCGCGACGGTCGGACAGGAGCACTACTGCGCCCGGCTGCACCCGCTTGCGATCGCGGCTGCGCCGCTCTTTGGTCCCGAAGGCCAGCCGCTGGGCGGCGTGGCGCTCGTCACGCGGGCTGACAGCTATCACGCGCAGGCGCTGGGCATGATCGCGGCAGCGGCCCAATCGATCCACACGCGGCTGCATATGGATCGGCTGCTGACCGAGGCAAACGCGCATCTTACCGAGCTTAACGCCGCGCTGGAGACCATGAGCGAGGGCCTGCTGCTGATCAACCACGAGGGCCGGATTGTGCATCTCAATCGGCGGATCGAGCAGATCTTCGGGCTGTCGGTTCGCTCCGTGTCCGGACGCAACTTAAACGATGTGCTGACGCTGCCGCCGGTCCTGGAGCGCGCGCTTCAGCAGCGCACGGCCTTGAGCGAGCAAGAGCTGCTTTTTCCGACTCAGCACGGCACGCTGGCGGTCGTCTGCTCGCTAAAATCGATCCACCAGAAGAACGGCAGCTACTTTGGCGCGCTGCTGATGCTCCACCCGCCGGAGCGCGTACGCTCGCTGGTGCATCAGATGGTAGGCGCTCAGGCGCAGATTTCGTTTCGCGACATCATCGGCGAAAGCTCGGCGGTGCAGGTTGCGCTGCGACAGGCGCGCGTGGCGGCCAATGGCGCGGCAAATGTGCTGCTCGTGGGGGAACACGGCACCGGCAAAGAGCTGCTGGCCCGCGCGATCCACCAGTCGAGCCTGCGCGCCAGCGGGCCGTTTGTCACGCTCAACTGCGCGACGATTCCGCGCACGCTGATCGGCAGCGAGCTGTTTGGCTTCGAGAGCAGCAGCGAGGGATTGCTGCGCGGACGGCCGGGCAAGCTTGAGCTGGCACAAGGCGGCACGCTGCTGCTCAAAGCGATCGAGGCGCTGCCGATGGAACACCAGAGCGCGCTGCTGCGAACGCTCGACACACGGGCCTCGATCCGCTCGGGTGGCCGGCGCGTGGTGCCGCTCGACGTGCGCGTGATCGCGACCACAACCCGTGGTCTCGACATCGCCGAGGGTCGCTTCCGCCCGGATCTAGCGGCCTCGCTAAGCGGCTTCACCATCGAGCTGCCGCCGCTCCGGGCGCGCGGCTACGACATCCTGCTGCTGATCGAGCATGTTCTCGACAGCCTCAACCGGCGACTGGGCAAGCAGCTTGTGCTGAGCCCGGCCGCACTTCAAGCGATGATGGCCTACGCCTGGCCGGGCAACATTCGTGAGCTGGAGGCCGACCTGGAGCAGATCGCTCATGTGACGGAGCAGAGCGTGGTGCAGCTGGCAGATCTGCCGGCCTCGATCCGTGTCATTGCCGGGCTGGATCAGCCGGTTGTCGGTCAGCTCAACCGGCAGTACGACTACATCGAGCGCGAGACGATTCTGCGCACCGGTCGGGCGGTCGGCGGCCATCTGGGCCGTACCGCGCAGCAGCTCGGCATCAGCCGCAGCACGCTCTGGCGCAAAATGCGCGAGCATGGCTTGAGCCGGATCGACTTTCAGCCTGATCACCTGTGAAACATCATGGTTCAAAGATGAAACATTTTTGTTTCATCTGCAACACTTTCACCGTTGACAGCGATCTCGTTTTTTTCCTACGATAGAGCATAGGCCGGGCGACGATAGAGCCTGGCGATTGTCAGGGCTGACACCATCACATCATCTCCCACGCCTCGACAAACACCTCCCAAGCGCTACAACATCGTTGTGGATGTTAGGCTGCGGCATACCCTGATCGATCAACTACCAACTCCATCTGCACAACCTCATGTAAGGAGGTGACACAGCGCTAATTCAGCTCCCCCTGCTGGATGTTTGGCAAATACAGGCTGGTTGCAGGATACAAGGAGGTCTCCTCATGCGGCGGAATACGCTTACCGGTCAG
>DASWTW010000382.1:0-5654 GCA_036401895.1 Herpetosiphonaceae bacterium | reverse complement strand
TCGCTCGTTCGGCTGTTGGCTCCGACTGAGGCTTTTGCTTGGGCTGTGCTTGCTCGCCGTGAGTCTGCTCTGCCGGAGAAGCAGGCGCTTTGACAGCATCTTCACGCTGCTGAGGAGCAGCTGCTTGCTTATCTACAAGAGCGCCGCCGTGAGTCTGGAGTGCAGACTCAGCTTGCGTTCGGATCGAGCGCTTCTTCTTATCCAGCATCTGCTGCACAGCCTGATTGCCGACGCGGCGCTGGAGGGCCAGCATGCTGCTGCTGCGCATAACTGGGGGCGGAGTCGCGGCGGTTGGGCTGTGCAGGGGAGCAGCTTCAGCTTGCGGGGTGTCCAATTCACCGCTCTGGGAAATTGGCGATGCGGCTACCGGTTTCGCGGTTGGGGCTTTATTTACCTGATCAGCCGTCTTGGACACTCAAAACTCCAGTACTCGGGCAACCCGTCGCAGGTCTTGCAACAGCAATATGTGCCGTCGATCTAAGCTTCGCTCTCACGAGTGAGCCTGAGCTATCCACGAGCACATGATCCACCTGCCACAGCTATAGCTTAGGCGTTGCTTGCTAAGCAGCATAGTAGCAGGCGATGGAGGGTAATAGACTGTTGCCAGTCTCGCATAGCGTCCAGACCCGGTACAGGGGTCCAAAAGTATGGCACGACGTATTCGCCCGAACCAGATAGACCACTTACGCAAGTACTATGACTGCTCCGTCATAGAGCTATCCGATGACCGGGCCAAGGTGAGGCGTCCGCCAGGGAAGAAGGCGGCGTTATGGTTTCGCTGGGGTTGGATGGTGGGCAGGTGTCACATGTATAGCAAAGGACGGCATGGCTGCCGCCCTTCGCTGATGGTTCCCGCCTGGCATGGTGATACTTATTTCCGCTCGGGCGCGTAGATCAGCGCCACAACACCTGAGCTGAACGACCGTGTTTCCAGAAGCTTCAACGTCGCAGGAACACCCTCTTTAAACAGGCGCTGGCCTTCTCCCAACACGACGGGATAGACCAACAGATGGAGGCGATCGACAAGATCGTGCTGCATCAACCATTGCGCCAGCACAGCGCTGCCGTGGACGGTGATGTCCTTACCATCCTGCTGCTTGAGCCTGGCGATTTCTTCCTCGACATTGTCTTTGATCAGCGTTGAGTTGTTCCACTCCGCGCTGTCCAGCGTCGTCGACACCACGTATTTGCGCACGTTGTTGAAGTAATCTGCTCCCTCATCCTTGCTCTGCGGCCAGGCGGCTGCAAATCCCTGGTAGGTCACACGTCCCAGCAGCAAAGCATCGCTGGCGTTTGTTTCTTCGCCCTTAAATGCCGCGATCTCGTCATTCCAGTAGGGGAACGTCCAGCCAGGATTTTCTATAACGCCATCCAGTGACATAAATTCAGTGACGACCAAGTTCCGCATGGTATGCTCCTTTTGCCGTTCGCTGTCGATATACCAATCATAGCATAGCAGCAGGGCAGACTCTTGGAAAAAAACGCAAGCTACATAGTCGTGCTTTTCTGAATAATCTGGGCGGGTGTTTTTCCGATGAAGCGTCTCAGCGAATTGGTCAGATGCGCCTGATCGAAATAGCCGAGATCAAAGGCTGTGTCTAAAATCGGTCTACCTTGCTTAAGCAGCGTCACAGCCTGGCCGGCGCGCTCGATCTGCTGAATCGTCTTGTGCGCTAATCCGGTTGCCTGCACGAAGCGGTACTGGAGGGAGCGTATCGATATGTCGGGCGTGCGTCCCTGGAGCGCCGCCTCTACGACTGGATCGCGCACGAGTAATCCCTGGCGAATAAGCCGGCTGACAAATACATCGGCATTTTCGAAGGTCGGACGTTCCCACACACGGCCATGCAGCCAGAAGGAATTGCGCGACGCTTGAGGAAGGATCGCATCCCGCTTATCCAAAAGGGCTTTTAGCGGGAGATGGGGCATGAACGTGCCGAGCTTAAAGGTAATGCCCAAAAACTCGGCGTCGGCGGGGAAATCAGCCTCTGAAGCTTTGGTCTCTGGCCCGCGTGCGGCGATCAGCGTCTTGCCGTCGAACGTCGTGATCACCAACTCCCAGTTGCTGGCAGCTGCCGACATAAACGTGCCCGGGTGCTCACTGGTGGTGCGCCAGATCCTTTCGACAAACGACGCGGGTACCGACCTGGTATCAAATACAAATTCCATGCTGGCTCCTGTAGCAATGCTCATGCATCTTTTGCGCTACACCTTTGCTTGCCCTCAGCCGCAGTCCAGAACTATCTCAACGATAATCAGCCTAGTATAGCGCATAGCTCAAGAAAAGCGAACAAACATTCTATCATGTCTGCCAGTTCGGCAACCTGAAATGCGCGGCTTGGCTCAGGTTGACCAGGGTACAGGAGTCAAGCATCTTTACTCGTTCGCAGGCTGGAAATCTAACAATTGAGTCGTTGATGAGCTACGTATCCGTTGCGCCCACCACCAGCTAGTTGCCAGAGCAGCATAGTAGCCCCAGACCCACCACACCGAAAATGGCGGCAGCGTCGTGTAGGCACCCGGCACCTGCGCCAGCCATTGTGCCGCGCCCAGCAGCCAGGCCAGAAATGGCCACGTCAGCAGCGCCAGCACCTGGCCGAGTGGCAGCCAGACCATGCCTACCACGGTCGCGATCGATCCAGTGAGCATCGCCCAGGGTACCGCCGGCAGCATCACAATGTTGGACAGCGGCGCGATCAGGGAGAGCCGCCCGAAGTGGTAGAGGAGAATCGGGAGTGAAAGCAACGACGCGGCCAAGGTTGCGGTGAGTGGTTCCGCCGCCCAGCGCAGGAACGACCAACTCAAAGGTCCGCGCTTTGTCAAAAGCTGCTCGATCGGGCGCGCAAAGGCGAAGAGGCCGGCGGTGGCAAGGGCGCTTAATTCGAAGCCAATATCCCACAGCACATTGGGATCGAGAATCGCCATGGCGGTGCAGGCGACCAACAGGCTGGTCCACGCCTCGGATTCGCGGTCGACCAGCGTGGCGATAACGGCAAGGCTGCCCATGACTGCCGCCCGCACCACCGACGGCGACGCGCCGACAAACAGCACATACAGCCCGATCAAGGGCAGGCTGCAATACGCTGCCTGTTTTTTCGACATCTTGAGCGCCGAAAGCAGGCTGGCGATGCCGACAATGATCACCGAAATATTCCAGCCCGATAGGACTAAGATATGACTCGTCCCGGTGGCGCTGAAGGTCTCAAGCACAGCGTCAGGAATTGTGGATTGAACGCCCAGCAGGATGCCAAGCAGGAGCGAGGCGTGCGGCTCGGAGATCAGCTGGAGCCCGGTTCGCCGCGCCCGATCGTTCAGCCCGAGCGCGAGCCGCTGCCACCAGCTACCGCCCAGACCCGGCAGCACGTGCAGCTTGGGCCGCGTCATCAGCACATACACGCCGTGCCGCGCCAGGTACGAGCGATAGTCGAAGTCCTCGCCGGTCTCGGGCTGCTCCAGCCGCCCTTCCAGTCGCACGCGCTGCCCGTAGCGCAGCTCAGGATTCGGCGGCAGCTTCAGCAACACCAGCCCTGCGACCTGCCGCGTCACACCATTAAGCTCGATCTGCTCGGCGCTGATCATGGCGCTCTGCTGATCCTCACGCCGATCCGGCTGCTGCGTCACGGTCCCGGTTACAAAGCCTTTCTGTCCCACATACGCCCAGACACTGCGCTCGGTTGTGACCGGCTGAGCATAGGCCAGACGAGCCGCGCCAAATAAGCAAGCCGCGCCGAGGAGCAGCGGCAGGCGCACGTTGGGCCGTGACCACCAGATCAGCGCGATCGACGAAAGTCCGCCCGCAGCCAGCGCCAGAGGCAGCGTCGGCAGCTTGAGCCAGTCGCCGATAACGATGCCGATGAGAAAAACGATGCAAAACCAGATCAGCGGCATAGCGATCCACCACATGTTGCAATTTGGGGGTGGATCGATCCTAGCAGCTTTGCCTCATAACCGGCGTAGGCTGTTGGTCCTGTTATGTCGAGAACAGCTTTATGTCAGCAGTTGTCGCAGCTCGTCCGTCAGCTGCTGGGCCAGATCTGGCCTGCCATGAAATTGTGCGGGCGTATTCTGGTAGAGAACAATCCGCCATGTTTCCGCCTGCTTGACGGCAACCAGCGTTTGAACGGCGTTCGCGGCCGGAAGGAGATCCCGCTGTCCAGGCGGGACCAAACCGGCAACTGCTCGCAGCAGCGCAGCATCGAGCCCGAGCAAACGAATCTCCCTGATTTTTCCAACGTACGCCGCCGTGGGATGGTCGCCAAAAATCTGCCTCAGGTGCAACTCGATCTCCGACTGTCCGTCAACCATGCTGCCATCGAAGCCGACAAGATGGGCGTCTGCCGCGAAAGCAGCAGCAAACGCGGCAGCATCGCGGCTGTTCCAGCTCTGCAACAATTGCTGGTACAGGCCGCCGACAGCCTGCTCATCGGTGGCTTGGGAAGCGTGCGGTTGTTCAGTCATGATCAATCGCTCCCGTGCAGCTACTGCATTACGCCCACTTTGATCTGGCGGAAGCGTGCGGGCGCAGCGCCATGGCCGGTATGGCCGATCTGCATCGGCTGGCCCTTGCCACAGTTGGGAGTGCCCCACAGCACCCAATGATCAGCGTTGCACACGGCGTCACACGAGCCCCAGAACTGCGGGGTCATGCCCTGGTAGGTGGGATTTTTGAACATGCGCCCAAGCTTGCCGTTCTTGATCTCGTACGCCAGCTCGCAGCCAAACTGGAAGTTGAGCCGCTTATCGTCGATCGACCAGCTCTTGTTGGTCAGCATATACAGCCCGTCGTCGGTATCGGCGATCAGATTGTCGAGCGTCCACGTGCCTGGCAGCAGATTCACATTGGTCATGCGGATCATCGCCAGACGATTCCAGCCCTCTGCCCGCGAGCAGCCACCGGACTGTGGCAGCCCGAGCAGCGCCGCCGTCTGACGATCGGTCAGGTAGCCGCTGAAGATTCCGTTTTTCACCACATCGATCCGCTGCGCAGGCACGCCCTCGTCATCATAGCCGAACGTTCCCAGGCCGCCGGGCAGCGTTGCATCTGCCGTCATGTTGACAACATCCGAGCCATAGCGATAGCCGCTGTTGAGCTTGTCGGTCGTCAAAAAGCTGGTTCCCGCGAACGCCGCCTCCATGCCCAGCACACGATCCAGCTCAATCGGATGGCCGCACGACTCGTGGATCTGGAGCGCGGTCTGCTGCCCATCCAGGACCAGCGTCGTCACGCCGGCGGGGCACTGCGGAGCCGAGAGCAGCGCGACGGCCTCTTCGGCGATGCGCCGCGCATTGTTCGGCAGATCATACTCGCGGGTAATCTCCCAGCCCTTGGTCATCCAATGGCTGAACGAGTTGGGATATGATCGGACCTGAACCTCGCCGCCGCCGACGGCCGTCGCTTCCATGTTCAGGCCGCTCTGCGTGATCACCTGCTCGATGTACGAGCCCTCGGTCGAGGCAAACACCTTCTCCTCGCGCCAGGCGCTGAGGCTGCCCTGCACGATCGCGATCCCGGATACCGTCTGCGCCTCTTTGTGGGCACGCAGCAGATAATCAAGCTTTTCGTCGAGAGAAACACTGAACGGATCGCGCTCGATCGGCGTCTCGTAGCGGTCCTGAATCGCCTTAACCGGCGCGAGCACCACCGTGCCTTTGCC
>DASWTW010000381.1:0-44299 GCA_036401895.1 Herpetosiphonaceae bacterium | reverse complement strand
ACGCCCCGTCTCAGCGCCGACCAGGCGATCGAGGCTGCCAAACAAGCGCTGGGCTACAAAGGCAGCTTCGCCAAAGCGCCCAGCGCGCGGCTGCTGGTGCTGCCCCAGAACGGCGGCGCGGTGCTGGCCTATCAGGTTGGGCTACGCATCGACGATCAGACGGACGCGACCGCGAACCACCAGTATTTCATCAACGCTCTCGACGGCAGCGTTGCACTGCACTACAACACGCTCCACACCAACCAGGCGACCGGCACCGGCCATAGTTTGTACAGCGGCACGGTCAATCTGAGCACGCAGTGGAACGCCAGAATGTACATCCTGCGCGACAAAAGCCGTGGCGATATGATCACCACGGATCTGCGCCAGGCCGAGGATGGCAAAGGTCGCATCGTGGCCGATCGCGATAACGTCTGGGGTGACGGCACGACGGCTGATCCGCACAGCGCGGCAGTCGACGCGCACTTTGGTGCGGCGCAGACCTGGGATTATTACCTGAGCAGCTTTGGGCGGCGCGGCATCGACGGCGAAGGCTTCCAGATTATCAGCCGCGTCCACTACGGCACCAATTACAGCAACGCGTTCTGGGACGGCGAGTACATGACCTACGGCGACGGCGACGGCTTCGTCTTCAAGCCGCTGATCTCGCTGGATATTGCGGCGCACGAGATCACCCACGGCGTGACGACGATGACGGCGGATCTGATCTATGCGGGCGAGTCCGGCGCGCTCAACGAGTCGTTCTCGGATATCTTCGGCACGGCGGTTGAGTTCTACAGCGGCGGTGTTGGTGGTCGCCAGCCCGATTACTTCATCGGCGAGGATATTTTTCAGATCCCCGACGCGATGCCCGGCTTCCGCAATCTGCAAGATCCCACCGAAGACAACGATCCGGCCCATTATTCCACGCGGCTCTTCCCTGAGCCATGCACGCCCAACGAAGAGAACGACGACTGCGGCGTACACAGCAACAGCGGCATCCAGAACCACGCGTTCTATTTGCTGGCGGAGGGCGGCACGAACGCGGTGTCGGGGCTGAGCGTGCCGGCGATCGGGCGGGCGAAGGCGGAGGCGATCTTCTACCGAGCGCTGACGAGCTACCTGTTCCCGAGCGCGAACTTTAGCGATGGACGCGCGGCGGCGCTGAGCGCGGCGGCGGATCTGTATGGCGCGGGCAGCGCCGAGTATGCGGCCACGGCCCAGGCCTGGACTGCTGTCGGCGTGCAGTAATCCCAACATGTTCCGGCAACCAGTCCACGAGGAGCGGAATCGATTTTTGCTCCTCGTGAACAGTTTCTTTTTTGCCGCCGACGCGGTATACTAGATACACTTCACGCCCGACCGAGGCGACTTTATTCTCCGCCGAATGTTCCGTGCCTTTCTGCGCCGAGGTAGAAGGAGTTTCGCGCTGCTTGTCGATCAGCTCATGCCGCATACATGTGTGGTCATGCGCTGCCGTCCGCTCAATCTCGAACCACTTGTAACCACCTAGCATATGTATCTTCCAACTTGCCCCCAGAGCTATCTTAGGAGGTTTTCATGGCCCGTCCTCGTTTGATGATGTTGGCGACTCTCGGGAGTCTGCTCGGCCTGCTCGTCGCGACGGTATCGATCGCGGGCGCGCAGAGCGTTGGTCGCGGTCGGCTACAGGCTGCGTACCTGGAGCGCGGCGGTCAGCGTCCCGCCTGGGTGACGGATGCCCTGGAGCGCAGTCTCCAGCGGCTGGAAAGCAAAGGCAAGAGCCGCGATTCGTTCAAGCTGCGCGGCGCCCAGAAGGACGATCTGGCAACGCATGTGCGGCTCGATCAGGTCTACCGTGGCCTGCCGGTCTTTGGCGGCCAGCTAATCGCGCACCTGGACCCGCAGGGCAATCCACGCTCGGAGAATGGACGCTTCTACGAGAACTTGAAGCTCAGCACAACGCCGCGTCTCAGCGCCGACCAGGCGATCGTGGCCGCGACCAAGGCGCTGGGCTACAAAGGCAGCTTCGCAGAAGCGCCCAGCGCGCGGCTGCTGGTGCTGCCCCAGGACGGCGGCGCGGTGCTGGCCTATCAAGTCAGCCTGCTGGTCGAGGATGGCACGGACGCGACCGGCAAGTACCAGTATTTCATCGATGCCGGCGACGGCAAGGTCGTGCTCAGCTACAACAGCATCGACACGGTACACGCGATCGGGACAGGCAACAGCCTCTACAGCGGCACGGTCAGCCTCGGCACCGAGCTGGTCGACGGCACCTACGAGTTGCGCGACACAACTCGCGGCAACATGAAGACGGTTGATCTTAACAATCACGGCGGTGGAAACAAGGTCTTCACCGACCTGGATAACATCTGGGGCGACGGTACGACCGCCAATACGCAGAGCGCCGGTGCTGATGCGCATTTCGGCGCGGCGCAGACCTGGGATTACTACCTGAACACCTATGGACGGCGCGGCATCGACGGCGAAGGCTTCCAGATTATCAGCCGCGTCCACTACGGCAAGAGCTACAACAACGCGTTCTGGAACGACAAGGTCATGACCTACGGCGATGGCGATGGCGTCGCTTTCTCGCCGCTGGTGTCGCTGGACGTGGCCGGCCATGAGATCACCCATGGTCTGACGACGATGACGGCAGATCTGATCTATGAAAGCGAGTCGGGCGCGCTCAACGAGTCGTTCTCGGACATCTTCGGCACGGCGGTTGAGTTCTACAGCGGCGGTGTTGGTGGTCGTCAGCCCGATTACTTCATCGGCGAGGATATTTACTTACGGCCAGATGTGACGCCTGGCTTCCGTAATATGCAAGATCCCGCCGAAGACGCCGACCCCGATCACTACTCGGTGCGTCTGTTCCCCGAGCCATGCAAGCCGTCCGGCAAGAACGACAGCTGCGGTGTCCATAGCAACAGCGGCATCCAGAACCACGCGTTCTATCTGCTGGCGGAAGGCGGCACGAACGCGGTGTCGGGGCTGAGCGTGCCGGCGATCGGGCGGGCGAAGGCGGAGGCGATCTTCTACCGGGCGCTGACGAGCTACCTGTTCCCGAGCGCGAACTTTAGCGATGGGCGGGCGGCGGCGCTGAGCGCGGCGGCGGATCTGTATGGCGCGGACAGCGCTGAGTACGCGGCCACGGCCCAGGCCTGGACCGCCGTCGGCGTGCAGTAGCGCTGGCTGGTTCCAATCGGCACAGCAAGAGGAGCGGAATCGATTCCGCTCCTCTTGGGTTTTAACGCGAATTGATCTTAGTCGGAGGTGGTGCGCTGCGGCGGCCAGCTCATGACCATCGGCCCTGCGATGCCGCCCATGATGATACCCCAGATCGCGCCTTCCAGGTATTCGCCGGTCATGCTGGCGAGCATTACGCACAGCACTGCGCCAAGCACCGCGCCGATCAGCACGCGCTTAAGCAGCACATTGGCCGGCTGCGGATCATCCTGAATCGGCGTAACCACTTTGGGAGCGGCTGCCGGTCGTGGGGCGGGAGCTGCCGCCGGCTTGGGTGCGGCGGGAGCGGCAGCGCCTGCCGCAGCGGGAGCGGCTACTGTCGTGGCGGGCGCGGTAGTAACCGCCGCCGGAGCCTCGCCGGCCGCTGCTTTCTTGGCGGCGTTGGCAGCGCGGATCGCCTCAAGCTTGGCCTTTTTGTCGTCGGACATGCTCGCGCCGGCCGCAGCGGGAGCGGCTGCTGTCGCGGCGGGCGCTTCGGTTGTCGCCGCTGCTACCGGTGCGTCTACTTCTGGTGCTGCGCCGCCCTCGGCCTCTTTTTTGGCGCGATTGGCGGCGCGGATAGCTTCGAGCCGGGCCTTTTTGTCGTCTGCATCTGACATATAGCTACCTCAATGAGATGGTTACACGAAAGAACATGTGCGCTATGCTGCACATAGTATAAAGCCGATTTCATTTCGCGCAACAGGCCCAGACCCGATCCGGCGTTACTGCCTCGATCGTACGTCGCCTGTTAGAGCTGCGCCGCGAAGCTGCCCAGCACATGCCGCGCGATGACCATACGCTGGATCTCGCTGGTGCCCTCGCCGATCGTCAGCAGCCGCGTGTCGCGGTAGAGCCGCTCGACCGGGAACTCCGCCGAGTAGCCGTAGCCGCCCAGCACCTGGATCGCATCGCGGCAGATCTTCTCGGAGGCCTCGGTCGCGTATAGCTTGGCGATCGCCGCCTCTCGGGAGAAGGGCTTGCCCAGATCTTTGATCCACGCCGCTTTGTACACCAGCAAGCGCGATGCCTCCAGCCCGACAGCCATATCCGCGATCATGTTCGAGACCGACTGGTACGAGCCGATCGGACGGCCAAACGATTCGCGCTCCTGCGCGTAGCGGATCGCCGACTCGTAGGCGGCCTGCGCCAGCCCGATCGCCATCGCGCCAATGGTGATGCGACCGCCGTCCAGGATTTGCAGGAACTGCGCATAGCCGCGATTCTGCTCGCCCAGCAGGTTCTCTTTGGGCACGCGCACATCGTTGAGGAAAACCGCCGTGCTCATCGAGCCGTGCAGGCCCATCTTGTGCTCGTGCTTGCCGAAGCTCAGGCCCGGCGTGTCGCGCGGAACGATGATCGCCGAGATGCCTTTGCGGCCACGATCCTTGTCGGTCAGCGCTGTGACGATGATATGCCCGGCGATCGGCGCGTTGGTGATCCACATCTTCTCGCCGTTGATCACCCACTCGTTGCCCTCAAGATGCGCTGTCGTGCGTGTTGCGCCGGCATCCGATCCGGCCTGCGGCTCGGTCAGGCCGAACGCAGCCAGCCACTCGCCCTTGGCCGCCGGGACCAGGAACTTCTGCTTCTGCTCCTCGGTGCCAAAAAGCAGGATCGGCATCGATCCCAGGCCGATGTGCGCCAGATACGCCAGCGCGGTCGAGCCGTCGCCGCGCGCGATCTCTTCGACCGCCAGCGCTACGCTCATGGCATCCGCGCCCGCGCCGCCGTACTCCTCGGGAAACGGCAAGCCCAGCAGGCCCAGCTCGGCCATCTTGTTGAATATATCGTGCGGGAACTCGCCCGTCCGGTCGATCTCAGACGATCGCGGCGCGATCTCCTTCTGCGCGAAATCGCGCACGGTCTGCCGTATAAACTGCTGTTCTTCGGTTAGCTCAAAGTCCACGGGTGCTCCTCCTCGTCGAGGATGAAAGTTTGTGATAAGTATAGCATATGAGGCGGAGCGCCATGCCAGGCTGAACAGGCTAGCCGTACTCTTCGCCGTCAGGATCGATCACGTAGATTCCAGCAGCGGTAAGCACGCTCAGGGCAGCGCCGACAAGCATAAAGCCTAGCAGTAGCCGAGTAGAGCCGAGTGTGCTCGGCAACATTCTCATAATCCAGTCGACTGTCATCATAGACGGCATGTAGCCGAACAGCCCGATCGCGGCCCACACCATACTCCATCTAGCTGCTCGCCTGAGCGGCTTGCGGCGTGTGGCGTAAAAGATCAGACCGGCTGCCGCTCCGCCTGCCGCACCCGAGATGCCTGCGAGCAGATAAAAGAATACCAGTCCCAGCACCGGGTTATACCGAGCACCGGACGGCATCTCTATTGCCCATAAGCTGGTACTGGGATACATAAAATGTAGAAGTAAGAGAAATACCAGCGGCGCTACGACTCCGCCAACCAGACCAGCCAGGATACTTGCCGGCAACCATGGCAGCACCTTTGGCGGCGCCTCCTCGTTCCATGCCCGCGCCCGCTGAGCTGTCTTGCCCGAGAAATCTCTCATACGATCCTCCTGTGGGCCCAGGGAGGAGCCCGGGCCCGTTCGCTTTTTGCAGCGCAGATGTAGGGATCGCGATTCGGCTGTTATGCTACATCGCTACCTTGATGACGTTTTTGCGCGGCGCAGGTTCCCGCAATGTAGCCAAAGGTCATCGCCGGGCCGATGGTCGCGCCGCCGCCGGGATAGCCCGCGCCGGTGATGCCGGCCATCACATTGCCGGCCGCGTACAGGCCCTCGATCGGCTGGCCGCTGACGTGCAGCACCTGGCTCTCGTGGTTCACGCGCACGCCGCCTTTGGTGCCCAGCGCACCGACATGCAGCGGCACGGCGCAGAAAGGCCCAGATTCGATCGTGCCCAGGCTGGGATTCGGTCCGTGGCTGGCGTCGCCATAGTCGCGATCGTGGACCGTCGCGCCGCGTCCGTAGTCGGCGTCGACGCCGCTGCGGGCAAACTCGTTGAAGCGCTCAACAGTCTGCACCAGAGCTTGAGGATCGATCTCCAGCTTGCCGGCCAGCTCTTCCAGGCTATCGGCGCGGATCAGCCAGTCCGGCAGCGGAACGCCGGGGATCGGAATGTAGGAGTGCAGGGCGTAGCGCGACAAATAGTTCTGATCCACGATCAGCCAGGCCGGCAAGTTCGGGCGATCATAGATAGTTGGATCGAACTGCAACAGCGCCTTGGTGATGTCGTTGTAGTTGAGCGCCTCGTTGACAAAGCGCTTGCCCGTGCGGTTGACGATCAGGCTGTGCGGCAGCCCTCGGTTTGTAAAATCGCCACGATGCAGTGGCTGTCCGGCGTAGGTCTCGCCCGGCAGCGCCACCGATGGACACCACCAGGCCTCGCTCATGTTGCCGAGATTGGCTCCCAGCGCCATCGCCATGCGCAGGCCGTCGCCCTCGTTGGCCGGCGGGCTTTGCGGATGCGTTAGATGACCGCCTAAAAACTGCGCGTTGAGCTGCTTGTCCCACTCAAAGCCACCGCTAGCCAGCACGATGCCGCGCCGCGCCATAATCTGCACGGTTTTGCCGTCCTGCTCGGCCTCCACGCCGACCACACGATCGCCACGCGTGATCAGCCGACGGACGCGCGTACCAACGACCGGCTCGATGCCGCGCTCCAGCACTGCCGCCAGCAGATGCCCGGCCAGCGCCGTGCCGAAGCTGACGATGCCCTGCTCAAGCCGCTGCTGCACCAGCTCGATCGGCGTGTTCATGGGATTCGTGTTCAGGCCGTACTGGCGCAGCTCGTTGATGCTGAGCGGCAGCGCGCCGAAGATCGGGCTGCGCCGCAGCTTCGCCGCCCACTCACCGAGCGTGCGGGTATCGAAGATTCCGGGCTCCAGCGATCGTCCGCGCTCCGCGCCGCCGTCCATCTCTGGGTGGTAGTCGGGAAACTCGGGAATGATCTCTAGCTTGAGCGTGGTCTGCTGCTCGACGAAGCGCAGCATGTCCGGCCCGCGATCGACAAACAGCTCGATCAGCTCGGCATCGCCGCGACCGTCGGCCAGGCTCGTGATGTAGCGAATCGCCTCCTCGCGCGAGTCGTGGAAGCCGGCCGCGATCAAATGGTGGTTGCAGGGAATCCACAGCGCGCCCGCCGATACTGCTGTCGTGCCGCCTACCAGCTCGGTTTTTTCCAGGATCGTGACGTGCGCGCCCTGCTCGTGGGCAGCCAGCGCCGCCGTCAAACCAGCGCATCCGGTCCCGATAATCAACACATCGGTCGTTCGATTCTGCGTCGGTGCGTGCTCGTTCTGGATCATGGGGGCTCCTCCTAAACGATCCGGTGAGGAAACAAAAGAACCAAAAAACAAAGGAACAAAGAGTTAGATTGATTACTTGTTCTCTTGTTCCTTTGTTCCTTTGTTCCGTCGATCAGAACAGGTCGTCTACGTCGTCGAGAACTTGCTGGTAATCTTTCTTGACGGCCATTTTGGGCGCGACAGCCGCGTAGAATGCTTCGTCGTAGGGCCGCGTGCGAATCACGACCGGCATCGGCACGGCATGGCCGAGGATCATGGCCTGCTGCCGTGTGTCGAGGCTAGCCAGCACGGCCCGTAGTCGCGCCGCGCCGCCGACGCCGGTAAAGACCGCGTCGATGTCGCGCTCGTCGTTGAGCAGCGCCGTGATGCGCGAGCCAAGCTGCGACATGACCTCGTTGTCGATCGCGCTGGGCCGCTGGTCCACGATCAGCAGCGTGACGCTGTACTTGCGTAGCTCACGAGCGATCGTGCCGAAGATCGTTTGTTTGGCGGCCTGCGGATTGAGGAATTTGTGCGCCTCCTCGATCGTGATCACCAGCGGACGTGGCCGGTCCGCCTCGCGCTTGGACTGAAGATAGGTCTCGGTCTGCTCGATCCAGCGCTGGTGGATGCGCCGCGTGATGATGTTGGCGACCAGCATGTAGGCCAGCGTCGAGTTGTGCTGCCCAAACTCCAGTACCACGTGATTGCCGGCCACCAGCGCGTCGATGATGCCGTTGACCGACGAGACCGGCGCTTTTTCGCGCACAAAGCCCAGCCGCGCCACCTGCTCCAGCTTGCGCTTGAGCGCCGCCAGCGAGCCGCTGTGCGCGCCGCTGTTCTTGGCGAACTCCTCCAGCGCCGCCGAGTCCATCGATCGCAGCCGCTCGAACCAGCTTTTGCCGAAGTGATCGACCAGCAGATACGACGACTCGGCGGCGGTCGCTGTTAGATTTAGCTCGTCCTGAAGCAGGATAATGTCTTCGACATCGATCTGATCCAGGCCGATCACGACCTCGCTGTCGATCGCGACGCCGCGCTGTCGCGACGATTTGGGATCGAGCGAGTAGACCAGCACCTGGTGGCCGAAGAGCTGGCGCAAGCCTTTGACAAAGATGTTGTCTTCGGACTTCGAGTCCCAGCCGTACTCGGAGTGCATGTCGAAGATCAATGTGCTGGCGGCGTTGGTTTTGATCACGCCGCAGAGCAGCAGCCGTGTCAGAAACGATTTGCCGGTGCCCGACTTGCCGAAGACGCCGTTGGATCGCTCGACCAGCCGCCCGAGATCCAGGCAGACTGGAATATCCATGTCAAGCGGCATGCCCATCTGAAATTTGGTGCCGCCCTCCGCACCAAATACCTGCGCGAAGTCGCTCTCGTCGGCGGTATGTACCGGCGCGAAGTGACGCGGCACCGTGCGCACCGGCCGTAGCCCTTCCAGCGCATCGACCATCAGCATCGGCGAAACGTTGAATGTGCCGTAGGTGGTGGTGCCGCCGAGCACACGGCGCAAAAAATCGTCGCTGTCGGGCGGCGGATCGGCCAGCACATCGCGGTTGGCGGCGTCGAGCTTAACATCGCTGATCATCGAAAAAAACTGGTGCTGCTCGCCCTGAATCACGACGAACTGGCCAACGCGCAGCTCCTCGATCGAGCAGGCGGCGTCGAGCCGCACGGTCAGGCCATCGGTCAGCGAGCCCGCCACAACCGTGCCGAGTTTCTCTCTATCTGGTAGGCGCATGAGGCGTTCCTGGTAGGTGAAAGCAAGTAGCGCAAGCATACCATAGGAAGAACCAAGAACCAAGAACCAAGAACCTAACGAAAGAACAAAGAACAACAGAGCAAAGAACGGAAGATCAAGAGGCTAGATAAGTGGGGAAAAGCTTTACAATTCTGATGAACGAATCAACCCGTAGAGGCGTGATTTATCACGCCCTGCAAACATATTGCCATGCATAATTTCGATGAATTCGTTAATCTTTATTGCTACAATCTTCCCCTTCTCCTATGGCAATGGGAGAAGGGGAGCCGAACAACGTGAGGCGGGGATGAGGGCCTGATTCTTCCCCCTCTCGTCTGATTCTAGGTTCTGGGTTCTAGGTTCTTGATTCTCCGACCGAAACATACGTTTGACATAAGCCACGGTTTGCGCTACCATCCCGGCTCATGAATTAATCATACCGGACACGGAGCCGCCCGCTTATGCGCGACCAGCTTGATCAGTTTCTGGCACATCTTGCTAGCGAACGCAAGCTTTCAGCCAATACTACTTCTGCGTATCGTACCGACCTGGAACAGTTTATCTCGTTCGTCGCCGATCGCGGTCATGATGCATGGCACAGCTTGCAGCGCGACGACGTTATTGCGTTCCTGATCTTCTTGAAAGAGCGACGCTACGCAACTTCGACCCTTGCCCGCCGTACCGCGGCCGTTAAATCGTTCTGCGATTTTCTGGTCCGCTCCAAAGTGATCGAAGCCGATCCTACCGCCGATCTGGACTCGCCGCGTGTCGACCGCACGCCGCCGCTGGCGATCTCGGTCGTTCAGGTCGATGAGCTGCTCGAATTGCCGCTGCGCTCATCTGGCCCCGAAGCCCTGCGCGACAAAGCGATGCTGGAGCTGCTCTACTCCACCGGCATGCGCGTCTCGGAGCTGGTCGCGCTCGATCTCGCCGATGTGAATCTTGAGGCCGAGTGTGTACGCTGCAGCGGCCGTAACAAAGAGCGCCAGCTGCCGATCAGCGTTTCCACTGTCACAGCGCTGGAAGAATATCTCGATATTGCGCGTCCACAGCTTGCCCGTGGCAGCCGCCACGTCGACAGCGCGCTGTTCCTCAACCATCGCGGCAAGCGCCTGACCCGCCAGGGCTTCTGGCTGATCCTGAAGCGCTACGCCAAAGACCTGGATATTCACGATCTGACGCCGCACACGCTGCGCCACTCGTTCGCGACGCATATGCTGGCCAACGGCGCGGATCTGCGCTCGGTACAGCAGCTGCTGGGTCATGCGTCGATCTCCACCACCCAGATCTACCAGCAGGTAGGTCAGACAGCCGCCGGCGAAAAGCGTCAGCGCGTCGTCAGCGTCGAAGACTAGCCACGCTCTGCTTTCGATAAGGACACAGCGATTCTGTGTCCTTATTCGTGTTTAAGCCGCGATCTGCTCGTTGCAAATATAGAACTCCTGTGCTATAAGCTTAAGGCGAGCTATAGCAACAGGAGGAAGTTTTATGCGGCTGACACACGTTCGGTTGTTGGTCTCCGACCATGACGCCTGTTTGCGATTCTACCGCGATACTCTCGGCTTTGAGCTGATCATGGGTGGAGAAAGCCAGGTTTATAGCGAGCTGAAAGCGGGCGACGGCGTAACGCTGGCGCTTTTTCTACGCCAGTTCATGGCTGAGGCGATCGGCACGCAGGAGCTACCGGCCGACGCCAGGGCTCAAGATCGGGTGGTGCTCACGTTTGAGGTTGAGAGCGTAGACGCGGCCTATGATCAATTGCGTGAGCGCGGCGTGGAGTTTGTGGCAGCGCCCGAAGACCGCCCGGATTGGATGATCCGCACGGCGCATTTCCGCGATCCCGACGGCAACCTGATCGAGATCAATCATCCGCTGGCGAACGATCGATAAAACGGGCTGCGTGGCGGCGTGACTCGCCAAAGACGAAGCATTCACGGTCGGATTGTGCGCTGCTGTCCGGCGAAGGAGCGATGAAAAGCATGGCAGAGTCGAAGGTTGACACGATCGTACGTGAGCACGGGCGGCGGGTTGCCGTTCACCACGTGACCGACGGTGACGCAGAGCGAACGCTGGTCTTCTGCCATGCCGCGCCTGGCTCTGCCGCGTTCGACCCCGACCCGGAGCAGACGTGGGCACGTGGCGTTACCTTGCTTTCCATGGATCGACCCGGCTATGGTCAGTCTGATTTCGTCTCCGGCGCAGACTGGGCCAGCGTCAGCTCTGCCGCCGACGATGTAGCCGCTATGCTGGACCAGCTTGGTCGCGGGCCAGCCGGCGTGGTGGGCTGGTCGGCTGGTGGTCGTGTCGCACTGGCGCTGGCTGCTCGTCGTCCCGAGCTGGTAGATCGCGTGGTGGTGCTCGCCACGCCGGCGCCGCATGAGGAGGTGCCGTGGATTCCAGATGAGCAGGCGGCGGGATTGGAGCAGCTGCGGGGCTTGCCTGCCGACGCGGTCCACGCGGCGCTGAGCCAGCAGCTGGGATCGCTGCTGCCACAAAGCGCGGATATGACCGAGGCGCTGCCGCTGCTGGGCGCTACTCCCGCCGACGATGCGGCCCTTGCGCTGCCGGGTGCTCGCGATCGGCTCAGTCGAATGCTAGAGGCTGCGTTTGCCCAGGGAGTTGCCGGCATGATCGGCGATATTGCGGGCTACTGCCTACAGCCGTGGGGCTTCGAGCCAGGCGAGGTTCAGACGAAGACGCTGCTGCTGTACGGCTCCAAAGATCCGGTGGCCGGCTCCCGGCATGGCACCTGGTGGCAGAAGCAGCTGCCGAACGCGCGGCTTGAGGTCGTTCCCGGCGCGGGACACCTCGTGATCTTGCCGATGTGGCATCGCGTCCTTTCTTTTCTGGCGCCGCGCACAAAGCGGTAGCAGCGAGCACACGTCGATCAGGGCCGCGCGGCAACCTGGCGCCGGTAGGTTTTTGAGCGCGCATGAGTCGCGTCGGTGCGAATGCGCCACTCTGTGGGTGCGAAGTGGGATTGCCTGAGCCACTGGAAGATCGGCTCATCCCCTCCTGGCGCGATCTCAATCCGATCGGCGGCGGCAAAAGGATAGATCGCCTGCTCACCGCTGAGAACGACAAAGAAGTACTTGCCGCCGCTTCCCGGCAGAAAGACCGGTCCATCCCAGTCCTCGTGGCGCTGTGTGGACGGCGCTTTGGGCTGGTCCATCTGCGCGCTGAACAACGGCTGGTCGCCATGCCGTACGTCGATCAGCGGCGCGCTCGGGTTGAGCTGGATGTCGGCGTGGGTGTACGGTGTATTGAACAGGCGGCGCTCGGTCCAGGCCAGCATGCGCGAAGAGTTGAAGGCGTGCGCCAGATAGAAGCTGTCCGGCTGCGGCTGATCGCGATCCGTGCAGGTCGCGACGGTCACAATCAGCTCGCGAAAGCTAAGGCCCTTCCAGACCAGCGCGGTCGCACTGAGCACCAGGTGGGCTGCTCCATCCGAGGAATCGGGAAGCAGCCCGTGTCGATGCAGGAGCGTCTGCCAGAAGGCCAGGTCAGCCGTGCCATACAGCGTGACTTCGCGAACATTGTCGATCTCAGCCGTATAGCGAATGCGATCGGGGCGGGTAAATGAGCTCACGGCGCGGCTCCTGCTCCACAGCACTACAAATTGACAGGCTTCGATCATAGCGTGTGTGCGAGAAGCCTGTCAATCAGAACCATCGCGTACGGACATGGTTACTGGCATTCGTTTTCAGTGAGCTCAAATTGAATCTGTCCATTTGCGAGATGCACTGCATAGGTGAAGGTGCATGTGACGCCATCAGAGCTTGTGGTCGTCGAGCTGACGTGGTTGCTGAGCATATGCAGCAGCTCGTCTTTATCGAGCCGCTGAAATTGTGACGCGGATGTACCTTCATACACGAGTGCACCGGTCGGATCAGTCAGGATAAAGGTTGATCGGACATACCCTGAGTAGATCGCGTTGCCCGAGGGCGTGATCGTCTCGTTCGCCACACCTTCGGCCGTCATGCAGGCTACATAGCCATCATCGTCGTGACAGTTCGAGTCGCTGATCAGAATGGCACCGTTCCCAGGGGCGGCATGAGCCGGCGATCCAATCAACAAGCTCATCACGCCTAAAGCCAGCACGGTCAAGCCTATAAAAACCGATCGTTGAGCCGCGAACATCATCGTTCCTCCTTCGATTCCAACCACACGCTCTGTGATTGGAGACATACGTTCCTTGATGCGCGCATTGTAGTGAGGGTTGGAGCAATTGCTACCGAACTTTTGACTAAGCTGGATCTCCGACCTTGCGCAGAGCGACGGGTAGGCGGATCGCGCTATGCTGTGAGCCTGGTTCTTGCCCTTAGCTAGGCCCTCACCCCCGGCTCGTTACACTCGCCTCTCCCTTCCCCACACTCAGCCGGTCTTCCGGCTTCGTGGCCTGCGGCATAGACGAGGGGTGAAAGTCGGTACTCCTTTGTTCTTTGTTCTGTTGCTCTTTGTTCTTTCGTTCCCCTAGGTTCTTTGTTCTGTTGCTCTTTGTTCTGTGTTCTATAGGTTCTAGGTTCTGGGTTCTAGGTTCTCGTTCCTTCGTCCCTTGCCAGCTGTTTGCGCCTGTGCTATCCTACCGTTCCAGCGATGAAGCAGAGGAGTACCCGAGCGAGCGCGATCAGAGAGCCGGCGGCTGGTGCGAGTCCGGTGGCGCGAGAGCGGGGAATGGCGCTGTGGAGCTGTAGCCTTGGATGAGGGGCGCGTGCGGCGATCGCTGCGTGCGCAACTGGGGTGGAACCGCGGTGATACGAGGCGTACGCTGATACGCTCATACATCGTCCCCAGGCGGCAATTGAACTGCTGCCTGGGGATGTTTGATTCTCCGGCAGCCGAATCAAGGAGGCCAGTATGCCTGCTCAGACGATGGATCAGGTGGTGTCGTTGTGTAAGCGCCGGGGCTTTATCTTCCCTGGCTCGGCGATCTACGGCGGCCTGCAAGGAACCTACGATTACGGCCCGCTCGGCGTGGAGCTGAAGAACAACCTGAAAACGGCCTGGTGGCGCGCCAACGTCTGGGAGCGCGACGACATGGAGGGCCTGGACGCGGCGATTCTGATGAATAAGCTGGTCTGGCGCTACTCCGGCCACGAAGAGACCTTTGTCGATCCGATGGTCGATTGCCGGAGCTGCAAGATGCGCTGGCGAGCCGATCATATTCAGGGCAAGTGTCCCAACTGCGGCTCGACCGATCTCACGGAGCCGCGGCCGTTCAACATGATGTTCAAAACCCAGGTCGGGCCGATCGCCGACGAGGAATCGTTTGCCTACCTGCGGCCGGAGACCGCCCAGGGTATTTTCGTCAACTTCAAGAACGTGCTCGACACCACCAATCGCAAGCTGCCCTTCGGTATCGCGCAGATGGGCAAGGCGTTTCGCAACGAGATCACGCCGCGCAACTTCATCTTTCGCGTGCGTGAGTTCGAGCAGATGGAGATCGAGTTCTTCGTGAAGCCGGGCGAAGACGAGGCCTGGCACGATCGCTGGCTGGAGGATCGGCTGCGCTGGTGGGAGAGCGTCGGCGTTTCGCGCGAAAACCTGAGCGTCTACGACGTGCCGCGTGACGAGCTGGCGCACTACTCCAAGCGCACCTACGACGTGTTCTACAAGTTCCCGTCGATCGGCGCGGAGGAGCTGGAGGGCATCGCCAATCGTACCGACTTCGACCTGGGCTCGCACACCAAGGATCAGGAGAAGCTCAACCTGCACTCGCGGGTCAACGCCAATCCTGACAGCACCGAGCGGCTGTCGTTCTTCGATCAGGAGCTGAAGCAGCACATCGTGCCGTTCGTGATCGAGCCGTCGGCGGGCGTGGATCGCGGTGTGCTGGCGGTGCTGTGCGACGCCTACGCCGAGGAGCAGGTCAAGGCCGTGCCCGCCGAGCGTCTCAAGCCGATCGAGGAGGCGCTGCAAGCGTTTCTCAAGTCGGTTGGTCGCAACGAGAAGCTGCACGCGGCGCACAAAGAAGCGATCGTTGAGGCCGGCGAGCGCATCGGCGGTGACCTCCAGCGCAATCTGGCCAGCGTGAGCGCGCTGCTGAGCATGCCCGGCGCGGAGACGATCGAGGTCGGGCGCAAGCTGCGCGGCCAGGCGGAGCCCGTGGCCGACGAGTTTTACCGCACGGTGCTGCGCCTCAAGCCCGCGCTCGCGCCGATCAAAGTGGCTGTGCTGCCGCTCAAGAAGAACAACGAGCAGATCGTGGCTACGGCGCGCCGGATTCGCTCGCAGCTTCAGCGCAGCGGCAACATGCGCACGGTCTACGACGACACGGCGGCGATCGGCAAGCTCTACCGGCGCCAGGACGAGATCGGCACGCCGTTCTGCATCACCGTGGACTTCGACACGCTCGGTGAGGGCAAAGATCCGGCGCTGACCGACACCGTCACCGTGCGCGATCGCGATACGATGGCCCAGGAGCGCGTGCCGATCGCGGAGCTGGACGCGTATCTCAAGGAGCGTCTGCGCTAAGCTCCAGGCTCCAATCCGTCGCGAATCAGACCGTCAGGGACATGCTCCCTGGCGGTCTCATCAACTTTCGTCCAGAGATAAAGCTATGAAAATCTATACGCTTACCACGCATGTTGCGGATCAGCTGGCAGCGCTTGAGGCGGCCAGCCTCAAACGACGACGCACGCTCAAGCCGCTGCTCTGGCTGCTCGTCGGGCTGACGGTCGTCGCGCCGCTCTTCTTCGGCCTGCGTGGTCAGCTTCAGCTGGCGGTGCTCATCGGCGGCGCCGGCCTGATCGTGCTGGTGGTGCTGGGCGTGATCGCAGTCGCCGGGCCGAACGCGCGCGATGTGGCGATCAAACGCTCGGGCGCCGCCGGTGAATCGGTGCTGCCCCAGCTGCTGCGCTCCCTGCCCGATAGCTACACGCTCTTGAATGGCGTTCCGGTCCCTGGTTGGCGCGCCGACATCGACCATGTGCTGGTTGGTTCCACGGGCATCTGGGCGATCGAGGCCAAGCATCATGTCGGGATGGTGCAGTGCGTCGGCGATGCCTGGGGCTATACGCGGCCTGGACCCGGCGGCGTGCTACGGGAAGGTCATATCGGCAGTCCGTCACAGCAGGTGCGGCGGGCGGCGAATGCGCTTGAGAGCTACCTTCGGCGGCGCGACAAGTCTCGTGCAAGCACAGGGCTGGTAGTCCAGCCGCTGGTAGTTTTTACGCATCCGCAGGTGGAGCTTGACCTCGAAGCGCCGACCTTGCCGGTCCTCAAGGCAGCGGAGGTTGAAGATTTCATTTTGCGCCAGCCCGCCAACCTTTCCGCCGACGCCGGTGATCGGATCGTGGCGTGGTTGTGCGAGCTGCGTCCGGCTGAGCGGTAACCCGTCGCTTGTGCTCAGGCAGATCCTCAGATCATGGTGTACCTATGGCCTACTCATTGTATAGTACTATGCATGATATACCATCGTCCGAGCCTGGCTGCGCCTTTGCTATACGCAAAAGATAATTTACATATTTGTGCTTTGTACTGGCATATCGCGCTTGCTTATATCTGAATTCTTGCATGGTACTTTGGTCATGGTCCTGTATAGTTATAGGTCAAATGGTGACCAACGAGATGTGACCGAAAAGGTGCCTGTTTACAGGCAAGGGATCTAGATCTGAAGCCAACAATCTGCTATTCTGGCATCATGCTTTAGTAAATAATGGTATACAACTTGCGCCAGAGCAGAGCGGCTCTTGGAACTTTATTTCATGCACATTTCCTCGTAACCACATCGCCGACCCGTCAACTAAAGCATGATACAAATCCACCAGGTTTGTTCCAGCAGCTGTATATGACAACTACTCGTCTTTGCACTGCCCCGTTTGATCTTCGAGCCGCTTGTGTCAACACCGGCTGTGCTCGATCAACTCGCTTGAGTGAGATCTTCTCTCCTGGCCGGGTGCTGCCAGCCTTTGGAACAAATCGTAGCGAGAAGCCATGATTGTAACCTTGTGATCTTGCTGTCCGGCCTACTTAGCATTTGGTTCGTTCCACCACCATACCCACCAGATCACGCGCTCTATCAGCTCCCATAGGAGGACGCTCTCCATGTCTGATCCGTCAGCAGTGACCGCCGCATCCTCGGCGGCTCCGCATGTGCGGCCTGAAGAATCGAAGCTGCCCGATCTCTCCTCGGTTGCTCCCCCGCATCTCGCCGAGCCCCGGCAACAGCCCCTGCTGGAGGCCTGGAACGCATCTCAAACGGATTATCCCGATCAGCACTGTGTTCATCAGCTGTTCGAGGCGCAGACGGCCCAGACGCCGGACGCGATCGCGCTGGTCTTTGTCGATTCTGGCGGCCAGGTAGAGCAGCTGACCTACCAGGCGCTCAATGCTCGCGCCAATCAGGTCGCGCATGAGCTGCGCCGGTGCGGACTCGGTAAGCGTGACGAGATGCTGGTCGGTATTTGCCTGCCGCGATCGCTGGAGCTGGTGATTGCGCTGCTGGGCGTGCTCAAGGCCGGTGGCACGTATCTGCCGCTCGATCCGGTCTATCCTGCCGAGCGACTGCATTATATGCTTCAGGATGCGCAGGCCGCGCTGGTGATTACGGAGGAGCAGCTGTTGGAGCGGCTGCCGCACGATGTAAGCCAGACGCTCTGCCTGGATCGGGAGCGCGACCAGATCGCGCGGCTGCCGGAGACAAACCTTGACAGCCGCGCAACGCCCGATCATCTGGCCTACGTGATGTACACCTCGGGCTCGACTGGTCGTCCCAAAGGCGTGATGATCCCGCACCGTGGGCTGTGCAACCTGAGCCAGTTTCAGATCCGCCACTTTGAGCTTATGCCTGCCGATCGCGTGTTGCAGTTTGCCTCGTTCAGCTTCGACGCGGCGATCTGGGAGATTGTCATGGCGCTGCTGAGCGGCGCAAGCCTGTATCTGGCTGGCGCTGAGACGCTGCTGCCTGGTCCGGCGCTGACTCAGCTGCTGCGCGACCACGCGATCACCGTTGCCACGCTGCCGCCCGCCGTGCTGGCGATCCTGCCCGAAACCGACCTGCCTGCGCTGCGCACGATCGTGTCGGCTGGCGAGGCATGTCCGGCCGCGATCGTCGAGCGCTGGTCTCCTGGTAGAGCGTTCTTCAACGCCTACGGTCCAACCGAGGCCACGGTCTGCGCGACGATCTCCGAGCCTTTGCATGGCAACGCCAAGCCGCCGATCGGCCGTCCGCTCGCCAACACGCAGGTGTATCTGCTGGACGAACAGCTGCATCCGGTGGCTGTCGGCGTACCCGGTGAGCTGTACATCGGCAGCGCCGGCCTGGCGCGCGGCTATCTCAATCGTCCCGAGCTGACCGCCGAGCGCTTCGTTCCCGATCCGTTTACTACACATCCTGGCTCACGGCTCTATCGCACCGGCGATCTGGCCTGCTATCAGCCCGACGGCACGATCGCGTTTATTGGCCGGATCGATTTTCAAGTCAAGCTGCGCGGTTTTCGCATCGAGCTGGGCGAGATCGAAGCGGCGCTGGAGCAGCATCCGGCCGTCGCAGAAGCGGTGGTTCTGGCGCGGGAAGACATGGCGGGAAATAAACGGCTCGTGGCGTACGTGGTTGAGAACCAAGAACCAAGAACCGGGTGCCCTCTGGGCGACCTAGAACCAAACGAACAAGATAAGAAAGAACCGGGCAGTACCGAATCTCCCCCCTCGCCTGTGGCAACCGAGGTCGAAGCGGGCCGAGGTTCGGGGCAGGGGGGCTGGGGGGGTGAGGGCCTGCGTTCTTTCCTTGCGCAACGGCTGCCAGAGCACATGCTGCCCTCGGTCTTTGTGACCCTGGATGCGTTTCCGCTCTCGGCGAACGGCAAGGTCGATCGTGCAGCGCTGCCGGCGCCCGATACAGCGCGACCGGAGCTGGAGCAGGCGTTTGTTGCGCCGCGCACGCCGACCGAGATCGCGCTGGCTGAGCTGTGGTCGCAGGTGCTGGGTCTGAGCCGGATCGGCGTGCATGATCAATTCTTTGTGCTGGGCGGTCACTCGCTGGCAGTCACGCAGGTTGTGGCCCGCGTGCGGGAGCAGTTCCAGGTCGAGCTGGCACTGAATAGCCTGTTTGCCGCGCCGACGATCGCCGAGTTTGCACAGCTGATCGGGCAGGCTGTAGCCGGCAAGCGCGCCGGAGCAGCGACGACCATTCGGCCGGTGCCGCGCGATCGGCCGCTGCCGCTGTCATTTGCGCAGGAACAGGTCTGGCTACTGCAAGAGCTGAATCCCGAGAATCAGTCATACAGCGCCCAGGCGACGATGCGCTTCTCGGGCACGCTCGACGTTGCGGTGCTGCGGGCCAGTCTCGGCGAGATCGTGCGCCGCCACGAGATTTTTCGCACAACCTTTCCGCTCGTAGACGGCAGCCCGGTGCAGCTGATCCATGAGCCGTGGCCGGTGCCGCTGCCGGTGCTCGATCTGGAGCCGCTGCCGAGCGACGAGCGCGATGCGGCGCTGAGTCAGGCGATGCATGCGGAGTTTTACACGCCCTTCGATGTGAACCGGCTGCCGCTGGTGCGCTGGCGGCTGGTGCGGCTCAGCGCCGACGAGCATGTGCTGATCCATGTCGAGCATCATTTCGTCCACGATGGCTGGTCGTACAGCGTCTTTTTGCACGAGCTGCTGGCGCTGTATCAGGCCAGGCTGGAAGATATGAGCGCTCGGCTGCCCGATCTGTCGATCCAGTTTGCCGACTTCGTAGTCTGGCAGCGCGAGTGGATGGAGCAGGCCGAGGCGGCGGAGCAGCTGGCGTTCTGGCGTGCGAACCTGGCGGCAAGTCCGCCGCTACTGGAGCTGCCCACCGACTATCCTCGGCCCAGTGTCCAGCGCTTTCGCGGCTCGTCGGTGCGCATCGAGCTGCCGCCCGCGCTGAGCGACGCCGCCCGTGAGTTTGCGCGTGCCGAGGGCGTGACGCTTTTCATGGCGCTGCTGACGACGTTCACGACTCTGATGCAGCGCTACTCGCGCCAGCACGATTTCAACATCGGCTCGGGCGTGGCTAACCGGCGCTGGCGTGAGACTGAGGCGCTGATCGGTATGATCGTCAACATGGTTGTCCTGCGCATGCAGACTGCCAACGATCTGACCTTCCGCGATCTGCTGGGACGAGCGCGCGATGTGGCGCTGGCGGCGTATGCGCATCAAGATCTGCCCTTCGAGCGTGTGGTCGAGGCGCTACAGCCCAGGCGCAACCTGAGCTATAACCCGATCTTCCAGGTCGCGTTCAGCTTCCACGACTCGCCGCTGCCGGATCTTGAGCTGCCCGGCCTGACGATCGACGTCAACGAGGCCCTAAGCAACGGCTCGGCCAAGTTCGATCTCAACGTCGTCGTGATCCCCCGCAGCGAGCAGCGCATCGGGCGGCGCGGCGGCTCCCACGGCATCACGATGGTCTGGGAGTACAACACCGATCTGTTCAGCGTCGAGACGATCCGGCGCATGACCGAGCATTTCCAGACGATCCTGGCGACGATGATCGCCGATCCCGAGCAGTCGATCGTCGCAAGCTCGCTGCTGACGGCTGCCGAGCGCCAGCAATTACTGATCGACTGGAACGCGACCGAGGCCGAGTATCCCGCCGAGCGCTGTGTGCATGAGCTGTTCGAGATCCAGGCTGAGCAGCGTCCAGACACGATCGCGGTTGTGGCTGGTAAGGACGAGCTAAGCTACGGCCAGCTGAACGCGCGGGCGAATCAGCTGGCCCACGAGCTGCTCGCGTGCGGCGTCGGGCCGGACGTGCCGGTCGGCGTGTGCGTCGAGCGCTCGCTGGATCTGGTAATTGCGCTGCTGGGCATTCTCAAGGCCGGCGGCGGCTACGTTCCGCTCGATCCGTCGTATCCCGAGGAGCGGCTTCAGTTCATGGTCGGCGATAGCCGCATCTCGGTGCTGGTAACGCAGTCTTCGCTGCGAGACAAGCTGGTGGTGCCGACCGTGATCTGCCTGGACAGCGATCATGCGCTGCTGGACGGACAGCCGATCACCAATCCACGCAGCGGCGCTGTCGCCGACAACCTGTGCTACATCACCTACACCTCGGGCTCGACCGGCATTCCCAAAGGCGTGGTCATTCCCCATCGCGGAGTGACGCGCCTGGTCTTCAGCAACAGCTACGCCGATTTTTCGGCGGATGCGGTCTGGCTCCACACGGCTCCGATCGCGTTCGATGCCTCGACCTTTGAGCTGTGGGGTAGCCTGCTGCACGGCGCGCAGCTGGTGCTGCTCCCGCCGGGAACGCCAACGCCCGACGAGATCGCCAGGCTTGTGCGGCGGCACGGCGTCAGCACGATCTGGCTCACCACTGCGCTGTTTCACCAGATGGCCGAGAGCGAGCATTTGGAAGAGCTGCGCCAGGTTCGCCAGATCCTCACCGGCGGCGATGTGCTCTCGGTATCGCTGGCGGCTCATGTTCGGCGCGCGCTGCCGGATTGCCGTCTGGTCAACGCGTACGGCCCGACCGAAAGCACAACCTTCACGAGCTGCTATCAGCTCGTCGAGCAGCCGCAGTCCAGCCGTCCGATCCCGATCGGCCGTCCGCTCGCCAACACGACTGTATATGTGCTGGACGCGCAGCTACAGCCAGTGCCAGTGGGCGTGCCCGGCCAGCTGTACATCGGCGGCGATGGCCTGGCGCGCGGCTATCTCGATCGGCCGGCGCTCACGGCGGAAAAGTTCGTGCCCTATCCGTTGAGCGCTACTCCCGGCGCACGGCTCTATGCAACCGGCGACCTGGCGCGCTATCTACCCGACGGCAACCTGGAATTTCTCGGCCGGATCGACACCCAGGTGAAGCTGCGCGGCTATCGCATCGAGCTGGGCGAGATCCAGGCCGTGCTCAGCCAGCATCCCGCCGTGCATGAGACGATCGTGGTGGCGCGCGCCGACCGTGTGGGCGAGAAGCGGCTGGTGGCGTACGTTGTCGGGGAGAACCTAGAATCTAGAACCCAGAACCAAACGGAGAACAGAGAACAAAGAACAAAGGAACAAAGTACCACTACTCCCCTTCTCCTGCCGCAGCGGGAGAAGGGGGTGGGGGATGAGGGCCTTGCTACTTCCCTTCGTGCGTTTCTGCGCCAGCGGCTGCCCGAGTACATGATTCCCGGCGCGTTCGTGATGCTGGATGCGTTTCCGCTCAATGCCAGCGGCAAGTTCGATCTCCGAGCGCTGCCGGAGCCCGACTGGAGCGGCCAGACGGCGCAGCAGGTTTTTGTCCCGCCGCGCAGCGCCGTCGAGCAAACGGTGGGCGCGATCTGGTCGCAGCTGCTTGGCGTGGAGCGGGTCAGCGTCCACGACAGCTTTTTCGATCTCGGCGGCCACTCGCTGCTGGCCACGCAGCTGCTCTCGCGTATTCGCAGCGCCTTTCAGCTTACGATTCCGCTCCACGCGCTCTTCGACACGCCAACGATCGCGGAGATCGCCGAGCTGATCGAGCGATCACAGGCGGCGGCAGTCGATCCGGGCTTGCTGGCCGATCTCCCGCTCGATCAGGCGATTCGTCAGCACACGCCGCCGATCGAGCGCCGCCGCCAGCACGACGGGCCACTGCCGCTGTCGTTTGCGCAGCAGCGCCTGTGGTTCCTGGATCAGCTTGAGCCGGGCAACGCCGCCTACAACATTTGCCGCTCGATCGTGCTGAGCGGCGACTTGAATGTTGCGGCACTGGATCGCAGTCTCAACGCGCTGATCCAGCGGCACGAGTCGCTGCGCACGATTTTTGGCGAGCACGACGGACAGCCGGTGCAGATCATCCTGCCGTCGTCGACGGTGCCGCTGCCGCTGCTCGATCTGTCGCATCTGCCGGAGCCGGAGCGCGAGGCGATCGTGCGTGAGCAGGCGCGGTCCGAGGCGCGGCAATCCTTCGATCTGACACGCGCCCCGCTGGTGCGCTGGCGGCTGCTGCGATTGGACTCGGCCGAGCATGTGCTGATCCTGACGCTGCATCACAGCATCTGCGACGGCTGGTCGATGGGCGTGCTGTTTGGCGATCTGGCCGCGCTGTATGAGCAGGCGCTGGCCGGGCAGCCGGACATTTCCACGCTGCCTCCACTGCCAATCCAGTACGCCGACTACGCGGTCTGGCAGCGCGCGTGGCTCTCCGGCGAGGTTTTAGAGCAGCAGCTAAGCTACTGGCGAAACCAGCTTGCGGATAGTCCCGCGCTGCTGCTGTTTCCTACGGATCGGCCGCGTCCAGCGGTGCCGACTAATCGCGGCGCGCTGGCATCGCGGCGGCTTTCGCGCCAGCTGGCCGACGACCTCCACGCGCTGAGCCGTCGCGAGGGCGTGACGCTGTTCATGACGCTGCTGGCGGCGTTCGACGTGCTGCTCAGTCGCTACAGTGGTCAGGACGATATTCTGGTCGGCTCACCGATCGCCAACCGCACGCGACCGGAGAGCGAGCCGCTGATCGGGCTGTTTGTCAATACGCTGGTGCTGCGCGCCGATCTCAGCGGCCGGCCCACATTCCACGAGCTGCTGCGCCGTGTGCGCGACAGCGCGCTGGCCGCCTACGATCATCAGGATTTGCCGTTCGAGAAGCTGGTCGAGGAGCTGCATCCCGAGCGCGATCTGACGCACACGCCGCTCTTCCAGGCGATGTTTATTCTCCAGAACCAGCAGCAGGCACCGCGCGATCTGGCGGGCGTGGCGCTGCGCATGAGCGCCGAGGATACCGGCACCACGGCCTTCGATCTCACACTCTCGATCGAGGAGCAGCCCGACGGCTTGCTGGCCGAGATGCAGTACAGCAGCGAGCTGTTCGACGCCGCGACGATCGAGCGGCTGCTGGAACATCTGGCGGTGCTGCTGGCGGAAGTGATCGCCGCGCCCGAGCAATCGATCGCCAGGCTGCTGCTGCTGAGCGCCGCCGAAGAGCAGCAGCTCACGGCCTGGAACCAGACCTGCGCGCCGTATCCCGCCGAGCGCTGCATCCATGAGCTGATCGCGGAGCAGGCCGGCCGCACACCCGATGCGATCGCCGTGACCTTTGGCGACCAGCAGTTGAGCTATGCCGAGCTGGATCGGCGGGCGAATCAGGTGGCCTGGCGACTGCGGGAGCTGGGCGCCGCCCAGAGGGCACCCGCCGAGGTGATTGTGGCTCTGTGTCTGCCGCGCTCGCTGGATCTGATTGTTGCGCTGCTGGGCGTGCTCAAAGCCGGAGCTGCCTATCTACCACTCGATCCGGCGCTGCCCCAGGAGCGGCTGCACTTCATCATGCACGATGCCCAGGTGCAGGTGCTGCTGTCGCGTCAGGATCTGGCGGATCGCATCCAGATCGCCGGCGTGCAGATTATCTGTCTGGATCGCGACGAGACGCAGACTCAGCCGACGATGGCGCCCGCGATCGCGGTGCTGCCGCAACATCCGGCCTACGTGATCTATACCTCGGGCTCCACGGGACGGCCCAAAGGCGTGCTGATTCCGCATCAGGCGCTGGTGGCGCGCAGCCAGGCGGCCGCCGATCAATACGCGCTTCAGCCGGGCGATCGGGTGCTGCAATTTGCCGCGCTGAGCTTCGACGTGGCCGCCGAAGAGATTTTTCCGACGCTGATCTGTGGCGCGACGCTGGTGCTCTGGCCGCAGACCGAGGTCGTCGCGCTGCGTGAGTTCCAGCGCTTTGTCGAGCACGAGCGGCTGACTGTGCTCAATCTGCCGATGCCCTACTGGCACGCGTGGGTCGCCGATCTGGATGCCGCGCCGCTGCCGTTGCCGTCGTCACTGCGTCTGCTGATCGCGGGCAGCGATCAGACCGCGCCCGATTGGCTTGCTCGCTGGCAGCGTCGTGCTGGGACAGGTCTTCCCTGGTACAACGCGTACGGCCCGACCGAGGCCACGATCACCAGCACGCTCTACACCGAGGCCGACGCCGCTCTGGCGGCCGAGCGTGGCGCAGTGCCGATCGGTCGTCCAATCGCCAATACCGAGGTGTATGTGCTCGACGCCGAGCTGCAACGCGTGCCGATCGGTGTTCCCGGCGAGCTGTATCTGGGTGGTCCTGGGCTGGCGCGCGGCTATCTCAGCCAGCCCGCGCTGACCGCCGAGCGCTTCGTTCCCGATCCATTCGGCCAGGTGTCTGGAGCACGCCTCTACCGCACCGGCGACCGAGCGCGCTTCCGAGCCGACGGCAACCTCGAATTTCTGGGCCGCATCGATCAGCAGGTCAAGCTGCGCGGCTTCCGCATCGAGCTGGGCGAGATCGAGAACGTGCTGCTGGGACATCCAGCCGTCGCGGCGGCAGTCGTCGAGGTGCGCGAAGTCGGCGCGGGCGACACGCGGCTGGTGGCGTACGTGGTAGAGAACAAAGGAACAACGGAACAAGAGAACAAAGAACAAAGAACAGAGAACACGGGAAGAGTTACTTCCCCCTCGCCTGCCGCAGCGGGAGAGGGGGGAGTCGCCGCAGCGACGGGGGTGAGGGCCAGTGAGGGCCTGGCCTCCCATCTCCATACCTTCTTACAAGAGCGTCTCCCCGCCTACATGGTGCCCGCCGCGTTTGTGCTGCTCGACGCGCTGCCGCTGACAGCCAGCGGGAAGCTTGATCGCCGGGCATTGCCGCTGCCGGCGGATCTGCGCGCGACTGCGGGTGCCGAGCACACCGCGCCTCGAACGCCGCTCGAAGTGGTGCTGGCCGAGATCTGGGCCGAGCTGCTGAGCGTGGAGCAGCCGGGCGCTCACGATAACTTCTTCAAGCTCGGCGGCCACTCGCTGCTGGCGACACAGGTCGTGGCACGCATTCGCGAAGATCTGGAGATCGAGCTGCCGCTGCGGCGCATCTTCGAGACGCCCACAATCGCCGGGCTGGCAGAGTCGCTGCGCCGCGATCCTGCGCAGGCTGAGCATGTGGACAAGGTCGCGCGACTGATCGTGCAGCTAGCGCAGATGTCGGAGGCTGAGGCCGAGGCCATGCTCACACAGACCCAGACGAACCCAACAAGGAATGCAACATCATGAGTCGTCTTTCCGCCAATAAACGGGCCTTGCTCAAAGCGCTGCTGGCCGATTCCGCCGAGCCGACGATCGTTCAGCGCATCCCACGCCGGCCAGCCGACGCCCCGACGCCGCTGTCGTTTGCGCAGCAGCGGCTGTGGTTTCTGGATCGCTTTGACGCGGGCGGCCAGCAGTACGCGCTCTGCTCGGCCACGCGGCTGATCGGCCGGCTGGACCAGGCGGCGCTGAGTCACAGCCTGAGCGCCGTCGTGCGCCGCCACGAGACGCTGCGCACAACCATCGGCATGGCTGCGGATCAGCCGGTCCAGGTCGTCGCGCCGCGGGGAGAGATCGCGCTGGCTGAGGTCGATCTTTCGAGCTACGACGCGTCCGATCGGCAGCTTCAGGTCGAGCAGATCATCGCCGGCGAGGGACGGCGGCCGTTCGATCTGACGGCGGGTCCGCTGCTGCGGGCGCTGCTGCTGCGGCTCGGGCCGGACGATCAGATCCTGCTGATCATCATGCATCACATTATCTCGGATGGCTGGTCGATGAGCGTCTTTTTGCGCGAGTTGTCGGCGTACTACCGCGCCAGGATCGCCAAGGACACAATCGATCCACAACCTGAGCTGCCGATCCAGTACGCCGACTACGCAATCTGGCAGCGGGCGCAGCTCTCCGGCGCGGCGCTCGACGAGCAGCTTGGCTACTGGCGCAAACAGCTGGCCGACGCTCCCACAGTATTGGAGCTGCCGACGGATCGACCGCGTCCGGCGCGCCAAACCTTCAACGGCGCGCGCTACAGCTTTACGCTCTCGTCCGAGCTGACGGCGCAGGTGGCGGCGCTGAGCCAGCAGGAGGGCGCCACGCCCTTTATGACGCTGCTGGCGGCGTTTCAGGTGCTGCTCAGCCGCTACACCGGCCAGGACGATCTGCTGGTCGGCTCGCCGATCGCCAACCGCACGCACGCCGAGGTTGAGCCGCTGATCGGCTTCTTCGTCAACACGCTCGTGCTGCGTGCCGACCTGCGGGACCGGGTACCCTCTGGGTGCAGCTTCCGCGAGGCGCTGCGCGGGACGCGTGAGACGGCGCTCGGCGCGTACGCGCATCAAGATCTGCCGTTCGAGAAGCTGGTCGAAGAGCTTCAGCCGGAGCGTGATCTCAGCCGCAGCCCGCTGATCCAGGTGATGTTCATCCTGCAAAACACGCCCGGCGAGGCGCTCGATCTGCCGGGCCTGACCGCCACGCGTCTGGATGTGAGCAACGGCGGGGCCGTCTTCGATCTCACGCTTCAGCTCACCGAGAGCGCCGGCAGCTTGCACGGCCTCTGCGAGTACAACACCGATCTCTTCGACGCGACGACGATCGCGCGGCTGGCGGCGCACTACGCCGTGCTGCTTCAGGCGATTGTCGCCGATCCTGATCGCTCAGTCGCCGAGCTGCCGCTGCTGACCGCCGCCGAGCAGGAGCAGCTGGATCTCCTCAACGCGACGCGGGTCGAGTATCCGCAGGATCTGCTGCCGGCGTGGCTCTCTGCCCAGGCGCAGCGCACGCCCGAGCAGACCGCGCTGATCTTCCGCGATCGACGGCTCTCGTATCGTGAGCTGGAGCAGCGTGCCAACCAGCTGGCCAGGCATCTTCAGTCGCTGGGCGTGGGGCCGGAATCGCGAGTGGGATTGTGTGTCGAGCGCTCGCCGGAGCTGGTGATCGGGCTGCTGGGCATTTTGAAGGCCGGCGGCGCGTATGTTCCGCTCGATCCGACGCATCCCGCCGAGCGCCTGGGCTTCATCCTGGCCGACGCGCGGATCTCGCTGCTGGTCACGCAGGCGGATCTGGTCGCCAGGCTGCCCGCCTCGGCCGCTGAATCGCTCCGGCTTGTGCGCCTGGACGCCGACGCGACGCAGATCGCGGAGCTAAGCGCCGAGCCGCCTGTGAGCGCCGCAGCACCCGACAGCCTGGCGTACATGATCTACACCTCGGGCACGACGGGACAGCCCAAGGGTGTGCAGATCGAGCATCGCAATCTGATCAACACGCTGCGCGCTGCACAGCAAACGTTCGGCTTTCAATCCGGCGATGTGATGCCCTGGCTGGCGGCGGTAACCTTTGACATCGCGCTGTTTGAGCTGTTCAATCCGCTGCTGGTCGGCGGTACCACGCTAATCTTAACCCACGACGACGTGCTGAATCTGCCGCAGCTGGCCGCACAGCTGCGCGATGTCACGCTGATCCATGCCGTGCCCAGCCTGATGCGCCAGATCGTGCAGACCGTACAGCAGGATGCGTCGCCACAGGCGTACAGCCGGCTGCGCACGATCTTTGTCGGCGGCGAGGCGGTGCCGCCCGCGCTGGTGGCCGATCTACAGGCCGTTTTTTCCCGCGCTCAGGTCCAGATCCTCTACGGCCCGACCGAGGCGACGATCATCTGCGCGCACCATGCGACCACACGCGGTGAAGCTATCGCAGGCAATCTGATCGGCTCGCCCATGCCCAACGTGCAGGTGCGCGTTTATGACCGGCATCGTCAGCGCGTTCCGATCGGCGTGGCAGGCGAGCTCTACATCGGCGGCGCGGGCGTGACGCGCGGCTACTGGCAGCAGGCCCAGCTCAGCGCCACGCAGTTCGTGACGATTGACGGGCAGCGCTGGTATCGCTCCGGCGACCTGGTGCGCTTCCGAGCCGACAGCAGCCTGGAGTTTCTCGGGCGCATCGATCAGCAGGTCAAGGTGCGCGGCTTCCGCATCGAGCTGGGCGAGATCGAAGCGCTGCTGAATCAGCATCCGGCCGTGCGCCAGGCCGTCGTCGTGCCGCACATCACCGGCGACGATACGCGGCTAGTGGCGTATGTAGAACAAAGAACAAAGGAACAAAGAACAAAGGAACAAAACGAAAACGGAGAACCTAGAACCCAGAACTTAGAACCAAGCGAGAATCCAGAACCTAGAACCCAGAACTTAGAACCTAACGAAGAACAAGGGCACGATCCAGACTCTGCGCTTTCCCCCTCGCCTGCCGCAACTGAGGCGGAGGCCCGCCGAGGTTCGGGGCAGGGGGGAGTCGAGCAGAGCGAGACGGGGGTGAGGGCCTCAAGTGAGGGCCTCGTCTCCACCCTCCGCGATTACCTCAAAGAGCGGTTGCCCGACTATATGCTGCCGGCCACGTTTATGGTCCTCGACGCGCTGCCGCTGAGCGCGCACGGCAAAGTCGATCGCAAGGCCCTGCCCGCGCCTGAGTGGCGCAGCGCTGCTGAGACCGCCTTTGTTGCGCCGCGCGATGAGCTGGACGAGGTGCTGGCGCAGATCTGGAGCGAGCTGCTGGGCGTGGAGCGCGTCGGGGTGCGCGACAACTTCTTTGAGCTGGGCGGACACTCGCTGCTGGCGACTCAGCTCGCCACGCGCATTCTGCATACCTTCCAGGTCGAGCTGCCGCTGCGCCGCCTGTTCGAGTCGCCCACGATCGCCGGGCTGCACGATGTGATCGAAGACCTGCTGATCGAAAAACTTGCATCCCTGTCTGAAGACGAAGTGGAGCAGCTCGCGGCGAGTGTCCACGACCAATCCGCTCATTCATTGTGAGGAACGTTTCTATGACCTCAGACGGCCTTTCGACCCGCCGGCCCGAGCTGTCGCCTGCGCGTCAGGCGCTGCTTGAACAGCTCAAGCGCGGCGCGCTGGCTGGCGCTTCCAAAGCTCAAGCGATTCCGCCGCGCGCTGCCGATCAGCCGATCGCGCTCTCCTTTGCCCAGCGACGGCTCTGGTTTTTGGATCAGTACGAGCCCGACAGCCCGCTCTACAATCTGCCCGAGATCTACCAGCTCAGCGGCGATCTCAGCCTGCCGGCGCTGCGCCGCTCCCTCGACGCGATCGTGGCGCGGCACGAGACGCTGCGCACAACCTTTGCCTCAGTCGAGGGCGTGCCCGTGCCGGTGATCGCCGAGCGCGGCTCGGTCTTCGTCAAAACGATCGACCTGCGCGACTATCCCGCCGACGAGCGCGACTCGGCTGCGCTCCAGATGGCGATCGAGGAGTCGCACCGGCCTTTCGATCTGTCGCACGGCCCGCTGGTGCGCGCGATGCTGCTCCAGCTCGACGCGGCCGAGTACATGCTGCTGCTGAACATGCATCACATCGTCTCGGACGGCTGGTCGCACGGCGTGTTTGTGCGCGAGCTGGCGGCGCTCTACGAGGCGTTCGTCACCAAGGCGGACGATCCGCCGTCCAAGCTGCCGCCGCTGCCGATCCAGTACACCGACTTCGCGGTCTGGCAGCAGAATCGTCTTTCCGGCGCCGTGCTGGCCGAGCAGGTCAACTACTGGAAACAGCAGCTCGCCGGCATCGTCACGCTGGATCTGCCCACGGATCGGCCACGGCCCGCGCTGCAAACGCACAGCGGCGCGGTCGAGTGGGTCACGGTGCCCAAGTCGCTGACCGATCGGCTGAACGAGCTGAGCCAGCAGGAGAACGCGACGCTGTTTATGACGCTGCTGGCGGCGTTCAACGTGGTGCTCGCCAAATACAGCGGCCAGCTCGATGTTCCGGTTGGTACGTTCATCTCCAACCGCAACCGCGCCGAGATCGAAGGGCTGATCGGGTTTTTCGTCAACACGCTGGTGCTGCGCGCCGACCTGAGCGGCAACCCGACGCTGCGTGAGATCGTGCAGCGGGTGCGCAAAGTGGCGCTCGATGCCTACGCGCATCAAGATCTGCCCTTCGAGAAGCTGCTCGACGAGCTGAATCCCGTGCGCGATACCAGCCGCTCGCCGTTCTTCCAGACGATGCTGGTGCTGCAAAACGCCTCCACCGGCACGCTTGAGCTGCCCGGCCTGGTGCTGCGGCGCGTCGACGTGGACAGCGGCACCGCGCGCTTCGATCTGATGCTGGTGCTGCACGAGACCGAGCGCGGCCTGGAAGGCGCGGCCGAGTTCAACACCGATCTGTTCGAGGCCCGCACGATCAACCGGATGGTCGAGCATCTCCAGATTGTGCTGGAAACGCTAGTGCGCGATCCCGACCGCCGGCTGTCGGATCTGTCGCTGCTGACAGCCACGGAGCAGCACCAGCTCTTTGATGTGTGGAACGCTACCGAGCGACCGTTCTCGCAGGCGACGATCCACGCGCTGTTTGAGTCGCAGGCCGCGCGCACGCCCGACAAGATCGCGGTCAGCGCTGAGGGCCAGACTCTGACGTATCGCGAGCTGAACGAGCGCGCCAATCAGCTGGCGCACACGCTGCGCAGCCTGGATGTCAGGCCGGGCACGCTGATCGGCGCGTGTTTGGATCGCACGCCAGAGCTGCTGGTGGGCGTGCTGGGCATTCTCAAGTCGGGCGCTGCTTACCTGCCGCTCGATCCCGACTATCCGCCGTCGCGGCTGGCGTTTATGCTGGAAGACGCGCAGATCGCGCTGCTGGTCGGCCATCAGGCGCTGATCGATCAGCTGCCGGACAACAGCGCCCGCACGCTGTGTCTGGACGGCGACGCTCTGCTGATCAACCAGGCGGCGGTGGAAAATCCGCGCCATGTCACCGCCGCCGGGGATCTGGCGTATGTGCTCTACACCTCGGGCTCGACCGGACAGCCCAAGGGCGCGCAGATTCCGCATCGAGCCGTGATCAACTTCCTCGAATCGATGCGTGAGCAGCCCGGCCTGACCGCCGACGATATTTTGCTGTCGGTGACGAGTCTCTCGTTCGATATTGCCGGGCTTGAGCTGTATCTGCCGCTGCTGACCGGCGCGCAGGTTGCGCTGGTGAGCCGCAACGTGGCAACCGACGGCGAGCAGCTGCGCGATCAGCTGGCGGCGACCGGCGCGACCGTGATGCAGGCGACGCCCTCGACGTGGCGGCTGCTGCTGCATGCCGGCTGGAAGGGCAGCCCGACGCTCAAGGTGCTGTGCGGCGGCGAGGCGCTGCCGCTCGATCTGGCCCGCCCGCTGATCGCCGGAAACGCCGAGCTGTGGAATCTCTACGGTCCCACCGAAACCACGATCTGGTCTGCGGTCTCGCAGGTCGATCTCGACGAAGATCTGATCACGATCGGCCATCCAATCGCAAACACACAGATCTATCTGCTCGATCCGAAGCTTCAGCCGGTGCCGATCGGCGTGGCGGGCGAGCTGCACATCGGCGGCGCTGGCCTGAGCTGGGGCTATCTCAAGCGGCCGGCGCTGACCGCCGACAAGTTCATCCCCGATCCCTTCAGCAAACAACCTGGATCGCGACTCTACAAAACCGGCGATCTCGCCAAATACCGCCACGACGGCACGATCGAGTTTCTGGGCCGCGTGGACTTCCAGGTCAAGGTACGCGGCTTCCGCATCGAGCTAGGCGAGATCGACCTGGCGCTGAGCCAGCATCCGGCTGTCCGCGAAGTCGTGACGGTCGCCCGCGACGACGCCGGGAACAAGCGGCTGGTGGCGTACATCGTACCAAAAGAGAACCTAGAACTGAGAACTGAGAACCAAGAGGATGGAAGCGAAGCTGGTTCTAGGTTCTTGGTTCTAGGTTCTTCGGATCTGCGCAACTACCTCAAGAACAAGCTGCCCGAGTACATGGTCCCATCGGCGTTCGTGGTGCTGCCCGCGTTTCCGCTCACGCCCAACGGCAAAGTCGATCGCAAGGCGCTGCCCGCGCCCGACAGCGCCCGCCCCGATCTGCGTGCTGCCTATGTCGCGCCGCGCAGCGAGGATGAGCAGCGCTTCGCCGAGATCTGGGCGCAGGTGCTGGGCGTGGAGCAGGTCGGCGTTCAGGATAACTTTTTCGATCTCGGCGGCGACTCGCTGCTGGCGATTCGGGTGGTCGCCAAGGCCAGCCAGACCGGCCTGAGCATCACCACCAAGCAGCTCTTCCAAAACCAGACGATCGCGGAGCTGGTGGCGCAGCTCGGCACCGTGACGATCATCGCCGACCAGGGCATCGTCACTGGCCCGCTGACGTGGACGCCCTCCGAGCGCGATTTTCTGCTGCGCGAAGATCCCAACCCGAACTACTACAGCATCGCGTTTTTGCTTGAGGCCGAGGAGGATCTCGATCCGGCGCTGGTTCAGACCGCGCTGCGCCAGCTTATGCTCCACCACGACGCGCTGCGGGTGCGCCAGCCGCTGGGCGTGGACGGCCCGAGCCTGGTCATCGATCCGCCGGGCGACGCGCTGCCATTCACGGAGGTCGATCTTTCGGAGCTGAGCGAGGCCAGGCAGGGCGCGGCGATCAAAGCGCGGATCACCGAGATCCAGACAACCTTCGATCTGGAGGCCGGGCCGCTCGCTAAGTTTGTGCTCTTCAACCTGGGGCCGGATCGACCGAACCGGCTGCTGCTGGTCTGCCACTACTACGTCGCAGATCTGCTCTCCTGGCAGATTCTGCTGACCGATCTGGATGTGGCCTATCGTCAGCTGCGGCGCGGCGAGGCGATCAAGCTGCCACCCAAAACCACATCGCGGGCGCAGTGGGGCCAGCGCATCAACGAGCACGCGCACGCGGCGGTGGTCAAAGACGAGCTGCGCTACTGGCTCTCGGATGCCCGCAAGCACGCGCCGCTGATCCCGCAGGATCACCCTGGCGGCAGCCACACGATCGAGACGTATCGCCCGGTCTCGCTCTACCTGACGGCGGAAGAAACCCACACGCTGATGCGCGAGGTCAAGCTGGCGCAGGGCATTCAGATCGACGATGTGCTGCTGACGGCGCTGCTGCTGACGATCACCGACTGGGCGGACACGCGCTCGGTGCTGGTCGATCTGCTCGGCCATGGACGCGAGGCGCTCTTCGAAGACATGGACGTGTCGCGCACGATGGGCTGGCTCAACATCACCTATCCCGTGCTGCTTGAGCGGGCCGCGTCCAGCGATCTCGGCCCGATGCTCAAAGCCGTTCGCGACCAGATGCGCCGCATCCCGAATCACGGCATCGGCTATAGCCTGCTGCGCTATCTCAACACCGAGCCCGAGATCGCCGCCGAGATGGACGCGCTGCCGCCGGTTGAGGTCAACTTCAACTACATGGGCGCGCTGTCGCCGGGCCTGTCGTCGTTCCGCGTGGCCAGCGCGTTCGGCGGGCATCGTCTCGATCTGGAGGCGGTCCGGCCGCATCTGCTGGCGATCAACGGCACGCTCGTCGGCGACCGGCTGAGCATGAACTGGATGTACAGCGAAAATGTGCATGAGCGCTCGACTATCGAACTGCTGGCGAAGAACTACAACGCAACCCTGAAGGCGCTCGTGGCGTATCTGCACGAGCGCCGAACACAGTAGCGGTTTTTTTTGGAGGAATACCAATGGCTCAACCAACCACCGATCGGGGCATGACGATCTTTTCGATCGTCTGGTTTGGACAACTGATCTCGCTGATCGGATCGGGCTTGACTCGCTTCGCGCTCGGCGTGTGGGTGTATCAGCTGACCAACTCGGTGACGCTCTTTGCGTTTATCACGCTGGCCGTGGCGCTGCCGGGCATTGTGCTGGCGCCCTTCGCTGGTGCGCTCGTCGATCGCTGGGATCGGCGCAAAGTGATGATCGCCAGCGACACCGGGGCGGCGATCTGCACGCTGGCGATCGCGCTGCTGCTGTGGGGCGGCAATCTGGCGCTGTGGCATATCTACATTGCGGTCGGCGTGAGTGCGGTCTTTAACGCCTTCCAGATGCCGGCGTTCATGGCGGCGATCAGCCTGCTCGTGCCCAAGCAGCATCTTGGCCGGGCCAACGGCATGCTTCAGGTCAGCGAGGCGGCCTCACAGATCGTGGCACCGCTGCTGGCCGGCGTGCTCGTGCTGACGATCCAGCTCGAAGGCGTGATCCTGATCGACGTGATCACGTTCCTTGTCGGCGTGGCGGCGCTGCTGGCGGTGCGCTTCCCGGAGCCGGAGCGAACCGCCGAGGGCGAGGAGGGTCGCGGCTCGCTGCTGCGCGAGGCGGGCTATGGCCTGTCGTATATCGCGGCGCGGCCCGGTCTGATGGGCCTGCTGCTTTTCTTCGCGATGATCAACTTCACGTTCAATATGATCGCGGTGCTCTACACGCCGCTGCTGCTCAAGTTTACTACGGCGGCGGCGCTCGGCTCGGTCATGGCGATCAGCGGCGCCGGCTTTCTGGTCGGCAGCCTGATCATGAGCGCCTGGGGTGGCCCGCAGCGCAAGATCTACGGCGTGCTGGGCTTTGGCCTGCTGTTTGGTCTCAGCATCCTGCTCACAGGCGTGTACGAGTCCACGGTGCTGATCGCGGTCGCAGCGTTCGCGACGATGCTGTGGGTGCCGCTGATCAACGGATCGAGCGCCGGGATCTGGCATGTCAAGGTCGCGCCCGATGTCCAGGGCCGCGTCTTTGCCACGCGCATGATGATCGCCTGGTCGGCCACGCCGCTCTCCTACATTCTTGCCGGTCCGCTCACGGACTATGTGTTCGAGCCGCTGCTGCTTGAGGGCGGCGCGCTGAGCGGCAGCGTCGGGCAGATCGTCGGCGTGGGAGCCGGACGCGGCATCGGGCTGCTGTTTATCGCGCTGGGCCTGCTGACCGCGCTGGCGGCGGTTGTGGGCTGGCTCAACCCGCGCGTCCGGCTGATCGAGCAGGAGCTGCCGGATCAGATCGGCGATCGCGCTCCCGCCGCTGCTGATGGACAGGCCCAGGAGGCGATCCCGGCCACCAGCTAAACCTTTGGACATGAAGCAACCCCGCTCCTGCTCGATCGAGGCCGGGAGCGGGGTTTTATTGTGCAGAGAATTGAGAGATGCGTGTATTGTCAGGCAGCTTCAAGCTGAACATACTCTCCCTCTGAGGAGGCTTTTGGTACCGGCAAGCCAGCTTCCCGCAGCGCTTCAATATGCAAGGTGATCGCTTCGTGGATTAGCTCCCTGACTTCTTCCTGGGTTTCGCCAACTGCGACGCAGCCTGGAAGATCTGGAACGTAGGCCCCATAGCTTGTCTCGCCGCGCTCAATAACAACGAGGTATTTCGTCATAACTATCCTTTCGATGGTAATTGTAACCCGGCTTGTTTCAAGATGCTCTTGAGCGTTTTAGGCGGAATATCAAGGCTTGGTTTTCCAGCGATTGTGACTAAACCCGGCTTTACCTCATGTTTGTACTGTCGATGACTCCCTTTGATTCGCATAAGCTGCCAGCCGCCATCCTCTACAAGCTTGATCGCGTCTTTGACTTCCATAGCAAAGACTCTACCAATGATCAAGCCCGCTGTATCGCCCGAATCCGCCTCGATCTCGCTAAAATCTCCTGTCGCCTACTCCACCGGCACCGGCACGCGCTCCACGATCTGCTGGACCACGCGGGTTGCGGATCGGCCACGCAGGCGCGCCTCCGGCTGAAGCATCAGGCGATGGCTGAGCGCCGGCACCGCCATACGCTTTACATCGTCGGGGAGCACCCAGGCGCGGCCTTGCAGTGCGGCGTAGGCCTGGCTAGTCTGGTAGAGCGCCAGCGAGCCGCGCGGGCTCGCGCCCAGCTCCAGCTCGTCGGCCTCGCGTGTGGCCCGCACAAGCGCGATCACATACTGGCGCACCACATCGGAGACCTGCACCTGTTTGACGGCGGCCTGCATGGCGCGGATCTCCTCGGCGCTGGCCACGCTGCCCAGATCGAGCAGTGGATTGGCCTGACTATGCCGCAGCACGATCGCGTCTTCTTCGGCTGCCGAGGGATAGCCCATGTCGAGCTTGAGCAGGAAGCGGTCGAGCTGCGCCTCGGGCAGCGGAAAGGTGCCTTCCAGCTCGATCGGGTTCTGGGTGGCGACAACCAGGAATGGCCGGGGCAGCATATGCGTCTCGCCGTCGATCGTGACCGTGCGCTCCTGCATCGCTTCCAGCAGCGCCGACTGGGTGCGCGGCGTGGCCCGGTTGATCTCATCCGCCAGAATGATCTGGCCAAAGAGCGGACCCGGACGAAAAACAAAATCGGCCAGCTTCTGGTTGAAGTATGAAAGGCCGGTCACATCGGTCGGCAGCAGATCGGGCGTGAACTGAATGCGCTTGAAATCGCAGTTGAGCGATTGGGCCAGCGAGCGCGCCAGCGTGGTCTTGCCGGTGCCGGGCACATCTTCCAGCAAAACATGGCCTTCGCACAACAGCGCCACCAGAAACAGCTCGATCACATCCAATTTGCCGACGATTACCTGCCCGATCTGACGCTGGATGCGCCCGCACACATCGCGGACAACCGTCACATCCTCTGCACGACTCTGCACATCATGCTCCTTGCTGCCATGTGTTGTTACAGGCGCAAGTCTAGCATATTTCTGATCGGCGTCGAATTTGGGCCTGCAAGCTGCGTATGATCGTCCGGGCATATGCATTGCTGTTATAATAAGCTGTAGTATCGGTTCGCGGCACTGTTTATGCTTTAGGAATAAAGTTTACGAGGAGTACACTGCACATGATGGATATGTCGATGGGCATGCAGATGACCCCGCAGATGCAAATGAAAGCGTCGCCTGCGCTCATCGCACTCAACAACATGCTCATTCTTTCCACGCTCGAGCTGCAACAAATGATTCAGCAGGAGCTGGAAGAAAATCCCGCGCTCGAACTCAACGAGGCCCAGGAAGATCTGTGTCAGCGCTGCGGACGTCCTTTCACCGGCACAACCTGCATGAACTGCTTGCAGGAAGATCTGCGCACCATGGAGGCGGATCGCGATCCGTACACCGGGCCGACCGAAGACGAAGAGTTCGATCCGCTGATGCTGGTGGCTGCTCCTCCCTCCTTGGGCGAGACGCTGCTGCGCGATCTGCGCGCCAGCCTGCCCCATGAAGATCACTTCATCGCCGAGTACCTGATCGGCAGCCTCGACGATCAAGGCTACCTTGAGGGCACGCTGGAAGACGTCGCCGCAACGCTTTCGCTTGACATCGAGCGTGTCGAGCGCGTGCTGACCAAGCTGCAAGACGTCGGGCCGGTCGGCGTAGGCGCGCGGGATGTGCCGGAGTGCCTGCTGCTCCAGCTGCGGCGCTTGCGACAAGAGGGCGTGACGCATCCATATGTGGAGCAGATCATCCGCGAGCATTGGGTGGATCTCGGTGAGCATCGTTACGGTGCGATCGCGCAGGCGCTCAGCATCAGCTACGATCAGGTCGTCGAGGCGCGCGACTTCATTCGCAAGTACCTGCGGCCGTATCCGCTGGAGCGCGGCAACAGCGACGGCATGCTCAGTCCCACGCAGACGACGTATCTCACGCCGGATGTGATCATCCGCGAAGAAGAGGGCAAGCTGGTGGCCGAGGTCGTCGAAAGCCAGCGCTACTTCCTGCGGCTCAACCCGCTCTACCAGGAGCTGGCCCGGCAGGCGGCGCGTAGCAACGAGGCCAATGTGACCTCGGAGGAAAAAGAGCATCTGACGCAGTTCGTGGGCCGCGCGCAGCTCTTTCTGACCAACCTGCGCCAGCGCCGCGAAACGATCCGCCGCATCGCGAACTACCTGATCGATCGCCAGGAGCCGTTTCTGCGCAACGGCGTGCGCTTCCTGGAGCCGCTGACTCGCGCTGAGGTGGCCGGAGCGATCGGCGTTCACGAGTCTACGGTCAGCCGCGCAACCGCCAACAAACATGTTCAGCTGCCGTCGCACGAGGTGATCCCGTTCAGCCACTTCTTCACCGCCTCGCTGAGCGTCAAAGACGTGCTGCTGGAGCTGGTCACTAAAGAAGATCGGCCGCTGACCGACCAGGAGCTGGTCGAGATGCTGCGCCAGCGCGGCTTCGACGTGGCGCGGCGCACGGTCGCTAAGTATCGCAATCAGCTCAAAATTCTGCCTTCAACCCTACGCTAGCCGCATCGCGCCCTCCTTCCGTGTCCAGAGGCTTGCTCTGGGCTTCCGGATCGAGGGCGCTTTCGATCGGGCGTGGCATAGCTTTTGGTATAGCATGAATAAACATAAGCGAGGGGCTCGACTGGTTGGTCTGCTTGGGGGATTGTTGGCGGTGCGGCTGATCGCACTGCTGCTGGCCGCTCGGCCCGATAACCCGGTGATCAATCTGTTGTTGACACTGACTGCACCACTGACGGCCCCGTTTCAATTCCTCGATCAGCTGGCGCGACAGCCGCAGTTCGGGGCGCGCCTGGAGCTCGCCACGCTGGCCGCGCTGGCGCTGGTGATCGGGATCGCCGCCGTCGTGCAGTGGGTGTTCCTCAGCCGCAGTCCCCGCGATCGTGAGGATAATCATGCGCAAAGCTAAAGATCTCGTCGGCAAAGCAATCGTCAATCAGGCTACCGGCGAGCATATCGCCACGGTTCGGGATCTCATCTTCGACACCGATGCGCGGCACGTCGCGGCGCTGCTGGTGGATAGCGGCGGCTGGTTCCGTGATGCGCGTGTGGTCTGCTGGGATGTGATCGCCCATATCGGCGATGTGGTGATGGTGCAGGGCGAATCGCCCGTGGTAACCGCCAGCTCCGCGCCGCAGCTCAGCGATGAGCTCAAGCAGGACGTGCGCATCAGCGGCATGCCGATCATGAGCGACAGCGGCGAGCGCATCGGCACGGTCGGCGATCTTTTCATCAACGATAAGGGCGAAGTGATCGGCTATGAGGTTAAGCAGGGCTTTATGAGCGATCTGGGCGGGCGCAAGTTTTTGTTCGCCGACGATGTGCAGACTGTGGGCCGGGACGCGATCATCGCTGATGCCGCCAATCTTACCTCAACCAAGCAGGCGCAGCATGATCTTGAGTCGCCGCCGGCCACGGATGAGCGCGCGGTGTAGCCATGGATGAAGGATTCCGCACATTTGGACAGGTGATCGTGAGCCTGCTTGTGATCAGCGCGGTTCTCGGCGCGATCCTGCTGGCGCTCGTCTACCGCAGCCTGCGTCGCATTCAGGTGCCGCCGGACGCGGATTTCTTTACAACGGTGCGCGCCGTGCCGCTGGGCCTGGTGATCGCGCTCGATCTGCTCGATCTCGGGCTCGACGTGCTGGCGACGCCGATCGTCTGGGTGATCTTAAGCCGCTTCCGGCTTCAGGCGCTGCGCAACGTGGCGGCGGTTGAGGCGCTGATCCCGTTTACACAGCCGATTCCAACGCTGACGCTGGCCTGGTTTGCGGCGCGGATCATGAACCTTGGCGATCCGCCTCGCGCCGCTGGTCCGAACGTGATCGAGACCGAGCAGGTCGCGCCGGGTGAATATGTTTCACGCACTGGGAGGCGCTAGGCATGGATTCACTGATTAGTCTTTTAATCTTGCTGGTGATCGCGGGCATTTGCGGCGTGATCGCCGAGTGGATCGTCGGCTTCAGCCCCGGCGGCTTCATCGTCTCGGTGATCGTCGGGCTTCTGGGCGCGTATATCGGCAGCTGGCTGGCGCTGCGCATTGGTCTGCCGGCGATTTTCAGCGTGTCGGCGCTGCTGCCCGGCACCGGAACCGGTCTCTCGTTCGATGTCGTCTGGGCGATTCTGGGGTCGATCCTGCTGCTGGCGATCATTAGCCTGGTACGTGGCACAGGGCGTTTCGGACGCACCGGGCGCGGACGGCGCGGAAGGTACTTTTAGGTCATGCAGACCTGCGTTATTCTCAATCCGCACGCAGGCTCGGTTGAAGATGTGAAGCACGTCGAGGCGGCGGTGCAGCGGCTGGGCGACCTGAAGCTGGTTACGACCGAGCGGCCCGGCGACGGGCTGCATATGGCGCGGGAGGCTGTCGAGCAGGGCTGCGAGTTCGTGGTAGCGGCGGGCGGCGACGGCACGATCAACGAGGTTGTCAACGGTCTGGCTAAGCATTTCGATCGGGCGGTGCTCGGCGTGCTGCCGATGGGTACCGGCAACGATTTTGCCCGCTCGATCGGCGTGCCGACTGAGATCGACGCGGCGGTTGCGCTGCTGGCGCATCGACAAACGCGGCCACTCGACGTGGTGCGCGTCACCAGCGACGAGGTTCGGCATTTTATCAATGTGTCGGCGGGCGGCTTCAGCGGCCTGGTCGATGAGAAGCTGACCGAGGAGCTGAAGCGCTCCTGGGGGCCGCTGGCCTATCTGCGCTCTGCCGCCGAGGCGCTGCCGGATCTGACCGACTACCACACGTTTATTACCTTCGACGACGACGAGCAGCACGAGGTCAAGACCTACAACATTGTGATCGCCAACGCGCGCTACGTGGCCGGCGGCATTCCGATCGCTCCCCAGGCGCTGCTTGACGATGGGCTGGTGGATGTGCTGGTGATTCCCGTCGCCTCGATGCCGCAGCTGGCGCTGCTGGTGCCGCAGGTGCTGCTGGGCCAGCATCTGGCGAGCGATCTGGTCAGCTTCCGCCGCGCCCGCAAAGTTCGGATCGAGTCGCAGCCAGGCATGTGGTTCAACGCCGACGGTGAGCTGGTCGGGAATCAGCCGGCTACGTTCGAGGTGCTGCCCAAAGCACTGCAAGTTGTTGTGGGCACGCTAGCGGCGTAGCAGCCTGAGTCATGCCTCCGAACGGCGGTACACAACCTGCTCTGTGAGGCCGCATTAAGCTGAAGCAGGAGGTTCCATGACAGAACACAATGAAGCTATTCCACCCGGACATACACCGCAACATCGTGCTGAGCAGGAGCCGCGCCCGGACCCGACACCGGAGCAGGACGAGGGCGACAGCACTGAGTTTTTAGAGCAGCTGGCCGTCACCCATACCGACGGCACGGCCTATATCGACGCCGAAGATGTGGAGCAGCTCGAAGGCATCAGTATGACCGACGTGTATCAGGGCGATACCGACGTCAACCAGGAGCGGGTCGAGGGCGAGGCCGAGCGCTTCGATCTGCTGGTGGAGCGCGAGCTGCGCGCCGGCGAGACCGACGACGTGATGGAGGCGGTCGAGGAGGGTTTTACCTACGTGCCGCCCGTCGATCCGCCGATCACCTTCAGCCGCGACGATCCCGAGTCGATCGAGGTGGCGACCGGCACCGACATTAGCGCGCGCGATCCCGGCTTCGCCGAGAGCGGCCTCGACACGGCGCACATGGGCGAGGATGATATGCGGGCGCTGGTGCGGCGCTCCCTGCGCGACGATAGCTCGACCTCGCATCTGGCGGATCGGCTGGACATCGTGGTGATCAACGGCACCGTGATTATTCGCGGCGAGGTCGACGACATCGACGATACCGACAATATTGTCGCCGTGATCAGCGATGTGCCGGGCGTGGAAGAGATCCGCGATCAGACCGAGGTGCGTGGACTGTAAAGGTTTTGGGAACGTCAGCAGCCCGCGTCTGAGGATGGCGCGGGCTGTTGTTATTTCGGCGCGTGCTCGATGAGCTGCTGTGACTGATCTGTTGCTACAGACAGCTTCTATATCTGTGCTGGATGAACTGCTACAATGCCGATGCTTGCATAACGAGTAAAATCATTAATATTGGCGGTAACAATATGAGTGATACCATGCACGCGCATTGCAGCAACCAGCCGCGCGTCATGAACCTGTACTCCTGCCACGCTAAATTGCACCACCAGCTTTCGCCACTCGCCGTAGACCGCCGGTTGATCGGGAAGTATAGAAAATAATCGCTCAATGAGACGGAGCGAAGTATCTGCTTCATCAATGCTTAAACTGTATCCATTGCGAGCTACTGGTCGTGTCGCCACATTCCAAAATTCGACGCAATTCTGTGGCACAAGACAAACCTGATGACCATCTCTGTGAAGGCTTCGTACAGCTCCACGCATCGTCATATGCAGTGGATCGCGACGATGAACTAGCCGCAGGATGACATTGGTATCGGCTAAATAGCGCACGATTACGCATGCTCCTCGTAGATACCAGCGCGACTCGTCGCATAGTCAGAAAGAACTGGTAGATCGGCTGGCGCTGCGGCGCTAAATGTTTCAATGAGCTGCTCTGCCAACTCTTCCCATTCTGTACTGTTGTCTGTCTGCGCATCTTGCTCACGAAGCAGCGCCTCAACGGTAGGTGTCAGAGCATCGGTGAGCATTTGACGAATACGTTCACTATCACGCTGCGCGATACTTTCTCGCAGTTCGGCTTCAGCCTCTGGAGATAAGTTTAGGGTAACTGTTAAAGTCATAGCTTCCTCAAGTTAGGAGGTAAAGCGAATCGTATGTCGTTTGGAGAAAGGCTAACTAGCGCCTATACTCCTACACTACCTCAATGCCCGCGCCTGCCACCACCTCGCCGATGCGCCAGCAGGATTGCCCGGCCTCGGCGTAGCGCTGCTCCAGCACGTCGGCCTGCTCCGGCGGCAGCACGACGAGCAGCCCGCCCGAGGTCTGCGGATCGAAGAGCAGCAGCTTGCGGCCAGGATCGATCGACCCGGTGTAGCGCACGTAGCCGTCCGGCTCCAGGAACTGCTGGTTGCGGTACAGCCCGCCCGGCACGACTTTATTGCGAGCGTAGTGGAGCGCGCCCGGCAGCAGCGGCAGCGACTCGGCGCTGAAGCGCAGCCCCACGCGGCTATTGCGCGCAATCTCGGCGGCATGGCCCAGCAGGCCAAAGCCGGTGATGTCGGTTGCGCTGTGTACGACGACGCTCTGCGCGATCTCGGCGGCGGTCTTGTTGAGCCGCAGCATACTGGCGACAGCCGCATCGAGGTGTTCGGCCTGGCCCACGTTGCGCTTGATCGCCGTGGTGATCACGCCGGTGCCCAGCGGCTTGGTCAGCAGCAGCACATCGCCGGGCTGCGCGTTGGCTTTGGGCGTCACCTTGCCCGGCTCGATCACGCCGGTGACGCACAGGCCATACTTCGGCTCTTTGTCTATCACCGTATGGCCGCCCGCGATCACCGCGCCAGCCTCGGCCACTTTATCCGCGCCGCCCTGCAAGATCGCCTGGATCACCGAGTGCGGCAGATCCTCGGGAAACGCCGCCACCACCAGCGCCATCAGCGGACGGCCGCCCATCGCGTACACGTCGCTGAGCGAGTTAGCCGCTGCGATCGCGCCGTAGGTGTAGGCGTCGTCGACGATCGGCGGGAAGAAATCCACCGTCTGGACCAGCGCCGTGCTCTCGTTGATCTGATAGACCGCCGCGTCGTCGCTCACATCCAGGCCGATCAGTAGATCGGGATGTGTGGGCAGCTGGAGCGCGGCCAGTACGCTCGATAGGGCACCCGGCCCCATTTTCGATGCTCAGCCGGCGCACGAAGCCAGATCGGTTAGCCTGATTTGATCCCGTGTCTGCATATCTGCTCCTTGCGCGGTATCTCATGCGATCGTCCGGCCATCTGCCAGCACTTACAGAATGATAGCACAACCGAAATGAACAAAGGAACAAAAGAACAAGAGAACAAACGAGAACAAAGAACCTA
>DASWTW010000380.1:0-14720 GCA_036401895.1 Herpetosiphonaceae bacterium | reverse complement strand
GGCCTGGCGCGCGGCTATCTGGGTCGCCCTGATCTCACCGCCGCGAGCTTTGTACCCGATCCCTTCTCCGCCGAGGCGGGCGCGCGGCTCTACCGCACGGGCGATCGCGGGCGCTGGCGGGTGGATGGGCAGCTCGACTTTCTGGGCCGCACCGATGAGCAGGTCAAGCTGCGCGGCTACCGCATCGAGCTGGGCGAGATCGCGGCAGCGCTGCGCTCCCACCCGGCGGTGCGCGACGCGGCGGTGCTGCTGCGCGACGACGTTCCCGGCGACCCGCGGCTGGTGGCCTACGTCCTAGAACCAAGAACCAAGAACCAAGAACCTAACGGAGAACAAAGCACAAAGGAACAAAGCAGTACTGCAATGTTCCCCGCGCCTGCCGCAGCGGGAGAGGGGTTAGGGGTGAGGGCCACAGGTGAGGGCCTATCCTCTACGCTCCGCCACTATCTGAAGGAGCGCCTGCCCGCCTACATGCTACCCAGCGCCTTTGTGCTGCTCGACGCGCTGCCGCTGACCGCGCACGGCAAGGTCGATCGCAAGGCCCTGCCCGCGCCGGATGGCGATGGGCTGGTACGTGATGGCCGCTACGTCGCCCCGCGCACACCGAGCGAAGAGGTGCTGACGAGCATCTGGGCATCCGTGCTGCGGCTAGAGCAGATCGGAGCCCACGAGAATTTCTTTGAGCTGGGTGGCCACTCGCTGCTGGTGACGCAGGTCATCGCGCGCGTGCGGGCAACGTTCCAGGTCGAGCTGCCGCTGCGTAGCGTGTTTGAGTCACCGACGATCGTCCAGCTGGCGGAGCGGATCGAGCTGGCTCAGCGGGCGGTGCAGGGCTTATCGGCGCCGCCGGTCCAGCCCATCTCGCGGGACGGTGCGCTGCCGCTCTCGTACGCCCAGCAGCGGCTGTGGTTTCTCAATCAGCTCCAGCCGGAAAGCCCGGCCTATAATATCGCCACCGCCCTGTATTTGATCGGGCCGCTCGACGTAGCGACACTTCAGCAGAGCCTGAGCACGATCGTGCAGCGGCACGAAGCGCTGCGGACGACGTTCACGACGACGAGCGACGGCGAGCCGATCCAGCTGATCTCGGCGGCGCAAGCGCTACCGCTGCCCTTGCTCGATCTCAAGGAGCTTCCTGCGGACGAGCGGGAGAGTGCGGCTCTGCGGCTGAGCAGCGAGGAGGCCCAGCGCCCCTTCGATCTGGCGCACGGCCCGCTCTTCCGTGCCAGCCTTGTACATCTCGACGCGAGCCGGCATGTGCTGCTGCTGACGATGCATCATATCGTCGCGGATGGCTGGTCGATGGGCGTGTTTATGCGCGAGCTGATCACGCTGTACGCGGCAAGCTCTGACGACACGATCCCGGCGCTGCCGGAGCTGCCGATTCAGTATGCCGACTATGCGGTCTGGCAGCGCAATTGGCTTTCCGGCGCGGTGCTGGATGTCCAGCTGGCCTACTGGCGCCAGCAGCTGGCCGATATTGCGGTGCTGCAACTGCCGACTGACTACCCGCGTCCAGTGATCTCCTCCTTCCAGGGCGCGGCGCACATGTTCACGCTGCCTCGTTCCCTGACCGACGCGCTGGTGACGTTGAGCCGGCGGGAACAGGCCACGCTGTTTATGACGCTGCTGGCGGCCTGGCAGCTCGTGCTGGCACGCTACAGCGGACAGCATGATATTGTCGTCGGCACGACGATCGCCGGGCGTACACGCAGAGAGATCGAGGATCTGATCGGCTGCTTCATCAACACGCTGGTGCTGCGCACCGATCTATCGGGCAGTTCCACGTTCCGGGACGTGCTCCAGCGCGTGCGTCAGGTTTGTCTTGGCGCCTACGCCCACCAGGATCTGCCCTTTGAGCAGGTCGTGGAGGAGCTGCATCCGAGCCGCGACCTGAGCCGCCAGCCGCTCTTCCAGGTTTTGTTTGAGCTACAGAACGCTCCGATGGCGGATATAGAGCTGCCGGATTTGAAGCTCAGCCCGCTGGTAGTCGAACAAGCGACGGCAAAGTTCGATCTGAGCCTGACACTTGGCGAGACCGAGGAAGGGCTGGTAGGCGTATTAGCTTACGCCACCGACCTGTTTGCGGCGACCACGATCGAGCGCATCGCGGGGCATTTCCAGTCGCTGCTGGAAGGAATCGCGGCCAATCCTGAGCAGCCGCTGGCTACGCTGTCGATCTTGACTGCGCCTGAGTGGCAGGAGCTGGTGGTTACTCGCAACGCTACCCGGAGCGCCTATCCCACTGACATCTGTTTCCATCAGATGTTTGAGGCGCAGGTTAATCGAACCCCGGACGCGGTCGCGGCGGTCTTTGGCGCGGAGCAGCTAACCTACCGTGAGCTGAACGCGCGCGCCAACCAGCTGGCCCACTATCTACGCGGGCTGAGCGTTGGGCCTGAGGTGCGAGTCGGCATCTGTGTGGAGCGATCGTTCGATATGCTGGTCGGGCTGCTGGGGATCTTCAAAGCCGGCGGTGCATTCGTACCGATTGAGCCCGCCTTTCCTGCCGAGCGGATGGCCTTTATTCTGGCGGATGCCCAGGTTCCGGTGGTGCTGACCCAGGATCGCCTGCGCGAGCGACTACCCGCCTATGACGCTACGCTGGTTACGCTCGACACCGACTGGCCGGCGATCGCTCGTGAAAGCGTCGATACTCCTCGGAGCGGGGTGAGCGCCGACAACCTGTCCTATTTGATCTACACCTCGGGCTCGACCGGACGGCCGAAGGGCGTGTTGATCCCGCACCGTGGCCTGGTCAACTATCTCTACTGGTGCGCCGAGGCGTACACCGTGGCCTATGGGCGCGGCGCGCCGGTTCATGCCTCGATCGCCGCCGACGCGATCTTTCCCAGCCTGTTCGCGCCGCTGATCGTCGGCACCAGCGTCGTGCTTATCCCTGAGCTTCAGGCGCTCGAAGGACTCGCCGAGGAGCTATGCGCGCACGGCCGGTTCAGCATGATCAAAATCACTCCGTCGCAGCTTGAGGTGCTCACCCAGCAGCTGCCGACGACCGATATGACGACGGGTGTGCGAACGCTGGTCGTCGGCGCCGAGGCGCTGCGCGGCGAAGTGCTGGCCTACTGGCAGCGCTATGCGCCGCAAACGGTGCTGCTCAACGAGTACGGGCCGACCGAGACGGTGGTCGGTTGCTCGATCTACCAGGTCGACCAGCCGATTCGTGGCGCGGTGCCGATCGGACTGCCGATCGCCAACACCACGTTCTATGTGCTGGACCGGCAGCTGCGGCCGGTTCCGGTTGGCGTGCCCGGTGAGCTGTACATCGGCGGCGATGGAGTGGCCTGGGGCTATCACAATCGTCCAGAGCTGACTGCCGAGCGCTTCGTGCCTGATCTGTTCAGCGATACACCCGGCGCGCGACTCTACAAGACCGGCGACCTGGTGATCTACCTGGACGACCGGGCGGGGAATATTGAGTTCCTGGGACGGCGCGACGATCAGGTGAAGATCCGGGGCTATCGGGTCGAGCCCGGCGAGATCGAGGTGGTGCTGGGACAACATCCAGGAGTTCGTGAGGTAGTCGTGCTGGCGCGGGAAGATGTGCCGGGCGACCGCCGTCTGGTGGCGTATGTAGTGCCGCAAGCGTCGGAAGAGACCACCGCGAGCGAGCTGCGGAGCTACCTGCACGCGCAGCTTCCCGAATATATGGTGCCCGCAGCATTTGTCCTGCTGGACGCGATCCCGCTCGCTCCACATGGCAAGGTCGATCGTAAAGCCCTGCCGGCTCCCGATACCAGCCGGCCCGAGCTGGGCGATGCTTTCGTGGCGCCGCAAACACCCGCCGAGCTGGTGGTGGCGCAGGTCTGGGCCGAGGCGATCGGGATCGAGCAGGTGGGCGTCCATGATAATTTCTTCCAGCTGGGCGGGCACTCGCTCCAGGCTAGCCGGATCATCGTTCAGCTGCGTCAAATCTTCCAGGTCCATCTGCCCTTACGTAGTCTGTTTGAACAACCCACGGTAAGTGGTCTTATACATGAGCTCACCGGGCTCTGGGGCGGACGAGAGGGTGTTGACGAGATCGCGCGAATATTCAAAGAGCTAGAGCACTTATCGGATGAAGAAGTGAAAGCGATGCTCTCTAGCCCAAGCTAAAACACTGTTCGTCGCTCCCTGATGTTCTGGGTGTGGGGGTTCACTGTGCCGGTCCCCACACTTAACCTGAGGTTCGTTCGGCCAAGCTTCAAGGTGCTCTGAGTTATGAGTGATCTTCCCAAGGCAGCAGGTGCTCTTTCTCCTGAGAGACTGGCGCTTATAGAAAAATTGCTGAAGCAAAAGGGCGTGCAAGTTCCAAAGGCGGAGGCCACGATTCCGCGAAGGACGGAGTCAGGCCCATGTCCGCTGTCTTTTGCCCAGCAGCGGCTATGGTTTCTCAGCCAGCTGGAGTCAGACAACTGGAGCTACAATGTTCCTGCCTCGCTACGCCTGGCTGGCCCGCTGGACGTGGCGGCGTTTCAGCAGAGCCTCAATACGATTGTTGAGCGCCACGAGATCTTGCGAACGACGTTCGCGACGGCGGATGGAGAGCCGGTCCAGGTGATCGCTCCGGCCCAGGTTGTGCCGCTGCCGCTGCTCGACCTTCAAACGCTGGCGCACGCAGAGCGCGAGGCTGAAGCGCGGCGGATGGTGGCAGACGAGCTGCGCCGGCCCTTCGACCTGGCGCGCGGCCCGCTGATTCGGGCAAGCCTGCTGCGCCTGAGCGCTGAGGATCATGTGCTGCTGCTGACGCTGCACCATATCGTCGCGGATGGCTGGTCGATCGGTGTGTTCATCCGCGAGCTGATCGCGCTGTATGGAGCGTTCGCTAAGGGCACAGCCCCGGCGCTGCCCGAGCTACCGATCCAGTACGCCGACTATGCGGTCTGGCAGCGCGACTGGCTCCAGGGCGCGGAGCTGGAAAACCAGCTGGCCTACTGGCGCCAGCAGCTGTCCGATCTGGTGCCGCTGGAATTGCCCACCGACTACCAGCGACCGCCGCTTCCCTCTTTTCGCGGCGCGGTCCAAACCTTTGTGCTGCCCCCGGCGCTCGGAGCAGGACTGTCGGCGATCAGCCGTCGTCAGGATGCCACACTTTTTATGACGCTTCTGACAGCGTTCCAGGTGTTGCTGGCGCGCTACAGCGGTCAGCATGACATCGTGGTCGGCTCACCGATTGCCGGGCGGATGCGGGCCGAGGTGGCGGATTTGATGGGCTGCTTCGTCAACACGCTGGTCCTGCGCACCGATCTGGACGGCAACCCGACATTCGCCGAGCTGCTCGGACGGGTGCGCGCCGTCTGCCTGGGAGCCTACGCGCATCAAGATCTGCCCTTCGAGCAAGTGGTGGAGGCGCTTCAGCCGACGCGCGACCTGAGCCGCAACCCGCTGTTCCAGGTCATGTTCGATCTCCAGAACGCGCCGCCATCTGCGCCGGAGCTGCCCGGCCTGGCGATGGTTCCGCTGACGCTTGAGCACAGCACTGAAAAGTTCGACCTGAGCCTATCGTTCGAGGAGGCCGAGGGTAAGCTCAGCGGAGTGCTGCGCTACAGCACCGATCTGTTTGCGCCGTCCACGATCGCGCAGATGCTGGAGCATTTCCAAACATTGCTGCATGGAATCGTGGCCGATCCCGACCGGCCGATCGCGGACCTGCCGCTCTTGAGCGAGGCCGAGCAGCAGCAGCTCCGCGCCGGAAACCCGAGCGCCACCCTGGCCCCGCGCAGCACCTGTGTCCATGAGCTTTTTGCCGCCCAGGCGGCGCGCACACCCGAGGCGGTCGCGGTGGTCTTTGGAGATCGATCGCTGACGTATGCGGAGCTGGATCGGCGCGCCAACCAGCTGGCGCACGAGCTACGCGCACGCGGCGTCGGCCCTGAGGTGCGCGTGGGGCTGTATCTCCAGCGCTCGCTGGATCTGGTCGTAGCGCTGCTCGGCATCTGGAAGGCCGGCGGCGCGTATGTGCCGCTCGATCCGTCTTATCCCGCACAGCGGCTGGCCTTTCTGCTCGCCGACTCCGAGATCGCCGTTGTGCTCACCCAGCAGGATCTCGCGGCGACGGTGCCCTCCGAGATCCAGGCGATCTGCCTCGACAGCGATTGGGAGCGGATCGCGCAGGCTGATGCGTCCGCGCCGGATACCGGAGTGCAGCCGGATCATTTGGCGTATGTGATCTACACGTCGGGCTCGACCGGTCAGCCCAAAGGCGTGCTGGTCGACCATAGAAACCTGCTCGCCACGCTGTGGGCCAGCCAGACGGCGTTTCAATTTCAGCCCGGCGATGTCATGCCCTGGATCGCATCCGCGACGTTCGACATCGCGCTATTCGAGCTGCTCAATCCCTTGCTCGCCGGCGGCACCGCGCTGGTGCTGTCGCAGGAGCAGGTGCTGGATCTTCCGCGCCTGTGTACGACCCTGGCCGACTGCACGGTGGTGCATAGCGTCCCCAGCCTGATGCGACAGATTGTGCAGGAGATTCGTGCTGAGGGGCCGAATGCTCACAGCTATGATCAGTTGCGCATGATCTTTGTCGGCGGGGAGCTGGTGCCGCCTGAGCTGCTGGAAGAGATGCAGGCGACGTTTCCTCAGGCGCAGATTTTTGTGCTGTACGGCCCGACCGAAGCGACGATTATTTGTACAGCCCACCGCGTCCAGGCGGATCTGATCGGCAGCCGTGCGCTGATCGGGGCGCCGCTGCCGAACGCGCAGGTGCGGCTGTATGACCGTCAGGGACATCTTGTGCCCAGAGGCGTGGTCGGCGAGATCTATATCGGCGGGGCGGGCGTGACGCGCGGCTATCTCCACCGGCCCGAGCTGAGCGCCGAGAAATTCGTCGAGCTGGATGGCCAGCGCTGGTACAAGAGCGGCGATCTGGGACGCTGGCGGGCGGACGGGGTGATCGAGTTCCTGGGCCGCGGCGACGAGCAGGTCAAGGTGCGCGGCTTCCGCATCGAGCTGGGGGAAGTGGCCGCTGTGCTGGGCAAGCATCCCGCCGTGCGCGAAAGCGTAGTGGTGGCACAGGCGGCACCGGAAGGGGATCAGCGGCTGGTCGCCTATGTGGTGCCGGACGCCGAGATCGCGCCGACGGTGCGGGAGCTGCGCAGCTTCGTGGGAATGTATCTGCCTGAGTATATGGTGCCGGCGGCGTTCGTGTTGCTCCCGGCGCTGCCGCTGACCGCGCACGGCAAAGTCGATCGCAAGGCGCTGCCCGCGCCCGATGGTGATGGGCTGGCACGGGATGGCCGCTATGTCGCCCCGCGCACGCCGATCGAAGAGGTGCTGGCGGGCATCTGGGCCGATGTGCTGCACCTGGAGCGGGTAAGTGTCCAGGAGGACTTTTTCGCGCTGGGCGGCCACTCACTGCTGGCAACGCAGGTCGTCTCGCGGGTGCGTGAGGCGTTCCAGGTCGAGCTGCCGTTGCGCAGCCTGTTCGAGCTGGCGACTGTTGCTGAGCTGGCCGAGCGGATCACCAGTATGCAGCGCGCCGAGTGGCAGATTCCCTCGCTCGTTCCTGCTGCGCGTGAAAGCACGCTGCCGCTCTCGTACGCGCAGCAGCGGCTGTGGTTCATCGATCGGCTTCAGCCCAACAGCGCGGCCTACAATATTCCCGCCGCCTGGCGTGTGGCAGGGCCGCTGGATGTGGCGGCGCTTGCGCACAGCTTGAATACGATTGTGGCCCGGCACGAAGTATTGCGCACGACGTTCACAGCCACGAGTGACAGCCAGCCGGTGCAGGTTGTCGCCGCGCCTCAGCCGTACGTGTTTCCGATCATCGACCTGCAAAACTTGTCGGCGGCAGATCGAGAGACGGCAGCGCGGCAGTTCATCAACACCGAGGCCCAGCGCCCCTTCGATCTGGCCGGCGGCCCGCTGATGCGGATGACTCTGCTGCGCCTGGATGCTGAGGAGCATGTGCTGGCGCTGACGATGCACCATATCATCGCCGATGGCTGGTCGATGGGTGTGCTGATCAACGAGCTGTCGACACTGTACGCGGCCAGGATACACGGGGAGCCGGCGTCATTGCCCGCGCTGCCGATCCAGTACGCCGACTATGCGGTCTGGCAGCGCGACTGGCTGCGGGATGAGATCCTTGAGACGCATCTGGCCTACTGGAAGCAGCAGCTGGCCGATCTGGTGGTGCTGGAGCTGCCGACCGACTATCCGCGTCCTGCCGCCCTTAGCGATCGTGGGGCGGGTCACATCTTCGTGCTCCCGAAAACCTTGAGCGATGAGCTGGTCGTGTTGAGCCGTCGCGAGGGCGTGACGCTGTTCATGACGCTGCTCGCCGCCTGGCAAGTCTTGCTGGCGCGCTACAGCGGCCAGAGCGACATCGCGGTCGGCACGCCGATCGCCAACCGCACCCAGGCTGAGACTGAGCACCTGATCGGGTTCTTTGTCAACACGCTGGTGTTGCGTACCGATCTGACGGGCAATCCGTCCTTCCGTGACGTGCTGGCGCGGGTGCGTGAGGTTTGTCTGGGCGCCTATGCGCACCAGGATCTGCCCTTCGAGCAGCTTGTCGACGTGGTGCGACCTACGCGCGACCTGAGTCACAATCCATTGTTCCAGGTGATGTTTACGCTCGGTCAGGCGTCGGCGGGAGCCGGCAGTGAGCTGCCCGGCTTGAACCTCCAGCCGCTGCCGATCGAGCGGCAAACGGCCCAGTTTGACCTGACCCTGACGATGGATGAAACGCCGACAGGGCTGGTGGCCATGCTTGAGTACAGCGTCGATCTGTTTGCGGCGCCGACGATCGAGCGGATGGCGAGTCATTTTCAAACGCTGCTCGAAGGCATCACAGCGCAGCCGGAGCAATCCTACGCCGATCTGCCGCTGCTCAGCGCCCCTCAGCGACAGCAGCTGCTCGTAGATTGGAATACCACCGACACGGCCTATTCCCATGAGCTGTGCCTCCATCAGCTGTTCGAGGCCACGGCGGAGCGGACGCCGGACGCGATCGCGGTCGTCTATGAATCGCAGCAGCTCACATATCAGGAGCTGAACGTTCGCGCCAATCGGCTGGCGCACGAGCTGCGCGAGCGGGGCGTTGGCCCTGAGGTGCGGGTTGGTCTGTGTGTCGAGCGCTCGCTGGAGATGGTCGTCGGGCTGCTTGGTATTCTCAAGGCCGGCGGCGCCTACCTGCCGCTTGACCCAGGCTATCCCAGCGATCGGCTGGCCTTTGTGCTCGAAGACGCCCAGGTGCCGCTGGTGCTGACCCAGAAACATCTTCGCGCGCAGCTGCCCGCGACTACTGCGGTGATCTGTCTGGACGCCGAGCCGGCAATGAGCGTCGACGCCGGCGCCACGGCCCCACACAGCGGCGTGCGGTCGACGAATGCGGCTTATGTGATCTATACCTCGGGCTCGACCGGGCAGCCCAAAGGTGTGCTGGTCGACCATCAGGCGTTGGTCAACTACACGCTGTCGGTGATGCCGCACTTCGATCTCAAGCCCTGGGATCGCATGCTCCAGTTTGCATCGCCGAGCTTCGACGTCGTGGTAGAAGAGCTTTTCCCGACCTGGGCCGCGGGCGCTGCCGTCGTGCTGCACGGCGCGGGCATCCTGGCGTCGATCGCCGATTTCACGGCGCTGCTGGATCAGGCGCAGGTGACGGCCGTCGAGCTGCCGGTTGCCTACTGGCACGCCTGGGTCGACGAGATGGCGCAGTCCGGCCAGGGTGTGCCGGCCTCGCTGCGGCTGGTGCTCTTAGGCTGTGAGAAGCCATCGCTCGATCGCCTGGCTACCTGGCAGCGCTTTGACGTTCGGTCGATCTACGTCTTCGGCCTGACCGAGACCGCTATCACCTCGACTCTGTATCATGTGCCGAGCGATCCGACCGAGGGCGGGAAGTGGTCGGAGCTGCCGATCGGTCGTCCGGTCGCCAATACCCAGATCTATGCGCTCGACGCACGGCTACAGCCGGTGCCGATCGGCGTGCCCGGCGAGCTGTATATCGGCGGCGATGGCCTGGCGCGCAACTATCTCAATCAGCCGGGACAAACTGCCGCCCGGTTCGTGCCTAACCCGTTCAGCGATGCGCCAGGCGCGCGGCTCTACCGCACGGGTGACCTGGTCCGCTATCGGCCGGACGGCAACCTGGAGTTTCTGGGCCGGCGCGATACGCAGGTGAAAGTGCGCGGCTTCCGAGTCGAGCTGGGCGAGGTCGAGGCGGCGCTGAGCCAGCATCCCGCCGTGCGCGACGCGGTGGTGATTCTGCGGGCGGACGGTCCGGGCGGGCAGCGGCTGGTAGCGTATGTCGTGCCCAAGGAGAACCTAGAACCTAGAACCCAGAACCTAGAACCTGGCACCGAAGATCTTCCCGCGCCTGCCGCAGCGGGAGAAGGGGAAGGACTGAGCCCATCCGATCTGCGCAGCTTTCTGCTCGACCGGCTGCCCGAGTATATGGTGCCCTCCGCTTTTGTGCTGCTCGACGTGCTGCCGCTGACGACTCACGGCAAGGTCGATCGGGCTGCGCTGCCGGCGCCGGATACGGCACGACCGGATCTGGCGGAAACGTTCGCCGCGCCGCAGACCGCGAGCGAAACATTACTGGCGGCGATCTGGGCCAGCGTGCTGCGCCGGGAGCAGGTCGGCATCCACGACAACTTTTTCGCCCTCGGCGGCGACTCGATCTTGAGTATTCAGATCATTGCGCGCGCCAATCAGGCCGGGCTGCGCTTGACGCCACGCCAGCTGTTTCAACACCAGACGGTCGCCAGCCTGGCGGCAGTAGCGGGAACGGCGCCCGAGCAGACCGCCGAGCAGGGGTTGATCACTGGACCCGTCCCGCTCACCCCGATCCAGCGCTGGTTCTTTAGCCAGGATCTACCCGAGCGACATCACTGGAATCAGTCGGCGCTCTTCGAGGTGCGATCGCCGCTCGACGCCGGGCTGCTGGAGCAGGCGGTGCAGCATGTGCTGGCGCACCACGACGCGCTGCGCTTGCGCGTTGAGCGGACAGCGGACGGCTGGCAGCAGATCAATGCCGGGCTGGACACAACTCCACTGGTGCAGGCGTTCGACCTCCGCGCCGTGCCGCCCGAGGAGCAGACGGCAGCGATTACGCAGGCGGCGACGCAGCTCCAGACGAGTCTGGACCTGCACAGCGGGCCACTGCTGCGCATGGGCACATTCACGCTGGGGCAGGATCAGCCGGGACGGCTGCTGATCGTGGTGCATCATCTGGCGGTCGACACAGTCTCCTGGCAGGTGCTGCTGGAAGATCTCCAGACGGCCTACGACCAGCTCCAGCGCGGCGAGCAGGTGGTGCTGCCGCCCAAGACGACGTCGTTCCAGCAGTGGGCTACGCGCCTCGCCGCCTACGCCCAGAGCGAGACGCTGCGTCAGGAGCTGGATTACTGGCTGGCCCCGGCGCGCACCACGATCGCCGCGCTCCCGATGGATCATCCAGGTGGCGCGAACACCGTCGAGTCGGCGCGCGATTTGATGGTGGTGCTGAGCGCCGCAGAGACGGATCGATTGCTGCGGGAGCTGCCGCCGGTCTATCGGACGCAGATCAACGATGTGTTGCTGACGGCGCTGGCGCAGGCGTACGCCTCGTGGACGGGCGCACCGACGCTGCTGGTGGATCTGGAAGGGCACGGCCGCGAGGAGCTGTTCGCCGACGTCGACCTGACGCGCACCGTCGGCTGGTTCACGACGCTCTACCCGGTGCTGCTGGATCTGCGCCAGGCGGAGGGACCGGGCGCAGCATTGAAGGCGATCAAAGAGCAGCTGCGCCAGATTCCGAACCGGGGCATCGGCTATGGCGTGCTGCGCTACCTCGGCGCTGAGGCGGACGCCGCTGCCCTTCAGGCGCTGCCACCGGCCCAGATCAGCTTCAACTACCTGGGCCAGGGCGACCAGAGTGTCGCCACGGATGGGCTGTTCGTCCCGGCCCGTGAGCCACGCGGCCCCAACGAAAGCTCGCGCGGCTCGCGCAGCCATGTCTTGGAGATTAACGCTCTTGTGGTCGATGGGGAGCTGCACGTCCACTGGACCTACAGCGCGGCCCTGCATGACGAGACGACGATCGCCACGCTGGCGGAGCGCTACCTGGCCGCCCTGCGCACGCTGATCGCTCACAGCCAAGCGCCAGATGCCGGCGGCTTCACCCCGTCGGACTTCCCGCTGGCGCGCCTCGATCAAGCGCGCCTCGATCAGCTGCTCGGCGCCGATCGCCTCGTCGACGACCTGTACCCGCTCTCGCCGATGCAGCAGGGCATGCTCTTCCACACGCTCTACGAGACCGACTCGGGCATGTATATCACCCAATTCGTCTGCACTATCCCGCAACTGGAGGTGGCGGCGTTTCACCGGGCGTGGCAGCAGGTGGTGGATCGCCATCCGATCCTGCGCACGGCGTTTGTGTGGGACGGGCTGCCCACGCCGCTCCAGATCGTGCGGCGGCAGGTCGCGGTGCCGTGGACCGTGGAGGATTGGCGTGACCTCGATGCAGCCACGCAGGCGGCCCGGCTGGAGGCGGTCGTGGCGGCGGATCGCCGCAGTGGGTTTGATCTGGCGCAGGCGCCGCTGCTGCGGCTGGCACTCTTCCAGGTGACGGACACCGCCTATCATTTTCTTTGGAGCGAGCACTCCCTGCTGCTGGACGGCTGGTCGGGGCCGCTGGTGCTCAACGAGGTGCTACAGGCCTACGCGGCGCTGGTCACGGGCCAGGAAGTTCAGCACGCCGCGCCGCGTCCCTTCCGCGACTACATCGCCTGGCTGGACACGCAGGACCCCCACCAGGCCGAAGCCTTCTGGCGGCAGACGCTGGCGGGCGTGACGGCGCCGACCGCGCTGAGCGTGGACCAGCCGGCGGGCACGACGGACGCCAGCGGCTATGGGGAGCAGGTCATCACGCTGCCGGAGGCGAGCAGCGCGGCGCTGCACACGCTGACGCGGCAGCACGGGCTGACGTTGAACACGGTGGTGCAGGGGGCGTGGGCGCTGCTGCTCAGCCGCTACAGCGGCGAATCGGATGTGGTGTTCGGCGCGACGGTCGCGGGCCGACCCGCCGACCTGCCGGGCGTCGAGACCATGGTCGGGTTGTTTATCAACACCTTGCCCGTGCGCGTGCGCGTGCCGCAGGAGGCCGCGCTGCTGCCGTGGCTGCACCAGCTCCAGGAGCAGCAGGCCGAGCTGCGCCAGTACGAGCACAGCCCACTGGTCCAGATCCAGGGCTGGAGCGAGATCTCGCGTGGCCAGCCGCTCTTCGAAAGCCTCGTCGTCTTTGAGAACTATCCCGCCGCGCTGGGTGAGCGAGCGATGCTGGAGCTGCAAGACGTGCGCACTGTGGAGCAGGCCAACTACCCACTGACGCTGGTATCATCGCCGGGCCACCCGCTACGGCTGCATCTCAGCTACGATCGCCGGCGCTTCGACGACGCAACGATCGAGCGGATGCTGGGGCATCTGGCGATGCTGCTGGGCGGGATCGTGGCGGCGGTGGACCAGCCGCTCCATGCGCTGCCGCTGGTGACGGCGGCCGAAGCGCAGCAGCTGCGCGCCTGGTCGCCCGCGCCCGTTGCCGTCCCCAACGCTCCCTCGGTGCCGGAGCTGCTCGCCGAGCAAGCGGCGCGCACGCCCGACGCGGTTGCGCTGGTGTGTGGTGCGGCGCAGCTGACCTATCGCGAACTGGACCAGCGCGCCAACCAGCTGGCGCATGCACTGCGGGCGCGGGGCGTCGGGCCGGAGGTGCGCGTGGGGCTGTGCCTCCAGCGCTCCCTCGACCTGGTGGTCGGGCTGCTGGGCATTTGGAAGGCGGGCGGGGCGTATGTGCCGATCGACCCGGCCTATCCCGCCCAGCGCCAGGCGTTTCTGCTCGCCGATGCGCAGATCCCGCTCCTCGTCACCCAGCAGGCCCTGCTGGCCACGGTGCCAGCCGAGCTGCCGACGTTGTGCCTGGACCGCGATGCCGCCATTCTCGCGCAGCAGCCCCCCAGCGCGCCGCTCCCGCCGCCGCAGCCGGCGCACCTGGCGTATGTGATCTACACCTCGGGCTCCACCGGCACGCCCAAAGGCGTCGCCGTCGCGCACGCCAACCTGCGCGCCACGCTGTGGGCGAGCCAGCAGCAGTTCGCGTTCCAGGCCGACGACGTGGTGCCGTGGATCGCGTCAGTGGCGTTTGATATTGCGCTGTTTGAGCTGCTGACGCCGCTGCTGGCGGGCGGCACAGTGCGTATCCTGACGGTGGCGGAGGCGCTGGACGCGCCGTCGCTGCTGGCGCACGTGCAGCAGTGTACAGCACTGCATGCGGTGCCGAGCCTGATGCAGCATCTGGTGGCGGTCATCCGCGCGACGGGCGAACTGGACCGCTATGGTCACGTGCGGCAGGTGTTCGTGGGCGGTGATCGGGTGCCGCCGGAGCTGCTGGGGGCGTTGCAGGCGGTGTTTGCGCGCGCGCAGGTGTGGGTGTTGTACGGGCCGACCGAGGCGACGATTATTTGTGCCGCGTATGCGGTGCCGCGTGGGACGAGCGCGCGCGGGCATCCGCTCGGGCAGCCGCTGCCGCACGCCGAACTGCGCGTGTGTGACGCGCACGGGCGGGCGGTGCCGATCGGGGTGGCGGGTGAGCTCCACGTGGGCGGACCGGCCGTGACGCGTGGCTATCTCCAGCGGCCGGAGCTGACGGCGGAGACGTTCCTCGAGCAGGAGGGGCAGCGCTGGTACCGCACGGGCGACCGGGCGCGCTACCGCAGCGATGGGGTGCTGGAGTTCCTGGG
>DASWTW010000379.1:0-3415 GCA_036401895.1 Herpetosiphonaceae bacterium | reverse complement strand
AATCGGGCAGCTGCTGTGACTCAGCCGGCGGCGCACTTGAGGCGATCGGCGGCTCGTCGTTGGAGCGCAGCCAGGCGGGCAGCTCCGCGGCGCTTGATGATTCGGGTGGACTCTGCTGAAGCTGGGCCAGCCAGTCGGGAGCCTGCGCGGAGTCGGCCGGCTGCCGATCGTCCTCCATGCCGATCTCGCTGAGCCAGGCGGGCAGCTCCGATTGATTGGGCGCGGGCGGCGTGGCCGAGCTTGGCGATCCCGAGAACGAGGAGCCCGCGTCGCCGGCGCTTTCCTTGAGCCAGTCAGGCAATTCGGCGGCAGGCTCAGGCGCATGATCGAGCATCCCCGAGGCGCTCAGCACCTGGCCGCATTTGCCGCAAAATCTATTATCAGCTGGATTTGACGCGCCGCAGCGCGGGCAGTTAATCACATCGCTCTCCTAAGTGCAAAGCACCTATGCGGAACTTCGACGCCGGATGCCGCCTCAGCGAACATGTTAGACAGATCCGGCATGTTTCGCCGCACCGACACTAGCGATCAAGATAGGGCTGGTCGAAACCAAGCAGCAGGCGCAGACTGGCAACCAGCGCGCCGATACCGATGCCCAACAGTAAACCACGCGCGACACCCAGCACCGGATATGCGCGAATCCATTGCAACACTTCGCCCAGGCCAGGGATCGCCGCCGTCCAGGGACCGTTCGCCAGCAAAAAGATCACGGCCACAGACAGAATCACGGAAGCTTCGCCCGGCCGAACCTGAAGCGCACGCCACGCGGCACGCAGCGCAAAAAACGTCAGCAGCGCCAGAATCGACACGGCCAGCGGCTGATACACGTAGCGAAAAATATCGCCCGCCAGCCCGCCGGCTGTGCTGATCCCACCCGGCAGCAGCCCCAGGCCAAACGTCGCCACCAGCGCGATCACAAGCACAGCGCTGTACTGCCAGTGTGTCGCGCGGCTCCACAACCGGCGCAGATGCACGCTCAAAACGTTGGCAATGCCAAGCAAGAGCCCGGCAGCCGTGAGCAGCGCCGCAACCTGTAACAAACCATCGCTGAGCGGCCGAATCGGATTGGCTCGCAGATACGAGGCCAGCACGATGCTCCCGGCGAGCAGCGCCAGGAGCACAGGAAGCCAGCGTTTTGGATCGGCAAGCGGCATATCCATCCTCTCAGGCCAGCAGCGGCAATCCCAGGCTTGGCTGGAGCACCGCCAGTAGCTGCCAGATCAGACCGCCCAGCAGCAGCACCAGCACCGTCCAGCGCAGCGCATCTTGAGCCAGCAGCCGCGCCCTGGGAGCCGACGCATCGCTCAGGTACGCCTCGGCGGCAAACAGCTCCTCGCCGATCAGCGTAGTGTCGGCGCTGAGCGCCAGCACCGGCAGCGCAGCCAGCGAGGTCGTCGCCGCGAGCTGCGGAATATCGCGCCTGCGGCCTTCTTCGCTGATCAGCAGCGCCTCGGCATCATAGTTGCCCGCGACAACGCTGGCCGCCATCGGCTCGGCGGCGTAGCGCGCGGCAACACCGGCGGCATAGGCGACCGGCGTTTGCTGCGCGACAAGCTGAATCCGCGACGGCTGGTAGTCGGCTCCAAAGCCGGATTGCCGGTATGCGCTGTGGATCGTACCCCGCAGCGCGGCATGCGCCACAATCTCTCCGCTCGTCGCCGCGACATTGCCACCACGCCGCGCAGTCGCCTCAGCCACGCGCTGGGCAATCAGCAGGCCAGCGATCGTCTCGGCGGTCGTGCCCGTGGCCGAAAAGCGGCTGGCGCCCGTCGCGACATGCAGCGATCGTCCCGACTCGGACTCCTCGCTGAATAAAGCACGTAATCGATCGATGCCGGGGAGTGGGCGAAACCGAGGTAGGCGGCCCGAACGCACGCGAAGGGCGTACACAGCGGTGAGAAGGAGCGCGACGATGACAAGTGTAAGCTGAAGAACGAACGCTGAGGTTGCAAGAAATGGCATACACTATCCTTACACTTTGCCGCCGTTCGTCGCTCGGAGTGTACAAGAAGCGCAAAAAACTGTCAACACTCGTACTACTGTAACAGTTTTTCTAAACGAGTCCATGCCGCCTCGTCCTCTAGCGCGCGTGCCGTTTGGCCTATTCCGGCCTGCCACCTCTGTACCGGCAAGATCGGCTGGATCAGCAGCAGGCTCTGGCTGCCGAGAAAGCTCAGCGGCCGTGCGATCTGAAGCAGCATCAGCGCCGGCGTGGCAAGTCCATTGCGCCGCAGGTAGGCCGCGATCTCGTGAAGCGCGTCGGGGGAAGCCTGGTCGTGAGGAAGCTTATTGCTCATCGCGGGATGGCGCGCCGGACTGCACGCTCCGTCGTGGTCGCTGCGCGTCGAGCGTATCCAGCCAGACTGTCACCGGACCGTCGTTGACCAGCTGTACCTGCATCATCGCGCCGAAGCGGCCCGTCGCGACCGCAACGCCATGGCTGCGCAGCGCGGCGCAAAAATGCTCGATCAGGGGAACCGCCAGCTCCGGCGCTGCCGCATGCACGAACGAGGGCCGCCGGCCTTTGCGCGTATCGGCGAAAAGCGTAAACTGCGAGACTACCAGCGCCGCGCCGCCGACATCCAGCAGCGAATGATTGAACTTACCGGCCGCATCCGAAAACAGCCGCAGATTGACGATCTTCTCGGCCAGCTGAGCCGCCTCGGTCTGCGTGTCGTCCTGGCCCACGCCCAGCAGAATCAGGTAGCCCGCGCCGATCTCGCCGACGACTTCCGCCTCGACCGTAACCCGAGCCTCGGTTACTCGTTGAATCAATGCGCGCATACGATCCTGAAATCAGCGCTCAAGCACATGCTTACTCGAACTTCTGGGCCGTGCTCAAGACTGGATACGCCGTGTCGTAGCGGCGCCGAACGCTGTTCTTGAGCAAGCCAACCCGGTCGCCTAAGCGCTTGTTGGCACGAACGACGATCAAAAAACCATTCGGATTATTATCTGGAAACTGTTCTGCGGTATCAAGAATCGTGAGATCAAGTTTCGTTTGTGGAAAGGTTGTGACAGCTTTGAAAAGCTCGATCACATTCGAAGGCTCGAACACATGAAAATGAATATTGATAATCCGGCCATCCGCGACCGTATCATGATAGATCTGCTTGAGCTTTTGTTTTTCTGCCGGCACTTGCTCAGGTGGAGTTGCCGGGCTGTAGGTTGTCCAATCGACATTTTCGACAAAATCGTCGATGTGCGTCGCGTCGCAATCGCTGGTGTTACGCGCATAATCGTCGAGCATATGCGCAACCGGCGTCAGCTCGCGGCGATGGTCCCAGGTGAAGCGGCGATCGGGAACGACAACATACATGACGCCGCCCGGCCGCAGCACACGATACCACTCGCAGATCGCTTTGACCGGATTAGAAACATGCTCCAGCACATGCGAAGAAGCAACGTAATCCAG
>DASWTW010000378.1:0-7320 GCA_036401895.1 Herpetosiphonaceae bacterium | reverse complement strand
CTGATTATGGCTGATAGTTATGTTTATCCAGATCGTCGTGAAATCACACACAGGGGCTAACCGACCGTTTGATGCTTCGTCACGCGTTCCGACAAACCCGTCGAAACCATAAAGAAAGCCCAACCGAGGGCTTTGTAACGGCCCATTATACCACGAGGCTTTTCGGGGATTGGGATAGCGTACAACGAGGAACAAAGGAACAAGCGAACAAGGGAACAAAAACGATGCCTGACTCTTTGTTCTTTTGCTCATTCGATCTTTTGTTTTTGATTCAGGCCCTCATCCCCGACGCTAAAGCGCCACCCCTTGCCCCGAACCTCGGCAGGCTTCCGCCTCGGTTGCCGCAGGCGAGGGGGAATGGTGGTACTTTCTCTTGTTCTCTGTTCTTTGTTCTCCGGTCCTCCTTGTTCTTTTGTTCCTTTGTTCTTTTGTTCTTCGTTCTTCGACAGGTTAGGACTGCTGCGCTATACTCACCTGCGCCGCTCTTGGCTACGATAGCTGGCATTTGGGATGTGGAGGTTTTCATGCCCAACATTGGACGCAACGATCCCTGCCCGTGCGGCAGCGGTAAAAAGTACAAGCAGTGTCACGGCCCGATCGATGCGGAGCGCGCCGCAGCCCAGCGCAAGATTAAGCAAGCACCCGATACCCTCTGGCCCAAGATCATGGATTCGGATTCGTTCAGTCACTTTGTCATGGCAGCACCGACGGCGTTCTCCGAGTTCTGGAACGGCGCGTACTCCGCCGGCGACATGAAAGATCTGGATCAGCATGAAGATCGCGGCAGTGAGCGCTTTCTGACCTGGTCCGCCTTCGACATACGCAACGAAGAAGGCCAGACGCTGGTTCAGCAGCTGATCGCCGATCCAGCGGATCTTGAGCTGACCGACGCCGAGAAGCAGGTGCTGGCCGGCTGGGGCAACGTTCGGCTACAGCCCTACGAGATCGTCGATGTGCGCAAGGGCCAGGGCATTCGTCTGCGCCCGCTCTTTGGCGAGGGCGAGCTGTATGTCGAAGATCAGGCCGCCGCGAAGCGCCTGCAAGCGGGCGAGGTCCTGATCGCCCATCTAGCGCCCGCCGCCGACGTGTACTTTATCCAAGGAGCAGCCGCGCATCTCACGTCGGATACCGTCGAGAAGCTGCGCGAGTTTGCCGAGATCCATCTTCAGGATCTTCAGCAGTCGCAGCCGGACGCGACGTACGAGGATCTGATCCAGTCGCGCTCGCAAATCTTCAACCATTTTGTGATGGCGCTGCCGCGCGAGGAGCAGGACAGCAACAAGGTCAACGAGCTGGTCGCTCAGACGCGCGCCACGCTCAACGTGACCGCCGCGCAGATGGGCTTTGGTGGCGGCCAGAGCCAGCCCTCAGCCAAAGATCGTTTGGGGCAGATGTCGGAGCAGGACGACGAGCCAGGCGCGGTCGAGGAGAGCGTGGCCGAAGAAGCAGCGCTCGACGTTGACTCCGACGCCAACGCGGTCTATGGTGTGGGCGATACGACCCAGACTCTGGAGAGCGGCGGCGCTCCCACGACCACCAGCGAATCGCCGGACGCCGGCATGACTCAGCAGGGCACGTACGAGGGCCAGGACGACTAGCACTTCAGGGACGGCGCGAGTCGTCCCTGCTTTTCCCTCACATCGTCGTCAGCCGCGATCGTGCGCCAGAACATAGGCCGCAGCCGCCGGCAGATCCGCCACGATCGCCTCGGGCTGTGGCGCGCCACCTGAGCCGAGCGCGGCCTCAGCTTGAGCGCCGTAGCCGCTGCGCACCAGAATCGTCCGGCAGCCCACCGCGCGACCCGCGCCGATGTCGCCGCTTGTATCGCCGATCAGCCAGCTGCGCGCCAGGTCAATGCCATGATCGTGAGCCGCCTGGCGCAGCATTCCCGGCGCTGGCTTGCGGCACTCGCACACGCCGCCAAACTCGGGATGATGCGGACAGAAGTAGAAGGCGTCGATCCGCGCGCCCTCAGCCGCCAGCCGCCGCTGGATCTCCTCATGCAGCGTGTGCAGCGCGGTCTGGTCGTAGTAGCCGCGGGCGATCCCGGCCTGATTCGTCACCACGATCACCAGAAAGCCCGCCGCGCTCAACGATCGCACCGCCTCGGCAGCACCCGGCACCAGCACCAGATCGTCGAGCCGGTGCAGATAGTTGACCTCGACATTCAGCGTGCCGTCACGATCCAGAAAGATCGCCCGCCGCCCGCCGCCGGAGTGATCACCAGCCGCCACGATCAACCCCCGAAGATCGCCTGCTCCACCAGATCGCAGAGCAGATGACCGACGATCATATACACTTCCTGGATCAAAAACGACTGCTGCGCGGGCACGACCAGCGCCGCATCACACAGCGGCAGAATCGTTCCGCCGTCGCGGCCGAGCAGCCCGAGCACCTGGCAGCCTTTGCGCCGCGCGACCTCCGCCGCCTTGACCACGTTGGGCGACGTGCCGCTGGTTGTCAGCGCGACCAGCACATCGCCGGGCTGGAGATGTGCCTCGGCCTGACGCGCAAAAATATCGTCATAGCTGTAATCGTTGGCGATCGCGGTGATCGCCGAGGTATCGGTGTGCAGCGCCAGCGCGGGCAGCGGCGGCCGATCGATCAGATAGCGCCCAACCAACTCGGCGGCGAGATGCTGAGCATCGGCTGCGCTACCGCCATTGCCGCAGAAGATCGCCTTGTGGCCGTTGCGGTAGCAGCTAACGAGGATCTCGGCCATACGCTCGATCACGGGCGTTTGCTCCGCAACCACTCGCTGCGCCAGCGCGATATGCGCCGCGAACTGCTGCCGGATCGCTGCCTCATATCCCATGGACTCTTGGATCGTCACAAATATTGCTCCATCGCGGATTTAGCGCGCTTCAAGCGCTTCCGCATACACCGCCAGTGTACGGTCGATCATTTGCTCATGCGTAAAGCACTCGTTGACTCGTCGACGCGCCTGGCGTCCAAGCTGCCGCCGCAGCTCGGGATTCGCCAGCAGCACGCTGATTGCCCGCGCCAGGCGTAGCGGCTCGCTCGGCGGCACGACGAATCCGGTCACGCCATGCTGATTCACTTCGCTCGTGCCGGTTCCTAGCTCGGTGCTGATCACAGGCAGGCCCGCCGCCATCGCCTCTAGCTGCACGATCCCGAACGCCTCTGCCCGCAGATGCGACGGCAGCACAAACAGATCGGCGGCGCGGTAGTAGGCCGGCAGCTCGGCGTCGGCAACGCGGCCCGCGAAATGCACCCGCCGCGCTACGCCAAATGCCTGCGCCAGATCCCGCAGTCGCTGATCCTCCGGCCCGGCCCCGACGATCACTAGCCTTGCTTCAAGCTGCGTCATGGCGTCGAGCAGAATATGCAGCCCCTTGTAGTAGCGCAGCACACCCACCGACAGAATCAGCGGCTCGTCGGGCGCCTGTATGTAGCGCTCACGAATCGCGCTGGCCTCACTATCGCTCACGCCGGCGAAGCGCGCCGGATCGACCGAGAGCGGCACGACGCGGCATTTGGCGGCGTAGCGCTGCAGAAACGGCGACGATCGGATGTAGGGCGCGCTCGTCGCGATGATCCGCGCTGAGCGCCGCAGCGTCGAATGGAGCAGCGGCCGGTAGAGTTGGAGCAGACGGCGCTGGCGCACAATATCGCTGTGGTAGGTCAGCACCAGCGGCGCGTCTTTGATCGCCAGCGCTGCCAGATCGCCGGGCGGATACGGCATATGCAGGTTGATCACATCGGCCTTCAGCGCCCGCGCCTTACGCAGCATCGCCACGCTAAGCGGCGTCGATGCCGCCTGAGCCAGACGGCCCGCCTTGATCACCCGCACGCCGCTGCGCTCCTCAACTTCTGTGCCGCGCTCGGTGTTAGTCACCAGCACCGTCACCTGGTGGCCGCGCCCGACCAAACCTTCGGCTAAGACCTTGATATGATTTTCGATCCCGCCGACGACCGGATCGTAATCTTTGTAAATATGAACAATATGCAGCGCTGCGCCTCCTCCGAATCCGCGCAGGATTATAGCATAGCCCGGCTCGGCGCCATGTTTTTCAATGTTGTCGCAAAACATGAGCTTTTATTCACAATCTTGACCACTTTTAACTTTGCTGCTACCATACATTTGTCCTTCTGCAGAAGACAGCTCAACGGTGTCTCGCACCGCCTGTCCAACTCGCTCTCAGGGACAGCACCGCGAAGCAAGAACCAGGTAATCACAGTGGCTCCTCGCACGATCGAGGAGTCTTCGAGTCGGCCCTGGCTGCTCACGGAACTGGACACCGAGATCGGCTCGTGTCCGTGCGCCATCCATCTGGTATCCGGGAGGATTCAATGACGAAGTTAGGCCGCGTGTTGTTGGTTGTCTCTCTAACGCTGATCTTTGCGTTCACTGCGTTCGCTCGTAGCGCCGACCGCCTGGCTGAAGTTCCCCCCGCTTTTGCCCCCAATGAAGTCCTTGTTGAGAACGACCTCGACGAGGTGCTGGTGCAGAACAAGATCGATGAAGTTCTCGTCGGCGAGCAGCCCAATGAGGTGCTGGTGCAGAACAAGATCGATGAAGTTCTCGTCGGCGAGCAGCCCGATGAAGTCCTCGTTCTGAACAAGATCGATGAAGTTCTCGTCGGCGAGCAACCCGATGAAGTCCTCGTTCTGAACAAGATCGATGAAGTTCTCGTCGGCGAGCAGCCTGATGAAGTGCTGGTTATGCACAAGATCGGCGAAGTGCTGGTTGGCGATCAGCCGGACGAGGTCCTGATCTAACCAGGATCAGTGTAGTGCCGGCTCAGAGCAGAACCGGCGCAGTACTCCTTTAGACAAAAAGGAGTACGTAATGAGTATATTATAGTTCTATCTGCATATACTCATTCAACTATAGAAAGAATCACAAAGGTGCGACTCATGGAGTCGCGCCTTTTGTGTGATTAGAAAGCCATATTTACGGTTGTTTATCAAGAAAATGTACTTTAATTCACAATATTGACCTTTCCTAAACCTTTTGTTATGCTCCTCTTCATCCTGCAGGAAGCCAATGCGATGCGGCACCGTGCAACGCCGATCGCTCCGTAAGCCCACACAACCCATCTCATTCGGTGCCTCGCAGCGCCGATCGTTCCGTAAGCCCACACACAAACAATCCGTATTTAGGGTATCTAAGGAGAAGTGCTGATGAAGCGCTACGTGAGTGTTCTCTTGCTCGCAGGTTTGGTTCTCGGCTCACAGGGCTACAAGGCTCAGGCCGCCAATACTCCCACGAATTATGTTCCCAATGAAGTGATTGTTCAGTATCGTGACGGCACGACTGAGGCGCAGCATGAGACCGCGCGCGGGAAAGTCAAAGCGGATCGTAAAGAAAATCTGCGTGCGCAGAAGGGTGGCGCTTCGAAGCTGGAAGTCATTTCACTCAAGGACGGCGATGTCCACAGCGCGATCGCGGCCTTGAAGAGCGACCCGAACGTCGAGTTTGCCGAGCCGAACTGGGTCTACACCCACGAGGCGACCGCGACCGATCCCTACTACACCAACGGCTCGCTGTGGGGCATGTACGGCGCCAGCACCTCGCCGGCCAACCAGTACGGCTCGAACGCGGCGGCAGCCTGGGCGGCCGGTAACACTGGCTCCAACACGGTCTATGTCGGCATCATCGACGAGGGCATCCAGTACACGCATCCTGATCTGGACGCGCAGGTCTGGAACAACCCCTACGATGCGGCTGACGGCGTCGACAACGACGGCAACGGCTACGTGGACGACATCCGCGGCTGGGACTTCGCCAACAATGACAACTCGATCTATGACGGCGGCACCAGGGGCAACCTCGACGATCACGGCACGCACGTAGCGGGCACGATCGGCGCGGAGAGCAACGGCGTGGGCGTCGTCGGCGTCAACTGGAACGTTCGCCTGATCTCGGCCAAGTTCCTGGGCCGCAACGGCGGCACGACGGCCAACGCGGTCAAGGCGGTTGATTATCTGACCAACCTCAAGACGCGCCACGGCCTGAACATCGTCGCCAGCAACAACTCGTGGGGCGGCGGCGGCTACTCGCAGGCCCTCTACGACGCGATCGCCCGCGCGAACACCGCGAACATTCTGTTCATCGCGGCGGCCGGCAACAGCGGCACCAACAACGACACGACGCCGAGCTATCCGGCAAACTATAACCTGCCGAACGTGATTTCGGTCGCGGCGATCGCGAACAACGGTACGCTGGCCAGCTGGTCGCAGTACGGCGCGACGACCGTCGATCTCGGCGCTCCTGGCGTGGGCATCTACTCGACGACTGCTGCCAACCTGTACGAGTCCTACAGCGGCACCTCGATGGCGACCCCGCACGTCACCGGCGCAGCAGCGCTCTACGCCTCGGTCAAGCCCGGCTCGACCGCCGCGACGATCAAGAATGCGCTCCTGACCAGCACGGTGCCGACCGCATCGCTGTCGGGCAAGACCGTGACCGGCGGCCGCCTCGACGTCAACGGCGCGCTGAGCAAGTAGCTTCCACCTTCCTTGCAGGATCTCAGCTCACGACGGTTCGGGTATCTACCTGAGCCGTCGTGGTTTATTTAACACACACGTTTTTCTGCTCGTATCTCGCCTGTTTGAGCTTTGTTTTACAAAAATTTGAGCTTTAAATCACAATATTGACCTGCGTTAAACCTTTTGCTATACTGGCGGCACTCCGTGCAAGAACTCTTTTTTACCGGTTTCACATCCCAGCCGACTATCACACATCAAGCTGCTCACAACTCTGGCAATCCACTACCCAGCGTTCTATTTGCTTGATTGCCCTCTCGAACCGACAACATGCTGCGTCCAACCAGCACCGTGTTGATCTCTCCTCGTTGAGATCATCTGTTGATCGTATTCCGTTTAGGAGGAAGTCGAATGCCGAAACTGGTCCGTGTTTCCCTTGGCCTCGGGCTGACGCTCGCCTGTGCCCTGAGTGCGCTCACCCCCGCCACCGCCGCGCCCTCGACGGAGAAAGTTCCTGATCAGTACATCGTTGTGCTCAAAGATACCGTGGCCAATGTCGACGACATCGCTGGTAAGGCGTCCACCGACTATGGCCTCAGTGTGCAGCACACCTACAAGGCGGCGCTCAAAGGCTTTGCGGCCAAGGTTCCGCCAGGCCAGCTGAAGAAGCTTGAGGCCGATCCCAACGTCGCCGCGATCGTGCAGGACGAGATCGTCTCGCTGCCCGTCGAGACCATGGCGAAGCCCGGCGGTCCTGGCTCACAGGCCCAGACGACGCCGACCGGCATTCTGCGCATCGACGGCGAGCTGAGCAGCGCGGTTTCGGGCAACGGCTCGGGCTCGGTCAATGTCGACGTGGCGATTATC
>DASWTW010000377.1:0-1946 GCA_036401895.1 Herpetosiphonaceae bacterium | reverse complement strand
TGCCGCCCGCCGCCGCACGCAGACCTGGGAGACAGCCCAGGCGCCCGCCGAGGTTCGCCAGGGGATCGAGGCGTTGCTGCGGAGCATCGACACGCTGTTGCAGCAGAGCGCCGACTGGGTCGGGCATGTCAAGATTTTGATCACCAGCGGAGCCGAGACCAGCTACGGCTCGATCACGACTGCCGGCGACACACCGCGCTGGTCGGGCACGCTGACGCAGCCGGTCAGCCAGGCCGAGCTGACGATCTACGCCGCGATCTACACGCTGACCGATGCGCAGGTCGCCGCCGCCGTCGATCAGGCGCTGGCCGCCGATCTGTCCACCGCCGCTTGAACGATTCGACGGAGAAGCGATCCTTCTCCGTCCTCATCCACAAGCTGACTTCATGCGTCGCCGCTCACTCAAAACTCGGCTTACGCTGTCGCACGTGCTGGTCACGCTGGGCGGTCTGATCCTGCTCGGCGTGGCGCTGATCATTCTGGTGCAGCGCGGCCAGCGCGCCGAGATGATCAGCAATCTCACGGCTCAGGCGCAGGTCTACGCGGTCTACGCCTCCGAGCTGGCCACCGACTCGAACACGCTGGCGGTCGTCGCGCCCACGCTGGTGCAGCGCTTCAATCCGCCGCCTGACACCACCGTGCGCGTGCTGGCGCCCAACGGCGCGGTGCTCTTCGCCAGCCGCGACCTGGGCAACTTCCCATCACGCGCCGCCGTGCCGCTGCTGACCAGCCCGCTGCCGATCCAGCCCTTTGCTCTCGAACACAATCGCCGCTTCGTGGCCTATCCCGTCGTGCGTGACGAGCAGACGATCGGCGTGGTCGAGCTGTCGCAGACGGTGGTCCGCGATCGGGCGCTGCTCGGGCTGCTGCTGATCGCCTTGATTCCCAGCGCGGCCTTTGCGCTAACCGTCGCAGGCGTGGCCGGCCATCTGCTGGCGCGCAGCCTGGTGCGGCCACTCAGCGACCTCCGCCGTGTCGCGACGACGATCGCCGGCGGCGATACCACGGCGCGCTCCACGGATCGCAGCGACGACGAGATTGGGCAGCTGGCGGCGCGGCTCAACACGATGGCCGACGAGCTACAAACTCGGCTGGCGGAGGTTGAGCGGCTGGCCAGCGCCCGGCAGGAGTTTTACCGCGCGATCTCGCATGAGCTGCGCACGCCGCTGACGGCGATTCGCGGCACCGCCGAAAACCTGGAGGACGACGCCAGCCCCGAGCAGCAGGCCGATCTCCAGATCATCCAGACCGAGGCCGCCCGCCTGCAACGGCTGGTCGACGAGCTGCTGCAACCCCGCGACTCGACGCCGGCTCCGCTGCGCCGCCGTCAGCCGATCGATCTGAGCGAGCTGATCGCCGAGGCTGGACGCATCATGCAGCCACGAGCTGAGCGCGCCGGAGTTTCGCTCACAGCCGCATCGGAGCCGGGCCTGTCAATCCTCGGCGATCGCGACCGGCTCAAGCAGGCGCTGCTGAATCTACTCGACAACGCGCTGACTTGGACACCACCCGGCGGCAGCGTCGCGCTGAGCGCCTGCGCCGATCGTCCCGATGCGCGCATCGAAGTGCGGGACAGCGGCCCCGGCATCGCGCCTGAGATTCGGGAGCAGGTCTGGGAGCGCGGTTTTAGCACCACCAACGGCCAGGGCCAGGGCCTGGCGCTCGTGCGTGAAGTCGTCGCGGCGCATCATGGCACAGCGATGATTCAGGATCAGCCGCCGATGGGGATCGAGCTGCGGCTGCCGTTGTTGATCGAGAACAAACGGACAAAAGAACAAGAAAACAAAGCGTCGCGGCGAAGTGCCTAGCGCGCAAAGCAGCGGGTGTAACAATTGTTAATATCATCCGGCCTCTGCGATCACACATAATCAGCGGCAACGATCGTATCATGATTAAAGAAGATCTACGGAAAGGATGTCACTATGCGAATGCTTCGTCTTGGCTCG
>DASWTW010000376.1:0-9207 GCA_036401895.1 Herpetosiphonaceae bacterium | reverse complement strand
CGACGTTGCAGCAAAAGGATCATTGTTATGGACGCCGTTGGCAGATCGCTGCGGATGGTCTTCTTTAGCATTTCGCCGCGTGAGGCTACCTGCCGCGGCGTGGCTTCCAGCCCAAAACCAAAACCATCCACGACCGGCTGGAGCTGATAGGCGCGACCTTTTTAGCGGGCTACCATAGCGCCCTCCGCGACTCGCGTATGCCGGAGCTTGATCGCCAGCTCCAGCGAATAGACCTTGAAGCACGCGGCTTTGCATTTGAAGGCGCGGCGATGGCGCTCACGCTGCTGGATGTTTTGCTGCCGCGACGACCACGCCGCCTGAGCCAGTTCATCCAGGGACCCGCCGCGAATCACGTGTATATGAGCTATGTCGGCGCCGGCTGGGCCTATGCCCGACTCTACCGGCGTTTCAAGCCGCTCATAACCCACGGCGATCCTTTGCTCGGCTGGCTAGCGCTCGACGGCTACGGCTTTCATGAAGGCTACTTTCATGCTCAGCGCTACCTCTCGGCGCAGCGCTGGCCCCGGCGGCTGACAGGCTATGAGCGGCGCGTCTTCGACCAGGGATTTGGGCGCAGCCTCTGGTTCGTCAAAGCGATGGACGTCGCAGCAATTGCGCAGACCATCGCGACCTTTGCCCCGGATCGCCACGCGGATCTGTGGAGCGGCGTGGGCCTGGCCTGCGCGTACGCCGGTGGCGTCGATCAGCTAACGTTGACGACGCTCCGTGATGCAGCGGGCGCTTGTCTGCCCCAGCTTGCGCAAGGCGTTGCCTTCGCGGCGAAAACCCGTGAGCGCGCCGGAAATCTGACGCCCCATACCGAGGATGCCACCCGTATTCTCTGCCGGATGTCGGCTCAGGATGCGGCTGCCATCACCGATCAGGCCCTCAAGGATCTGCCTGCCGATCAGCCTCTTCCCGCCTATGAACACTGGCGCCAACGCATTCAGTCGCGGTTCGGCGGTGCTGGCGCCGACAACTACTTGCAGGTGCAACGAGGACATCTGTAGCGGAAAAAAGGACTCCCATATGGAACTGTTGTTCAAATGGCTTCTAGGCCAGACGAGTCGCCTCGTTGCGATCGCGCTTGTATTTTTTAGCTATCAGCTGGCACGTCTTCCTGAGCTGCCCGCCGCTGAGCGCGCGTCGCTCGGCGATCGGTTCGCGTTCCAGGCCAGCGCGCTGCCGGAGCTGGGCGAGTATCCCACGCGCACGCTGCGCACCGTCCATCCAATGTTTGAGCGGAATATCGCCTGGATCTCATCGGTGGGGGCGGCGGTCGCTCTTCACGATCTGGATGGCGATGGGCTGCCCAACGATGTGTGCTCCGTCGATCCCCGCATCGATCAGGTAGTGATTGGCACGGCACCAGGCACACCGGTACGCTACCAGCCGTTCGCGCTCGATCCCGCGCCCTTGCCCTATCAGGCCGCAACAACCGCGCCGATGGGCTGTTTACCGGGCGATTTCAACGAGGATGGCGCCGCCGATATTCTGGTGTACTACTGGGGCCGCACGCCGATCCTCTTCGTGAATCAGGGCCGCGTGGGAGCCGGCGATCAGCTCAGCGGTGCCAGCTACACCCGCCAGGAGCTGACGACGAGCGGCGAGATCTGGAATACCAACGCCGCCACGCTCGCAGATGTCGATGGCGATGGGCATGTCGATATTATCATTGGGAACTATTTCCCGGATGGCTTGCGCGTCCTCGACGCAGCCGCCACAGACAAGGCCGAGATGCAGCGCTCGATGTCGCGTGCCTTCAACGGCGGTCATAACCGGCTGTTCTTATGGTCCGGCGCGACTGGACAGGCAGCCTTTACCGAAAGCGCCGGCGCTTTCGACGCGTACGGCGGCACCGGCTGGACGCTGGCGGTCGGCGCTGCCGATCTTGACGGCGATGTGCTGCCCGAGCTGTATTTCGCCAATGACTTCGGCCCCGATCGCCTCCTGTCTAACCGCTCACGTCCTGGTGCGCCGGCCTTTGCTTTGCTGAATGGCCAGAAAACCTTTACCACGCCCCATTCTAAGGTGCTCGGCCGCGACTCGTTTAAGGGCATGGGCATTGATTTTGGCGATATAAACGGTGACGGCCTGCTCGATATGTATGTGAGCAATATTGCCGCCGAGTTCTCGCTGCAAGAAGGCCATTTCCTCTATGCCAGCACCGGCAAGCTCGATCAGATCAAGCAGGGGATCGCGCCCTACACCGATCAAAGCGAGGCGCTGGGATTATCACGCAGTGGCTGGGGCTGGGAGGCCAAGCTGGATGACTTCGACAACGACGGGACGCTGGAGGCGATCCAGGCAACCGGCTTTCTCAAAGGCACGATCAATCGCTGGCCGGAGCTGCACGAGCTGGCGATGTCGAACGATACACTGCTGGAGCATACGCGTCACTGGCCGGAGTTCCAGGCTGGCGACGATCTCAGCGGGAATCAGCATGATCCTTTCTTTGTGCGGGCGGTAGATGGACGCTACTACGATCTGGCGCAGGAGATTGGCGCTAGTCACGACGAAAGTCGTCTGTGAGTATTTCGATGAGCTGTTTGCCGTCGACGAAGTCATTATTCGCATGGTGCTGCTTGGGATGCAACAGAATCGGGTGACGATGGGCTTCGAGTACTGGCGAAACACGGCTGGAACTGAGCAGCTGGTGGCGCGCGGTGAGCAGCAGATCGCGTGTATGCGGCATAGCGAAGGCCATTTCGTGCCGACGCCAGTACCGGCCATGCTGCAAGCGGCGCTGCAAGCCTACGTGTAAGCACATGCGAAAGCAAATAATGCTGGAGGAAATTCGCCAACCATCTATGCCCTGCCGCTAAGCAGGGAACGTTTGCAGGATCGACGGCTGGTAACAGCGCAGGATCGACACACGCTTGAGGGCATCTTACCCACGTTCGCTTTGCGTAGAGCCCTCCCAATCGCTCAAGGAGTGTTCCATTATGAGTCTGGCACAGAATGCTCAGTCGCAGCCAAAATCGTCTCGGCAGCTGAATCTTCTCGATCGGCTCAACGGCCCATGGCACCGCTACGCGCTCCTCGGCTACATGATCATTGTTCTGGCTCACTGGGCCGAGCATGTGCTCCAGGCTATGCAGGTCTATCTGTTCCACTGGCCGCGACCACATGCGCACGGTGCGCTTGGCCTGGCGGCGCCCTGGCTGGTAACATCGGAGTGGCTGCACTATGGCTATGCGCTGGCTATGTTGATCGGGCTGATCGTTCTACGGCGGGGCTTCGTCGGTCGAGCGGCTACCTGGTGGTCGATCGCCCTGTGGATTCAGGTCTGGCATCACTTCGAGCACGCGCTGCTGCTGGGTCAGGCGCTGTTGCAGACGAACCTACTGGGCTTGCCCGCGCCGACGAGCATTCTACAGCTGATGTTCCCGCGCATGGAGCTTCATCTCTTTTACAATGCCGTCGTTTTTATACCGATGGTGATCGCCATATGGCTGCATCGCTATCCATCGGAGGCGGAAACACGGATGGCTCCGTGTACATGTGCGCGCAGGCAATGGCCTGATCGGCGGGCGGCTGGCGCCTGATGTGTCTCCTGGTTTCTAGCTACCAGCTTGATTTCTGCTCTACAATACACCTATGCATCACTCTTCTGAACAGCTGCCGGTTTTTGTGTACGGCACGCTGCGCACAGGGCAGAACAACTGGCGGCGTTACCTCCAGGGCAAAACACTGGCCCAGCGCCCGGCTATCGCGCCCGACCACAAAATGTATGCGACCAACTACGCCTATGTGACCGACGCACCAGGCTGGCAGATCGTCGGCGAGCTGGTCGAGATTCGGCCCGACTGCTACGAGCGTGTCATGCAAGATCTCGACCGGCTCGAAGACTATGATCCGCTTGATCCTGAGCACAGCCTGTATGTTCGTGTTGAGCGCGAGGTGCTGCTGATAGATGCGGAGCCACGCCGGCGGCTGCGTGCCTGGATCTATCATCTCAACCCGCGTCGTCATGACTCATTCAGTGATGCCGATCTGGTGGCGGGCGGCGATTGGCTGTATCATTGTGGACAGACGAATCAGGGCTTGCCGATAATCTGTTCTATCAACACTCAGGAGCGGAAGGACACGCAATGACGACCTGGCTGGCTATTCTTGGGATGGCAATCGTGACCTACGCGACGCGAGTGATTATGATGGTGGCGCTGCGGGGCAGGCTCTCACCCGTGCTCCAGCGCTGGCTGGGCTATGTGCCGGTCGCCGTATTTACGGCGCTGATTGTGCCGCCGCTGCTACTGCAACCACAGGGCGACGCGCAGGTGCTCATGATCGGGCCGCCGCTGGTCGCTGGGATTGTAGGCGCGCTGGTGGCGTGGCGAGCCGGCAACCTGCTGCTGACGATCGGCGCGGGCATGGCGACTTTCTGGCTGCTGAGCTGGCTGGGGTTTTAGCGGCCGTCGTCTGTGGGTCGCGCCGTCTTGAAACAATCCTGCACGTGGTCGTTCACGAGGCCGGCGCTCTGCATAAAGCTGTAGCACATGATCGGCCCGACCATCTTGAAGCCGCGCCGGCGCAGCTCCTTGGAGATCATCTCCGACTCCGGCGTGGCAGCCGGAACTGCGCTCCAGGTTGGCGCGGCCGGGCGGCTTAGTGGCACTCCGTCTACCAGCGACCAGATGTAGCGATCGAACGAGCCGTGCTCGGCGCTCACGTCCAGGAAGCGCTGCGCGTTGTGGATCGTGCTGAGGATCTTGCGCCGGTTGCGCACAATGCCCGGATCGTTCATCAGTCGTTCGACATCTTGCTCGCCGTACGCCGCAATCCGCGCGACATCCCAGCCGTCGAACGCTCGGCGAAAGTGCTCGCGCTTGCGGAGAATCAGCAGCCAGGATAACCCGGCCTGAAACGCTTCCAGCGTCAGCCGCTCAAAGAGCGCTCGATCGTCGTGGCAAGGCTCACCCCACTCGTGGTCGTGGTACTCGATCATCAGCGGATCGGTGCTGGTCCAGCCGCAGCGCTGAAGCTCCTCGCTCATCCCAGGCTCCGATCGTAGGGCGAGCTGGCATCCTCTGGCTCCAGCTTTTCGCTGTACAGCTGATCGAGCAGCGCCGGATCTTGCCACATCGTCGCAGCCGCCCCACGCTCCCAGCCCTGGCGAAAAGCTGCCTCGTCGAGATGGGTGTAGAGCGTGCGCTGGAGCTGCTGGTAGTAGGCGCGATCCGCCGGTGGCTGCGGCGCTTTGATCGTCGCGCGCAGTGCGGCCGCCGCGCCCCAGAGAAACACACTGCGCAGCGCCAGACCTTCGGCGCTGTACACGCCCGCCAGCCCTTCGAGCGCCGTCGCGATGCCTTCTTTGTCGCCGACCTCATGAAAGATCGACAGCGCCTCCTGAAGCAAGCTTTTGGCGTGACCATGCTGCTCCTGCTTGAGCGCTATGCGTGCCAGATACGCATATGACCGCGCAATGCCAGGCTTGTAGCCGGTCGGCTGAAAGATGCGCAGGCTTTCTTGTAGCAGCACGGCCGCCTGATCGATGTCGCCACGATAAAGTGCCGCGCGGCCTTGAAAGTTGAGCACGGTGCCCAGACCGTTCTGGTAGTTGAGCCGCTGGTAAAGCTCGCGGCTGCGGCTGAGCAGCTGCTCGCTGCGCGCGAAGTCATCCTGATTGAGCAGCGCCATCGCCAGGTAGAGCTGGGCTTTGGCCGACGCGCGCAGATCGCCGCCCGTCTGCGCTAGCTGCCAGCCCTCCTCCAGCAGCTGGATCGCCTGGCCGTACGCACCTTCCCAGTAGGCGATCAGGCCCAGATTGATCATTGCCTGCGCGGGATAGAGCGTTTGCTCGGCACCTGAGCGCAGCGCCAGGATCGCCTGAAAATAGCTCTGCGCCTCCGTGTAATCGTCTTGCATAAACGCCAGTATGCCGGCCACGTCCAGCGCCTGCATCTGGATCAGCACCGGCACGGCGCTGATGTCTCGCGCCAGGGCCAGCCCAAGCCACTGCCGCCCCTCGCTGACGTAGCCGCGCGCGTTCCAGAAGACGCAGAGCATCCCCGCCAGCCGCAGCGCGATCTCGGGATCGCCATCCTGAAGCGACCAGCGCAGCGCCTCGCGGATATTATCGTACTCCTGCTCCATGGCCTTGAGCCAGCGGCTCTGGCCGCGCCCTTCCAACTCCGGCCCGATTCGCTCCACAAACGAGACGAAGAACAGCGCGTGGCGGCGGCGGATCGCGGCCCACTCGTCGCTGGCGATCAGCCGCTGGAGCGCGAACTCGCGGATCGTTTCGAGCAGCATAAAGCGCACGTCGCCGTCGGACGCGACCTGATACACCAGGCAGTTGTCGATCAGCGCCGAAAGCTCATTCAAACAATCGTCGACGTTGCTCAGGCTTGGCACGCCCAGCGCCGGCTTGACATCGTCCGAGCAGATCGCGGCGATTGCCTCAAGGCTACAGCCGCCGACAAAGATCGATAGCCAGCGAAACAGCTGCTGCTGTGTCGGGCTGAGCAGCTCATAGCTCCAGGCGATCGTCGCGTACAGCGATTGGTGCCGGTCAGAGGCATCACGCGGCCCGCCGTTCAGCAGCTGGAAAAACGATCCGTTAGTGCCATTGGTGATCTGCGCCAGCATTGCCTGCGGTGTGAGCAGCTTGACTCGCGCGACGGCTAGCTCGATCGCCAGCGGCAGGCCGTCCAGCCGCACACACAGCTCAGCGATCGCGGCGGCGTTAGCCTCGGTCAGGACGAGGTCGGGATTGATCGCCTGGGCCCGCTGCAAGAACAGCTCGACGGCACTGTAGTCCATCAGCTCGGCGATCGGCGCTTGATCGGCAAGATCCGGCAGCGAGAGCGGCCGCACCTGAAACTGGTGCTCAAGCGAAAGATGCAGCGCGGCGCGGCTGGTGACCAGGATCTTAAGCTGCGGGCAGGTTTCCAGCAGGGTCGCGATCGATAGCGCGCCGTCCAGCACCTGTTCGAAGTTGTCGAGCACCAGCAAGATCTGCCTGCCCGCGAGCCGCTCCGCCAGGATCGCCGTCAGCGTCTGGTCGGCATCCTTCCAGATGTTGAGGCTATGCGCGATCGTCGGTAGCACCAGGCTGGGATCGCGCAGTGCCGCCAGGGGCACGAAATACACGCCATCCGCGAACGCCGTCTCCAGCTCTGCTACCAGCTGAAGCGCCAGCCGGGTCTTGCCGACGCCGCCCGGACCAAGCAAGGTGAGCAGCCGAACCTCGGGCTGCGACAGCAGCCGCGCGGTGCGCTCCAGGTCGGCGGCACGACCGATCAGCGGCGTGTATGGAACCGGAAGTGTGGTCGCGATGCGCTCGCTGCCGCTGGCGGGCAGCGCTGCCGGGCCGGATGGATCGTCTTTGGCCCGGGCAAGCTGAAGGAATTGTGGACGGTCCAACTCGCTGATCTGAAGCGCGATCGCCATCCGCTCTGCAATTTGCAGCGATGGTCGCCGCCGCCCGGTCTCGATTTTGCGAATCGTCTCGATCGAACAGCCAACGTGGTCGGCGAGCGCTTCGCGTGAAAGCGCAATGGCTCTACGTCGCTCTTTGATCCAGTGGCCTAATGCTGAAATGCGCTGCTGCATGTGGTTCTCGGGGGGGAATGTAAGATCGGCATCGTGAAGCAGGCGGTCCAGAAACTGGCATCCTGAGTTGGCGAAGATGTTCTCGCGCCGAGCGGTCAACGTATGATGTCGTCCCATTGTAACACAGGATCTCCCGTACGATCGACGGCCGGTACCCCGAACTGTACCCCTTTTTGTACCCGTTGACCCGTAGATCTCTGCCGCATGCTATGGTTTAATATTGGTAAATGAACGGTTTAAAACTGGTAAACACTCACTGATGACCCGTTCACATCTCGGACTTCCACGCTGAGATCGTCCCCCAGGAAGCGGTTGTCACAACTCGGAGGATCTCCCATGTTCAAGAAGATCATTACACGCCGTGCCGCGCTGATGTCCTCGTTCGCTACCGGCGCTCTGCTGCTGGCCTCCACGCTGCTGCCGCAGAATGTCCAGCCGGCCATGGCTGCGCCGATTATGCGCATGCCCTTCCTCTGCGGCCAGACCTGGATCGCCAGCACGCGCACGAATCACAATCCTCTCTACGCCGTCGATTTCAACCGCGACAACGACCTTGGCGATGCGGTGATCGCCAGCGCCGGCGGCACGGTCACCACAGTTGCCAACCTGGGAACTGCCAGCTATGGCCGCTATATCATCATCAGCCACGGCGGCGGTTGGACAACGCTGTATGCGCATCTGTCGGACGTCAGGGTCAGCCAGGGCCAGTCCGTTGGGATGGGCACGCGCATTGGCTCGGTTGGCCAGAGCGGCAACGTTTCCGGCCCGCATCTGCACTACGAGCAGCGCTACAACGGTAATGCCCAGCCAGCCGTCCTGGGTAGCACCCCGGTCGCCTATTTCAACGATTATCAGCCATTCACCAGCCACAACTGCTAATCTGTAGATCCCGCCGCATTGCTGCCGAAGCTCAAATCTTTATGTCAGGAGAAACCCATGTTTAGCCGACTCGCCCCCGCCGGCCGTCGTACCGCCCTGCTGGCCTCGTTCGCCTCTGGTGCGCTGCTGCTCGCCGCAACGGTATTGCCGCAGAGCGCCAAGCCCGCTATGGCAGCGCCTCTGTTCCGCATGCCGTTCCGCTGCGGCCAGACCTGGATCGCCAGCACGCGCAGCAACCACAGCCCGCAGCTCGCCGTGGATTTCAACCGCGACAACGATTTCGGCGATGCGGTGGTCGCCAGCGCCGGTGGCCGGGTGACTACCGTGCGTAACCTGGGCGATACCAGCTATGGCCGCTATATCATCATCGACCACGGCAACGGCTGGACGACGCTGTATGCGCATCTGTCGGAGTTCATGGTCACTCAGGGCCAGTCGGTGTCGATGGGCACGCGGATCGGCTCGGTCGGCAACAGCGGCGGCAGCAGCGGCCCGCACCTGCACTACGAGCAGCGGCTCAACGGGGCCGATCAGCGCGTCGTGCTGGGCGGCAACCCGGTCACCTACTACGACGAGTACCAGCCGATGACCAGCCACAACAGCTGCTAGTTCATCTGCTCAATAGAATCAGCGGATCGCGAATGCCAGCAATGGTGTTCGCGATCGTTCGTTTCCGTTCATCTTTTGGAGCGCCATTATGCTTAAGAATTTCGATGGTTTTGGCCGACGTGCCGGGCTGCTGGCAGCGCTTTCCACGAGCGCCGCTCTGCT
>DASWTW010000375.1:0-8161 GCA_036401895.1 Herpetosiphonaceae bacterium | reverse complement strand
ACAGGCGGGCCTGAAGCGTTCGTGCTGGGTCTGCCTGTGCTTCAACCAGATACACACTTCCGTTGGGCAGTTCAAAGATGTTCCCATGGCGTAATTCTGTTGTCTCGATCAATTTGCTCATCGCATCTCCCTGGCGCACGTGCCGTGTCTGTGAGCGCTTCGCATGCGCCGAATTCCGCTCCCCGAACCGTCTAGCGTGGCCGAACTGGTTCGTCAGGTATGCGTTCGAGATCCGCTGCATAGAACACGACTGCATGGCGCGGGCGCTGATCCCAATCGAGGTGGACGAAGCACCGGGTGTCGCGCACCCGTGTCACCGTCCCGATCTGTCCATGATCGCCGATGCCGGGCACATTCACCTGGATGCGTTGACCGTAGCGTACGTCTTCCAATTGCATGTGTGGCTCCGTTCACAGACTGTTGTGTTTATCCAACCCCACTGCTAGCATGTCTGTATCAAGCAGGAAGCTAGAAGGATGGCGGGCGATGATAGGTAACGACCATATGCGTTGCCTTGCGGGTGAAGAGCGAGCGGATGCGGGCGAGTAGACCCTGCTTCGTGTGCGGATTGACCGTCGATTCGACGGACCAGCCTTCCAGGCCGAGCTTTTGCTCGTCCGCAGCAAACGCGTGCTGGTTGATGTACTCGCGAACCATCGTCGTCGTACGCTCCATGCCTGTTCCTTCCAACTCACTGAGGGTCATTCCGAAGCTTGTCCTCAGGAAGATACCATTTTGTGTATATACACATTATACCATAATGTATATACAATAGCAACAAATATCATGCAGATATTGCAGGATGGGACGAGATATTTTATAATCCGTGTATATACATATAGATTTGAATAGGAGTCTTATGAAGGTCACACGTCGATCAGATACGGGGAAAGGTGGGCATCTGCTGATCTCGGTTCCCGCCAATCGCGTTACTGAGGTCGAGTCGGCGCTGCATTTTCTTGAGGCCCGGCGCCAGCAGCGTGGATCGCAGGTGGTCATTGATCTGATTGTGCGGACGGCGAAACGGAACAGGTGGACCTGCACCCCCAGTGCCGACCCACGCCCTCCTGAATAATCCTGCTGGTGCAGGGCCATCGCGAACACCCTCGGGGCCGCATGTCGATTGAGTGCGCGGGCTATCCAGGGAGAGAAGAGCGCGTGGATGGGCGCTCTTCTGAAGGGAACCAGGTGATCGTGCGAAGCGTATGGTACCTGTGCCATACATTCGAGACACCTAAGTAGGTGCTAGAAAGTTTCAGTCACATTTCGACGGCCGCCCAGTGACGAGCTTGTTCCGGCGTCATGGCGCGGAAGAAGGTAAATACCATTTGGCGCAGCACCTCGATCGATCCATAGAGACGGTTCGGTGCAATCGTATTTTTGAGCTGCAACCAGATCCGCTCCACCGGGTTGAGATGCGCGCAATGGGTTGGCAAAAACAACAGGTGCAGGCGTGGTTCGTCTGCGACCCAGTTCATCACTTTGTGGGCCGTATGGCTGCTGTAATTATCGACAATCACAATGATGGAGTGATCGCGGTAGCACCCGAGGAGATAGGTCAAGAACAACAAGAAATCGTCCGCCTGCATCCGGTTGCGCAGAATGTAATCCCAGCGTCCAGTCCGAATATTGAGGGCTCCAAAAATGGTGATGGTGTGGTTGGTGCCCGGCGTCGGAATGCGCACGTGCTGGCCACGCTGTTGCCACATGGCGCGGACGAGCGGGAGGGTTTGGATGCGCGACTCGTCCGCATAGATGATGGCCGTGTCGGGTGGAGCTGCGACGACGGCTGCGGCAAGCTGCCACTGTTTGGCGGCTTTCTGGGGATCAGGGGTGCGCGGCATGGCAAGTCGTGGGCGACGCCAGCGCAAGCCGAGGCGCTGGAGCGCACTCCGCAGCGTAGACCGAGCAACTGTGATGTGCAGCCGCGTGGTGCAGAGCAGGACCAGCATAGCGGTGGTCCAACAGGTCGCCAGGAAGGTCTGGTCGATCCGCTGCGGGTCCTGCTGGAGGAACGTACTGAGATTGGCCTCGGCCGCTGGCGTAACCTTCCGTGGTCGCCCGGAACGAGGCGCATCACGCAGCCCGTCAGGACCAGCGACCTCGAAACGACGAATCCAGAAGCGGACAGTCGGCTGGCTCCAGGCAAACAGACGCGCGAGGTCTGGTATGGACGTATGCTGAGCAGAGAGCAGGATCAGGTGCGCGCGCTGGCTCACCCGGCCAATGTCATGCCGCATCATGGCGCGCAATGCTTCCACCTCTGCCGCTGTCAGGGGGTGAACATAGATCATAATGCACCTCCATCGCCAGCGTACGCGCTGGATGCGAAAAGTGCAAGGAACTTTCTAATACCTACTTAGTTAAGTGCAGGTTGCCACCAGCGGCCGCTCTGGCACAGTGGGCAGCGCGATCCGCGCTGCCCACTGTCACCACCCTGTCACGGCATGGAGCTTGCTCACGGCGCGCCTGGTATTCCTCGGTTGGGATGAATCGTCATCCAGATGATGGGGATACACCGAAGGAGGACCCGCATGAAGGTACCGTACCCACGCCGACTTCCGCTCGCGCTCGCGCTGCTTGCCGCATTCGCGACATCCACCGCCGGGACGGTCGTTGCGCAGGAGCAAAGCCCACCCGCGCAGTCCGCGCCAGCCACCACGACCGACACGACCCAAGATGATAACGACTTTCCCTGGGGGTTACTCGGCTTACTTGGGCTTGCGGGACTTGCCGGTCTCACCCGCCGCGACCAACCCCAGCGCGTGCAAGCGGTGGATGCCTCACGGCGCACCCCATAACGCCAGGAGCTACTGCCACCCAGCGCGTCGGCAGGGCTCCCGCTCATGTACGCGGGTGGTGGGAATGTGCGCGCCGAGCAACCATTCCCACCATCGGAGCTACAGAGCATCGCGTGCCATAACGGACAATACCTGCGGGTCTGTTCAGAATCAGGCAGACCGCTTATCGCTCCGGTTGGAGGTGATTCTCCGCAGCCGGGTCGGGAGACCGTGTGATACCCTGGAGCCATCGGAGCAGTGGGATGAGCCTGCGCACGAGACCAATGGGCCGGTGCCGCCAGCGCCACCATCCAGGCACTCCATCTCCTGCGTTGGCTATCCGCGTCACGTCCGCCTCCGCCTGGTGGTGGGTCGAAGCCAGATGGCGCGTGACCTGGCGGCGCGCCTGCCGTGAGCCCAGGTGTTTAATATAGTCGAGGAGCGCCGCGTCCGGTCCCGGATCGTGCCCCGTCTGCTCGGTCAAGTAATGCCGATGATCCATGAGGCGCAGGTACAGGTCCGACTCGGTGCGCGCGCGGAAGGCGCTGCGCATGTTCCAATGCCGAATCGCCGTGATCATCGGTTGATACAGCGTCTGGTACCAGTGCACACCGGCGGTTTCGCGACTGACCGGCGTCCCCTGCGCCTGGCCCAGGTAGTACCCATGCGTGTCGATATGGTGCAGTAGCGCGTCGTAGGTCGCCGGCTCGCTCGCGTCCACAGGCACGTCTGCCTCGGGCAGCGCCCGCACAATCCCGGCGTGTTCGACAAACGCGCTTTGCGCCCCCTTGCGCACGAGGTCCCGCTGGTCCAAGGTCGCCGTGAGCGGCACATTGCTCGTGAGCTCCACGACATGGGCCTCAATCTCCTGCTGCCCGGCCTGGCGTGCCACCGAGAGCCGGTGATGCCCATCGCGGACAAAATAAATCTCGCCCACCTGGATCAACTCGACCGGCGGCAAGCCCCGGTCCTCCAGGCGCGCCAGGTCGATCCGCTCCCAGCGATCCCGCGTGTGTGACCGGCGTGGCGCGAACTGCCGGTCGAAATCTCCCCGCCGCCCTTCGCTGCCCACGATCTGGTGCAGCGCGACGAGCCGCAGCCCCAGATCCCGCTGGCCACGGACCAGGATGCGGGCGCGCACGTCCGGGAAGGACACCAGCTCGGTCAGCCGCCGCCCCCACCGCCCGCGTATCCCGCTGATCCAGGCCTGGAGCCGTGCCCGCCGAAACGCCTGCTCCACATGATGGCGCTGATATTCGTCCATCGCCCACCTATCGAATGCCGCTCACGCCGTGCAAGGAGTGTGCCGGAACGTTGGGCAGCCCTGGGTGCGGGGAGCGATCGCCTGCGTGCCTGGGAGCAGGAACCCTACGGTCAACCGACGTGCGCGTCGCATCCCACAGCATGCTGCCACGTCGAGGTCGAGCATGTGCGTGCACGAATCATGCAGGAGCGTCGGTCGTCACGCGTCAGCGATGTGCGAAACCTGGGTGACACACTGAGGAGATGGTGATGAAACAGCCCAACCTGGTCATGGATCGGATGATTTCCGCTCCCGATAGCAACGAGTATGTCAATACGATCAGTCACGGGCTGGGGGCGCTGGGCGCGGTCGCGGTGACCGCGCTCCTCGTCACGCTGGCGGCGCGGGATGGCAACGGGGCGCTGGTGGTAGGGTTTGCCGTGTACGGGACCACGCTGCTGCTCTCCTTTCTGGCGAGCAGCCTCCTGCACTTTTTTTTGCTCTTTGGCCGCTACCAGCGCGTCCTAGGGATTCTGGATCACAGTGCGATCTATCTGCTGATTGCCGGCACCTACACGCCCTTCTGCCTGACGCTGTTTGCGGGCGCGCGCGGCTGGGTGCTGTTGGGCATCGTCTGGGGTCTGGCGATCTTCTGGATCGTGATCAAAGCGGTCTGGTTCGTGCGGCTGTCCAGCCTGGTCTCGAATCTGAGCTACCTCAGCCTGGGCTGGATCGTCCTCTGCTTCATCGCTCCGATCTCCGCCCAACTTGGTGTCGGGGCGGTCGGGTTGATGCTCACGGCCGGCCTGGTGTACACGCTGGGGGCGGTGAGCTTCCAGTATGGCAGGCCCAATCCGTTTCCGCCCTACTTCGGCAATCACGAACTGTGGCATATGGCGGTGCTGATCGGCGGCGGGCTGTTGTTCTGCGTCATGTTCTTCTACGTCCTCCCCTATCCCGCGTGAGGATCAGCAGCGATGGGAGCATCCCGCGCTACCACCAGGTCGTTATCGCTGGGGCACGCGGTGGGCCGCCGCCAGATGGTTGCATGTGGCTTCCGCTGACCCAGCCACACCGGACTCGCCCATCTGACCACCGGGAGCACCCAGGCTCTGCGTCACGCGGCTGCGCGGCTGCCCGCGATCAGGTGCGAGGGGCTGCCATGGTCCCTGCTGCTGGTCATCTGCTGACACCACGCGCAGCGCGTGATGAGAACCAGCAGGGACGGGACGACGCCTGGGCATAAGAACGCGTGCACGGAACACCTGCGCTGGTGGCCCGGCCGGTGCTCCGCGTGCCTGGGGCGTCCACGATCTGAGGAGGTGGGACGATGGATGCAGCACCCCTGGTGCCGGCAACCATACTCGTGATTGACGATGATGCGGCCCTGCTCGGCTTTCTGGAAGAGCTTCTGACGCTCGCGGGCTACCAGGTGCGGACGGCGTCCTCTGAGACAGACGGCCTCCGGCAGGCGACGACCGGGCCTGTCTCCGCGATCCTGCTCGACCGCCGCTTATCCGATGTGGATGGCCTGATCCTGTGCCGGAGCCTGCGCGATCTTCTGGGCGAGGAGGTCCCGATCCTCCTGCTGACCGGGGATGCGGATCGGGCACTGGACACCGCAGCGCGGGCAGCGGGGGCAAGCACCGTGATCGGGAAACCGTTCGCGGTGGATGCGTTGCTGCGCCAGGTGGCAGCCCACCTTGGCCCCTAGCACCGGAAGCGTGTCTCAGGACCGAGGTGTGATCGGAAGGACCGGCAGCGTGACGCGAAAGGTGCTGCCCTGGCCCTCTGTACTCTCCACCTCGACGCGGCCCCCGTGCCGTTGCACAATCTCGTGCACGATATACAGCCCCACGCCAAAGCCGCTCGCCTGCCGGCTGCCATTGCTGGCCCGGTAAAACGGCTCAAACAGCCGCGCCTGGTCCTCCACCGGAATCCCCAGCCCCTGATCGCTCACTTCCAGAATCGCCGCCGTCGCCGTGGGCCGAACGCGCACCTGCACGGGTCCACCCTGGGGACTGTACTTCACCGCATTGCTCAACAGATTCTGGAGCACTTGCGCCAGCCGCGGTCCATCACCCGCTACCCGGATGTGCCCATCCGGGCGCTGGAACGCGACCGTGTGCGTGGTCCGCTCCGGCAGGGTGATGCGAAACTCGTCCACGACCTGGGCGACCAGCGCCGCGAGATCTGTCGGCTGCGGCTCGATTGCAAACTGGCCGCGCTGGAGGCGTGACACATCCAGCAGTTGGTCCACCAACGCATTGAGTCGGTGCGCCTGGCGCGTGATTCGTTCGCTCAGGCGGGCAAGCTGGTCTGGTCCCTGCGCCGCCAGCGTGGGCAGGAGATACACATTGCCGATGAGGGCGGTCAGCGGCGTGCGCAGCTCATGCGACGCGATCGACAGAAATTGCTCGCGGGTCTGGAGCGCGGCTTCGGCCGCCAGCCGCGCCGCGTGCTCGGCGGCCAGCAGGTGTTCGCGTTCCGCCTCCGCCTGTTTGCGCGCGGTGATGTCATTGTAGGTGGCCAGAATGGCGCCGGGGCGACCGTCGGCATCCCGATCCAGCACCCACCGGTAGGCGGCGGTGATGCGCCGCCCCTCCCGCGTCACTTGCACCACTTCCCCTTCCAGCCGATCCTGCTGGTGGAGCCGCATGATCAGGTCCGCGAGGGGCGCTTCACATTCCGTGCGCAGCAGCGTGTGCAGGTGGTGCCCCAGCGCCTCGTCGCGGGTCCAGCCGTACAGCGCGGTGGCCCCATGATTCCAGTAGATGACGCGATCGTTCACATCCCGCACGATGATCGCATCATTGCTCAAATCCAGCAGGCGCGCCCGTTCCGCCAACGCTGCGAGCGCCTGCTGGCGCTCCGTGATGTCGACGCAGGTGATGACGATGCCCCCAATATGGTCATCCGTCGTGCGGTAGGGCCGGATCTGCACCAGATACGCGTGGCCGTCCGCACTGGCCAGCTCACGCGCGATCGGGATCAACGTGCGCAGCACCTGCGCCGCATCGTCGGCGAGGTGCGCGTCCTGGAGCGTATGGGTGACGTGGGCGAGCGGGCGGCCCCGATCGGTCGGAATCAGGTGGAAGATGGCCTCGGCGCTGGGCGTGTAGCGCGTGATGCGCCCCTCGCGGTCCAGAAAGAGCGTCGCGATGGCGGTGGCGGCGATCAGGTTCTGTAAGTCGTTGTTGGCCGCCGTCAGTTCCGCGACCGTGTGCTTGAGCTGCTGGTTCACCGTGCTCAACTCTTCGTTCACCGCCTGCAATTCTTCCTTGCTGGTTTCCAGCTCCTCACTCGCCGCCCGCAATTCCTCGTTGATCGCTTGCAGCTCCTCGTTGGCGGCTTGGTACTCCTCGCTGCTGGTCGCGTACTGCTCGATCGTGATCTGGAGCTGCTCCTTGGTCCGCGCGAGGTCCGTGGCCAGCTCGCGCATGACCCCATCACCTGCGAGGGTGCCGGGCGGCATGTCTGCTGCTGCCGCCCCAGCATCGGCGAACAGCACCAGCAGCGCGCCGTCGGGGACGGCCCCATCCACCACCGGCTCCGCCACCAGGTCCACGAGGTGGATGGTCGCGTCGAGGGTGACGCGGACGCCGCGCCGGGTGACACGCTGGTGCCCCTGCCCGGCCTGGAACAGCAGCGTTTGCAGGTCCAGCCGCAGGTCGGGGTGCACCAGGCGCAGGAGATTGGCCGATGGCTCCCCTTCCAGCTGCAAGAACCGGCTCGCCCCCCGCGTCAGATGCACGATCTCATAGTCGGCGGTGATCAGCGCGCTCGGCGGCAGGTGCGCCAGCAGCAGCCGCTGATGGAGGTCGCTCGCCACGCTCGGCAGCGCCGGCGGCACGGGACCGCGGTCCCGCAGGCCGGGGGGCACGGACCGCCCACCCCCGATCGTCAGGACCGGTGGCGGGCTCAGCTGCGTGGAGCGCCGGTACAGATGCTGGGCTTTGGCGACGGCAACGAAGTGCTCATCTGTGCCATCCAGCGACTCGGCGGTGCCCAAGAGCAGATAGCCGCCCGGTCGCAGGCTGAACTGGAACGTCTGGATGACCTGCGCCTGGGCCTCCTGGGTGAGATAAATCAGCAGGTTGCGGCAGGTGATCAGGTCGAGCTTGGTGAAGGGCGGGTC
>DASWTW010000374.1:0-18969 GCA_036401895.1 Herpetosiphonaceae bacterium | reverse complement strand
TGGCGTGTCTCCGGCGATACCGACATCATGGTGGGCACGCCCTCCGCCGGTCGCGTGCTGGCAGAGGCCGACAACCTGATCGGCCTGTTTCTCAACATGCTGCCGCTGCGCACACGCATCGTGCCGGAGCACACGTTTGGGGAACTGCTGCGCGCGGTGCGCACGACCACGCTCGACGCCTACACGCATCAATACCTGCCGATGACGACGCTGGTAGAGGGTCTGAATCTGCGCCCCGACCCGCGCTACAATCCATTGTTTCAGGTCAGCTTCAATATGCTGAATGTTCCCGATGTCCAGATCGACCTGCCAGGTCTTACGATCGAGGCGGTGCCGCAGGATGATCATGGCTCGAAGCTTGACTTTACGATCTACGCTCAGGAGATGGCCGACACAATCCTGTTCGATCTGGTGTACAACACTGATCTCTTCACGGCGGCGCGCATGGAGGCGCTGCTGGCTCAGTTCCAGGCGCTGCTCCAGGCGATCGTCGCCGATCCGGCTCAGCAGTTGGCACAGCTTCGCTAGGATCATCTCAGGTGCTCCTGCGCCACACATGATCTGGTCGGCCGCTCGCCAAGCACCAGGCGCGTACGGAACTGGTCCAGCATTCCCGCCGAGCACGGAACGGGGCGTGGAGTGGAAGATGCTCCACGCCCCGTTCCGTCATGCCTCCTTAATACCAGGCTGCCAGCGGGCTACCCTGTCCGAAAACGTTGTTCCCCCAGCAGGCGAGGCTGCCATTGGTGCGGCGGGCGCAGGCATGGTAGCCACCAGTACTGAGGTGGGTAAAGGTACCCGTCGGCGGCGTCGACTGCCCATCGCTGTTGTAGCCCCAGCAGGCGAGGCTCCCATCGGTGCGGATGGCGCAGTTATGCCGGAAGTTCGTGCTAAGTTGGGTAAAGGTGCCCGTCGGCGGCGTCGACTGCCCGTATTGGTTGCCGCCCCAGCAGGCGAGGCTGCCATCAGTGCGGAGGCCACAGGTGTGGTAGCGGCCTGCACTCACCTCCTTAAAGGTGCCCGCCGGTGGCGTCGACTGCCCGTATTCGGTCTGGCCCCAACAGGCGACGGTTTGGTCGGTACGGACGGCGCACGTATGGAAGAAGCCTGCGCTCACCTGGGTAAAGGTACCGGCCAGCGGGATCGCCTGCCCATAATTCATACCGACGCCGTTGCCGCCCCAGCAGGCGAGGCTGCCATCAGTGCGGAAGCCGCAGGTATGGTGACCACCAGCACTGAGTTGGCTAAACGTACCCGTCGGCGGCGTCGACTGCCCCAGGCCGTTGTAGCCCCAGCAGGTGACCGATTGATCCGTGCGAATGGCGCAGTTATGCGCGGTGCCTGCGCTGACTTCGGTAAAGGTGCCAGTCGGCGCAATGATCTGCCCGTCATAGTTCTCACCCCAGCAGGCGATCGATTGATCCGTGCGAATGGCGCAGTTATGGTAGCCGCCCGCGCTCACTGTGGGGGCGATGAGAGCGGGAACGTAGAGCAGGCGGTTGGGAGTGCCTGTCGGATTGCCGCTGATCACATTTGGCGTCGCATTGTTTGAGAGCCAGGTGCTGACCGTCGCGCTGGACACATCTCCGTACACGCTCTTGTAGAGCGCCGCCGCGCCCGCCACATGCGGCGCGGCCATCGACGTGCCGCTCATAGTGTCCGTGCTGCTGTTGATCGAGGCCGATTTGATCGCCACGCCCGGGGCATAGATGTCAACGCACGATCCGGTGCTGGAGAAGGACGCTTTAGCATCGGTCTTATCCGACGCTGCCACCGTGTACGCTTCCGGCGTGCTGGCGGGCGATTGGTTACATGCAGACGTGGTAGCATTATTGCCAGCGGCTACTGCTACGAACACGCCGGAGTTCGAGAGATTTGCCACCGCTGTGTTGACCGCGGTCAACTTGCCGCCGCCGAGCGACATATTGGCAACCGCCGGCTTCTGCGCATTGGCGCGCACCCAGTCTACACCCGCGATGATATCCGACCACTCGCTATCTTCATCGCAGGAAAAGACACGCACGCCGCGCAATTGCACCTGCTTCGCCACGCCATAGGTCGCACCGCCAATCGTACCGGCGACATGCGTGCCGTGACCGTCGCAGTCATCGCCGGTGCCACCGAACACGTCAAATACGTTCTGCGCGCGGCCACCGAAATCGGGGTGGTTGGCTTGCAAGCCCGTGTCGATGATGTAGGCCGTCACGCCACTGCCGGTCGCGGTGTAGGTGTAGGTCCGGGAGAGCGGCCGATTGCGCTGGTCGATGCGATCCAAGCCCCACGGGTCGCCAAGGGCATCCATGGTCTGGGTCGCGTCAAGGGTTACCGGGGCGTCGTGCTCGATATAATCGACGTTCGGGTTATGGCGCAGGGCATTAAGCTGGCCCGCGTTCAACTCCGCAGCAAAACCGTTGAGCGCGGAGGTGTAGAGATGCGTTGGTTGGATGCCGGCAATGGCGGCGACGGAGCGCGGATTACCGCCTTCCTTGAGAACGACGATATAGCGATTGGGCAGTGTTGGTCCCTCGGCGGGCAGGACCGGGCGCGGGGAAGTCGTACGATCGGCGGCGAAGGCCGTGGGCATACTCAGGCACGCGCCCAGGAGGGCGAGACTGAGTGCCAGACGTTGAAAAGGCATATTCATCTATCATTTCTCCATAGAACATGTCGACCGACAGCGGCGTGTTCGTCGTAGGGGGAGCGACGGTGAATACGGGTGAGTGTGAGCCGGTTGAAGAACCCTTCATGAAGGTGTCCTTCTGGCAAAGACATATTAAGTAAGGAGCGTAGAGCGGCGCACTATGCGCCTCCCTGCTTTCGTGTCCCACCTAGGAGCAGTAGAACATTGATGTATCTCGGACGACCTCCCGATTGTCCGAAATTTGCAGCGTCAGGCCCGCGTTGTAGCCGCGCAGGCACTGGCCAGTGACAACTCCGTCGCCCGTCGTGTACGAGTATCCAGAATAGTTCTGGTTTCGTGTACTACCCTGCCACATCCAGGCCCAGTTATACTGGTACGTCCCGTTATCGACCTGTATATTGCAGGTAAAATTCGAGTACTGGTAATCACCACCAACGGCGTCTGTGCAGACGACATCCACCGTGAGCGCGGCGGCGCGTGCGGGTTGCGGCTGGCTCACCATGCCGAACGAGCCGAGCGCGATGAGTGCGGCGATCGCGATGGATCGGCGACGATGTGATCTGGACATGTCGTTTCCCTTCTGATAAAGAGGTGTTAAGTGCGAACAACATCCAGCATCATCTCTGGTATCCAACTTTCCGTACCTGCTGGAACACCATAGATGGCACCATACGTTGCGTTGCAGGTGTTCTCCCACAATTTGGAATGTGTAGGTCACACGTTCCCATGCGTGGAGGTGATGAATAGGTTGTTGTAAGCCAATCCATCGCTTGGCAGGTATTACACCAGATCCCTGCCAGATTCTGGGATCGGTTTCCGATTCAAAAAGCGATCAAGTTAAGATAGAGTTAAAGGTAGCCTGTCCGGTCGGTGTCCGTCCAGCGGCCGGCCTCCTCCCGTTCGTGCGGAGGAGGTCAGATCCCCCACGCTGCCCCCGATAGTGGAACCACTGTATTGGCATGGCACTCTGACGTTCGGGAGAAGGTGTGATGCGAGACAAGCGAGAGCATGAGACCCTGGGATCATGGATTCGGCGGCGGCGCAAAGCGCTCGATCTGACCCAGGCTGCGGTAGCGCACTGCGTGGGCTGCGCCGAAGTCACGATCCGGAGACTGGAAGCGGAGGTGCACCGGCCCTCGCGCCAGCTCACGGAGCGGCTGGCAACCTGTCTGGAGATTCCCGCAGACGAGCATGCCGTATTTGTTCGGTTGGTACGTGGGGAGCACCGCGCCGAGCGGTTAGCCAGTGCGCTGCTCCCCAGCGATCCCGTTCCGTACCCCAGCGCCCAGGTGTCGGTCGAACGCCTGCCGCTCGATAGGGTGCCGCACCCGGCACCGTTGCCAACAGGCTCGCGGATGCCACTGCGCCGCAACCCGCTCTTCGTCGGGCGGGACGAGGATCTCCGCCAGGTGGTTGAGGCGCTCACCGCAGACGGAGCCGCCGCGATTGGTCAGCTGGAGATCGCAGTAGCCACCGGTTTAGGCGGGATCGGCAAGACGCAGTTGGCCTGCGAGTTCGTCCACCGCTATGGCCAGTTCTTCCCTGGTGGCGTGTTCTGGCTCAGCTTCGCCGATCCGGCGGCGATTCCAGCGGAAGTCGCCGCGTGTGGCGGCACAGACGCGATGCACCTCCGTCCCGAGTTTGACATGCTGCCTCTTGACGAGCAGGTCAAATTCGTCCTGGCAGCCTGGGCGAGCGCAACGCCGCGCCTGCTGGTCTTCGATACCTGCGAGGATGAGGCGCTGCTCCATCAGTGGCGACCGACGCACGGGGGCTGCCGCGTGCTGTTAACCAGCCGCCGCCATCACTGGGACCCCGCGCTCGGTGTGCAGCCCATCCCGCTCGACGTACTTCCCCGCGCGGACAGTGTTGCGCTGCTGCGCACGTTTCGCCCGGATCTGCCCAGTGACGATCCTGACCTCGCGGCGATTGCCGCCATGCTCGGCGATCTGCCGCTGGCGCTGCATCTGGCCGGGAGCTTCCTGGCAAAATATCGCCATGCGCTCACGCCCAAGCAGTATCGTGCGCGGTTGCACGTCCCGACGATCCTCGACGATCGCTCGCTACAGGCAGCAGGACTATCGCCGACGAAGCATGTGCAGCATGTGGCGCGCACCTTTGAGCAAAGCTATGCGCAGCTCGATCCGGCCGATCCCACCGATGCGCTGGCCCGCACGCTGCTGGCCCATGCCGCCTGCTGCGCGCCTGGCGAGCCGGTGCCGCGCTCCTTACTGATGGATACCCTGGAGCGACCCAATGACACAGAGTCTCCGTTCCAGAGCGAGGATGCCTTCACGCGCCTGATTGATTTGGGGCTGCTGGAACCGGACGCGGCGGGAAGTCTTCGCCTGCACCGGCTGGTGCTTGCCTTTGTGCGGACGGTGCTGGTCGATGCAGCGGCCCAGACTACGGTGGAATCAGCGATCCTGCGTGTGACCGAGGCGCTGAACGAACAGCGCAATCCGCACCCGTTACTGGCGGTCCAGCCCCATCTCCGTTTCCTGACCGAGGCGGCACTGTCGCAGGCAGATGCACGCGCCGCCAGCTTATGCACTGCCCTGGGCGTACATCTCTTTCAACTCGGGGTGTATGTGGAAGCCGAGCGCTATCATGCGCAGGCATTGTCCATTCGGCGGCGCGTGCTGGGAGCAGAGCATCCCGATACCGCCCTCAGCCTCAACAACATGGGCAACGTCCTCTGGAAGCAAGGACAGTACGATCGGGCCGAGCGCTATCATGCGCAGGCATTGTCCATTCGGCGGCGCGTGCTGGGAGCAGAGCATCCCGATACTGCGAAGAGCCTCGCGAACCTGGGTGTGATACTGGAGGCTCAAGGGCAGTACGTTGCGGCGGAACGCGCCTTAGAGCAGGCGTTGGCGATCTGGCAGCGCTTGTTGGGGAATGACCATCCCATCACGGCCCTCAGCCTCATCAACCTGGGCGGGGTGATCGAGGCCCAAGGGCAGTACGCGGAGGCCCAGCACACCTATGAACAGGCCTTGGCGATCCAGGAACGCGTGCTGGGCAACGACCATCCCGATACCGCCCTCAGCCACTTCAGCCTGGGTGAAGTGTTCACAGCCCAAGGGCAGTATGTAGAGGCCCAGCGCTCCCTGGAGCAGGCGTTGACGATCTATCGGCGGGCGCTGGGGGATGACCATCCCCACACCGTCCGGGGTCTGCGTGCCTTGGGCGAGATCCTCCAGGCCCAAGGGCAGTATGCGGAGGCGCAGCGCTCCCTGGAGCAGGCGTTAGCCATCCGGCAGCGTGTATTGGGGGAAGACCATCCCCACACCGCCGAAAGCTTCCATACGCTCGGCGTAGTGTTCACGGCCCAGGGACAGTACGCGGAGGCCCAGCGCTCCCTGGAGCAGGCGTTAGCCATCCGGCAGCGTGTATTAGGGGACGACCATCCTGACACGGCCCGGAGCCTGCGCAGCGTGGGTGAGGTGCTGCACGTACACGGGGAGAGGACTCGAGCCCGGCGCTACGTTGAGCAGGCGTTGGCGATCTTTACCCAGCGGCTTGGTTCCCAGCATCCCGACACGAAGCAGACGCGTCAGTTGCTTGCCGACCTTGCTGCCAATCCGACCTCTGTCGAGCGGGGAGGGTAAACCGCATCCGACCAATTGGCCCTGGTGGGCGAAGTGTATGTACAAATTTTGTAGATAACAAAGATTATCGGTAATATAAACCAACGACAATTACCTGTTATTTATGCCGCTGCTGGTACAGAAGCAAGAAAAAGCAGGGCGCGCCGATCGCGGCGGTCACCAATCCACACGGCAGCTCGATCGGCGCAAAGATCGTCCGCCCCACTAAATCTGCAAGCACAACGATCAACGTTCCCAGAATGCCGGCGGTTGGCAGCAAGCCGCTCTGATCCGAGCCCACCAACCGCCGGGCGAGATGTGGTGCCATCAAGCCGACAAAGCTGATCGTGCCGGCAGCGGCAACAGTTGCCGCCACAAGCGCTACCGATGTCACCAGCAGCAGGCCACGGCGTAGCCCCACCGTGCTGCCTAATCCACGCGCCACCTCTTCGCCCAGGCTGAGCGCATTCAAGTCTCGCGCGAGCAACACCGCCAGCGGCACAAACACGACAACCCACGGCAGCAGTGACCAGACCTCGCTCCACGTGCTGCCATAAACGCTGCCGGTCAGCCATACTAGCGCCCGCTGGACATCGTTGATGTTTCCGAAGGTGATCATCACGGATATGAGCGCGCCGGCCACCGAGCTAAACCCGACGCCCACAAGCACAAGCCGAATCGGCGAGTCACCACCGCGCCAGGCCAGCAGATAGATCAGGCCGGTGATCAGCAGCGCGCCGGCGAATGTTGCAGCTGAGATCAGGGCACCAGGAACGTTGCGGACCACGACGATCAACGTCACCGCGATAAGCCCAGCTCCCGAGCTGATGCCGAGAATAGCGGGCTCGGCCAGCGGATTGCGCGTCAGCCCTTGCAGAATCGCGCCGGCAACACCCAGGCCCAGCCCCACCAGCGCGGCAACCAGCATCCGCGGCAGGCGCAGCGTATTCACGATAAACGCATCGGTCGTGTTGCTTGTCGGCAGCCCGAGCACCGTGCGCATCACGTCGAGCGGCGCGACCGGATACTCGCCGACGCCGATATTGATCACCATAGCCGCCAGCGTCACCAGCAGCGCGCCGAGCAGCACGATCGGCACACGTCGATCGACGCGAAACGAGATCGGCAGGCGGCGCGGGCGCACCACGAGCCAGGGACGTGTGATCATCGTTTGACCCTCCAGCGTACCAGATATACAAAGACCGGCCCTCCCACCAGCGCGGTCTTAATCCCGACCGGCAGCTCATACCCGGACAGCACCAGCCGCGCCAGGACGTCACACAGCACCAGGAAGATCGCGCCCACCAGTGCGGCATAAGGCAGAATCCAGCGATAATCCTGGCCAACCAGAAAGCGCGTAATATGTGGGATTACCAGGCCGACAAAGCCGATCGGCCCGGCGATCGATACCGCACCGCCGGCCAGCAGCACGGTCGCGATCGCCGTGAGACCCTTGACCCATCCGGTGCGCTGGCCTAGGCCACGGGCTACATCGTCGCCAAGCGAGATCGTTGTGATCTGGCGGCCAAGCGCTAGCGCAAAGACTAATCCGACCAGGAGATAGGGCGCTACCTGAAGCAGAAGATTTAGATCACGTCCCGCCACCGAGCCAGCCAGCCAGAAGCGCACTTCTTCAAGCGTGCGCTGGTTCAAAATCAAGATGCCCGTCGTCAACGATGTGAGCAGCGCCGTGAAGATCGCTCCGGCCACCGTGATCTTGAGTGGCGTCGGGCCGCCGCGTCCCAGCGAGCCAAGCCCATACACAGCTACTGCGGTCACCGCCGCGCCGATAAACGCAAAGATCGCGTACAGCCTGAGTGAGCTGATATTGAGGAAAAAGACCGCGCTCACCACGCCGAGAGACGCGCCGGTTTCGATCCCCAGAATACCCGGATCGGCTAGCGGATTGCGCGTCAGCCCCTGCATCAGCGCCCCGGCGACCGCCAGCGCTGCGCCGACAAGTGCCGCGATCACGGCGCGCGGCACACGCAGCGTGCGAATGATCAGATGCTCCATCGACGACGGATCATAGGCAACCAGCGCCGCCCAGACATCTTTTGCCGCAATCTCCGCCGTCCCAAAAGCAATGCTTGTCATCATCGCAACCGCCAGCAGCGCCACACAGCCGGGCAGGCCCAGCATCAGGATTGGACGCGGGCGAACCACGCGCAAAGGCCGGGCGGTTTGGACCGAGGAGGTCATAACATGTTTCCTGTAGCGCAGATCGACCGCCCGACATGCAGCTGATCCTGTGGATCGTCGGCGATGTGTTCCAGGCCGGCGACACTATACTGTGGGTAGGCGTACAGCGCGTCCTGGCCGCTGGTGTGAATGATCTCGATACGCTGGCTCAGCTCAACCCGCGCCCGATACGCGCCCGAGTCTCTCCCATCAGGCGATGCGTAGTCGATGCGCACCTCGACCCACGCCGGCTCGCCTGGCTCGTCCGCAGGGCTGGGTGAGCGCTGATCCTGGCTCAGGATCTGTCCCGTTTTGGCATAGTCGCGCCAGGACCAGCCGTGCCGCACAAATAGCTCGCGCTCAAGCACCTGAAGAAACGGCGCCGGCAGCCCGGCCCAGCCGCGATAGTGCGCGTAGAGTCGCGCCGGATCGCCGCTCTCGTGCGCGAGCAGCTGTGCCTCCTCCACTCCGATATAGGCCCAGTAGCTGCCGTGCGGCATGTCCATCAGCGTCGGCGCGAAAACATGGCCGCCAAAATGTGTCGTCCGCCACACGCGCAGCGTTTCGCCGGACTCGGCCGCGATGCGGCGGAGCTGCCGGTAGGCTGGATAGCCGAACTTCGAGCAGGCCGCATCCACGGTGCCATGCGTACAAACCAGCAGATCGCGCACATCGTCGGCCGGCTGCCGGAAGGCTGCAAAATCACCGAGCCGCTCGGGTGCCAGCGCCAGCGCATACGCCAGCGACCCGATCTGATCGTCAGGCACCAGGTATTCGCTCTGCTGGAAGCGCGCAAACGGGCCGTCGGGCCGCTGCCATCCGATCACACGACGATAGCCCGGCACGGAGTAGTCGGCGTCGGGGGCGATCATCTGTGTCAGAATGCGCAGCTCCCTGGTGCGCTGGTACTCGCTGCGAATATGCTCCATCAGCGCCAGAATCTCCGGCGGCATGCGCTGCGTATCGCCATAAAGTGTTGCCGGCCAGGGCAGCGGCATCTCGACGGCGAGAACGGTATCGAATATTCCGCCGCCTGAGCCGCCGGGATCAAGGCCGGCCTGCCGCGCGCAGACCGAGCAGAAACGCGAGTCGGCTACACCTGTCATCATATGATCTCCATATAGAGAACAAAGAACAAAAGAACAAAGAACAAAGAACAAAGGAACAAAGAATATAGAGCGGACTGTTCTTTGTTTATCTATTCTTCTTAACTATATGCGTTAGCGCGTCAGCATCGCCGTGGTGGTTGCCGTCGCGTTGGTCGCGCCGCCCTTGAGCGCTGTGGCCAGCTGCGGCACCAGCTCATCGTGGACCAGCGGCAAGCTGAGCACGCTGCTGTACACCAGCGCCGGGCCGACAAGCTCGCCGTTGCCGGAGGTATCCAGAAAGATCACGCGCCCGGCTTTCACGGCGTCGAGCTGCTGATAGATCGGATTGCTTTCGATCGTCGCGCGCTCTTCAGGACTCACCGTCCAGATCAACACATCAGTATCCAGCAGATTCAGCTTCTCACCGCTGATCGTGCCGTAGAACGCATCACCGGCGATCGTCATCAGCTCGTCGGGTAGCTTAAAGCCGAGCGAGGACAGGTAGCGCTGGCGCTCGTGCTGCGGGCCGGAGAAATAAAATTGCCCATCCGGCGCCGGCGCTGCGATCGCGGCAGTTGCGCCTTCGAACTCGGGATGCTCCGCGCGGATCTGGGTGAAGCGCTCCTCCATGTTGGCAACCAGATCCCGGGCCTTCGTCTCCTGGCCCAGCGCCTGGCCGATGATCAGCGTCTGCTGCTGCCAGGGCACGCCAAAGTCAACATAGTCCTTCGACTGCGTGACGGTCGGCGCGATTGCCGACAGGGTTGTGTACTCTTCCTGCGTGATGCCCGACGAAACACCAATAATCAGATCCGGCCGTAGAGCTGCGATCGTCTCGACGTTCAGCTCGCCAAAGGGCATGTTCAGAATCTCGGGCTTGGCGTCTCCCAGCTCATCCTGCGCCCATGGCCAGACCCCCTGCGCCGTATCGCCGAACCAGTAACGCACCGCGACCGGCTTGACGCCAAAAGCCAGGATCGGGTCCTGATCGCTATAGCCCAGCGCAACCACACGCTGTGGAGCGGCAGGAATCGTTGTCGTTCCGTACTTATGCTCGATGCTGACCGGAAACACCTGCTCGGCGGCGGATGGAGCCGCAGCCGCTGTGGTGGCTTGCTCAGCGGCGGCGGATGGGCTGGCTTGTTCACTGGCGAGCGGGGCGGTCGCTTCCTGTCCAGCAGGTGTGCCGCCACAGGCAGCCAGCAGCGCGATCACGGCGAGCAGGATCGACAAACGAAAGATCATAGAAACTCCTTGGCATAGATGCATGGGGTAAATTATTATGTCAAACTATTGGCAGCGCTGCCTTCTCCCCCGATCCGTTGCCGGCGTTTGGCATAGTCGCTGTGTTCTGGGTGAGGCCGTAGGCAATACACAGCGGCACGCCCGTGAGCGGATCGGGGATTACGGCGCCTTCCACGCCAAACACCGTGCGCAGCAGCTCCGGCGTCACGACTTCGGCAGGCGCGCCGGAGGCCATCACGGCGCCGCGTTTCATCGCGACAATGTGCTGAGCATGGCGGGTGGCGTGGTTGAGATCATGCACGACCATCACGATCGTGCGGCCTTCGGTTTGATGCAGCCGCTCTAGCAGGTGCAAGACCTCGATCTGGTGCGCCAGGTCAAGAAACGTCGTCGGCTCGTCCAGCAGGATGCAGCTCGTCTCCTGAGCCAGCGTCATCGCGATCCAGGCGCGCTGGCGCTGCCCGCCGGAAAGCGCATCTACCGGACGCTCGGCCAACTCGGTCATACCGGTCAGCGCCAGCGCCTTCTCGACGGCGCTCTCATCGGTGGCCGACCACTGCTGGAACCAGGACTGGTGGGGATAACGACCCTGCGCCACCAGCTCGCGCACGGTCAGCCCCTCGGGAGCAACCGGCGATTGCGGCAAGATCCCGAGCTGAGTTGCCAGCACGCGCGTAGGCAGCTTGTGAATATCCCGGCCATCAAGCAGCGCCGCGCCGCCGCGCGGATTGAGCAGCCGCGCCAGGCCACGCAGCAGCGTACTTTTGCCGCAGCCGTTCGGCCCGACGAGCGCCGTGATCTGCCCGCTCGGGATCGTGATAGTCATCTCATCGATAATCACGGCCTTGTCGTAGGCCAGTGTGAGATGTTCTGTCTGGAGTGTGCTCATAGCTGTCCTGGCAAAATGGCCGAATGCTTGCTGATTACGGTACACGATTTACGCACAACTGTCAACCTTTATGACAGTGATAATCATTATACTTCCTGATCAGGATTGGTTCGATAGTGATTATCATTCCACTAAACACTTGACAGTCGTGACAGGCGCGGCTACGATTGGTCCACGCATAACCAAACATTGTCTGCCAGAATCTAGCGGAGGCTCCATGACTCTTGTGTGGTATCGCAGCTTCCGGCTGCGCGCCTGGCCTCAGATCTTCTTTAGCCCCACCATAATTCTTGTCTTGCTCCCACAACTTATGAGTACTCACTGGTCCGCCAATTGCTAACGGCGCCCCTCTGTGTGTTCAAACCTGAACGATCGAAAGGAGGAGCAAGACGTAGCGAGTCACACAGATCTATCGGCTTGACCTTGTGGAGAGAAGAGGGGAATTATGTTCTATCACGACAAGAATCTTCAGTACACCGTCCGCGTCGACAATCCCAATCCGGCCTTTGCTAGAATGCTTCAGCAGGCGATCGGCGGCGTCGAAGGTGAGATTCGGGTTATGCTTCAATATCTCTTCCAGGCCTGGGGCTCGCGCGGCCCGACGGAGTACCGCGATATGCTGCTGGAAACCGGCACCGAGGAGATCGCGCATATCGAGATGCTCTCGACGGCTGTGGCGCTGAACCTTGAGGGTGCGCCCACCGATCTGCAAGACGAGATGGCCAAAAATCCGCTGGTCGGCGCTGTGCTGGGCGGCATGAACCCACGGCATTATCTGTCGGCTGGACTGGCAGCCACGCCCACGAACAGCGAAGGCGTTCCCTTCGACTGCTCGCATGTGTACGCCAGCGGCAACATCGCCGCCGACATGTACGCCAACGTCGCCGCCGAGTCAACCGGCCGTGTGCTGGCGACGCGGCTCTACAACCTGACCGACGATCCCGGCATGAAAGATATGCTGTCATTCTTGATCGCCCGCGACACCATGCACCAGCAGCAGTGGCTGGCGGTGATCGAAGAGCTGGGCGGCCATGAGGGTGTGCTGCCGATCCCGAACAGTTTTCCGCAGGCCAAGGAAAACACCGAGTTTAGCTACGCCTTTGTATCAACCGGCGTCGACAGCATCGCACCGCCACAGGGCCGCTTCAACAGCGGGCCATCGCTCGACGGCAAGGGCGAGTTTAACATCCGTCGCGCGGTGCCGCTCGGTCAGGAGCCGAAGCTGGCGCCGCCCCGACCCGACGGCTTTGCGCAGGTCCAGCAGATGCAGGACGGCGCACCGGGGCTGATCCAAAAAGCGATCAACAAGCTGACTGACTAGCCCGGCGGCTGCAAGATATGGTAAGGAGACTGGCCGAGTTGACCAGTCTCCTTGCTTTTTAAGGCTGCTCCGCCAGCAGATATTTGCGGCTCATCCAGCCCCGACCACCATAATGAACTCGCTGCCAGATGATGCCGTCCGCGCTGACTGTCGGCTCACAGACCAGCTTGATTCTGCGGCCCTGCGGCACTTCGCCAACAACCTGATACTGCCGCGATGGACCTTCGCGAATAGCCAGCGCCGCCACGCCCTGCACGATCGCCGTACCACACACAGCCTCTGCCGTTCTTTCCTCGGCTGAGGCTCCGCTAGCCGGGCTTGCCTCCGGCACGATGATCGCGGTTGACTCAAGCGGTGGCACGAAACCACTCAGCCCCGGTTCGGCTGGCTGAGGAAGCTGGCTATTGATGAGCGGCTGGGGCGATGGCTGCGGCTTCAACGCAGAAAGCCCCTGCGGCCAAAACCCGACAAGACCGATGCTCAGCAGCGCTCCGGCGAGCAAACCGGCGGAGTGGCTCTTCCGGCGATATAACGCGCGTGTCCGCACCTTATTATAGCGCCGTCGAGCTTGCCACTGCGCAATCTCGCTCAACAAGATCTGCCGATCCCACAGCATAACCCCATTGGCCTCAGCCAGATACAGCGCCGAGTGTGTGTAGAGATTGTTCGTCACAACCATTGCTGCCGAGCAAGCATACATCGCTTGGGCTGCAACAACTTGTTGGACGGCGACCATACCAACGTACTCGCTTTGCCGTCGGGCATGAACCACAATCCGCGTGCCTTCGCGCTCCAGGATCAGATCTGCTCCGTAATCGTGGCCGTCCTCAACGATCTGCACCCGATAGCGCAGATCCGCAAAGAGCCTGGCAATATAGGCTGTAAATGTTTCACTGCCCATGCGATCAATAGCAGACTCGACCTCTTCAGCAGTTGAGGTCCTGATCCAGCGAATCATGCTTTTTACCGCAAAGAACAGGCTAACTCCGGCAAGCAGAAACCAAACAAACCATAAAGATAGCATGGTTGACACAAGTTCACTCCTTCGCTGCTAACGTTATAGTTGGATGGAACGAGTCGACAATGGAGGAGCAAGATGATGCAAGACCTACTAACCTAGTTAGTAACTATCGAAGGATTTTTCTTGCCCTTGAGGTAAGATACCAGCTGGCTGTGACAGCTACAGCCACACAACCGCTCGTCAGACGTGAGGACCTGCCATGCCCGACACGCTTTTCCACATCAGCGATCAACCCGACATTACCCGCTTCGATCCACGGCCAGCGCCAGGGCCAAATCCCACTCAGACCGGCTCGATGGTCTGGGCGATCGACGAGCAGCATCTGCACAACTACCTGCTGCCACGCGATTGTCCCCGCATCACGTTTTATGCGCTGCCCGAGAGCAGCCCCGAGCATGTGACGCAGCTGCTGAGCTACAGCAGCGCCAGCTACATCGTCGCGATTGAGGCGGGCTGGCTGCCGGTGGTGCAGAGCCAGCGGCTGTACTGCTACGAGCTGCCCGGCGCGAGCTTTGCGCTGATCGACGCGGGCGCGGGCTACTATATTTCGCGCGCGCCGGTGCTCCCACGCGCCGTTACAGCCATCGACGATCTGCTCGGCGAGCTGCTGCGCCACGATGTCGAGCTGCGGGTGATGCCCTCGCTCTGGAAGCTCTACGACGCGGTTGTCGCCTCGACGCTCCAGTTCTCGATCATTCGCATGCGCAACGCGCAGCCGCGTGAGAGCACCTGACACAATAACGTCCGGATTAATCCCACCTCCTGGTCGGCAAAGTGGTACCGGCGGTACGTACCAGAGACCTAACCGGGATCAAGCAAAATCACACACTACGCGGTATAGTGGGCACTATTCCAACCGTGTACGAAATATGGACGGGTCCGGTAATGTGGCAGCCACAGTACTGGTAAAGATACCAACGCTATGTTTGTGCATGTGTACAAACATAGCCGCAGGAACCCCCAGACTCTTGCGAGCATAGCGCGACTATAGGAGCAGAAACGTTTGGAGCGACCATCCAAGCCGGTAGCCGGACCCTGAAGACTCCATCTAACACACTTCCCCCACTTTATGTGTGAAATGACCTCCTCATCGCTTGTTGGCACACTCAACAAGCGCACAGGGTTGCGCAACACCAAAGCGTCAGACCTAACCGTCACGATGCTTTGGGCCTTACTTTAGGGAGCGATCGTATGACTTATCACGCAACCGTGCCGCAGCAGGCAACCGTTTTACTTGTGGAAGATAACCTGGATAATTTATTTGTGTTCCAAGATATTCTGCGCACCGATCTCGGCGTGCCGATCTGCACCGCCCGCGCCTCGGGCCAGCAGCTGCTGACCTTTCTCACCGAAAATCCCGCCTGCGATCCCGACCTGGTTCTCGTCGATCTGGCCCTGCCCTATGAAGATGGCTTTGCGGTTCATCAGGCGCTGCGCGCTCACTTTGGCCGCGACGAGGCCGCGCCCAAGATTGTCGCACTGACGGTGGACTGCGCGCCGCAGACCGTCGCTCGCGCACGCCACGAGGGCTTCGACGGCTTTATCGGCAAGCCTATCGAGCGACTGCGCTTCATCAAGCAGATCACGCGCATTCTTCAGGGCGATCCGGTCTGGGAGCCGGTCTAAGCCTACGACTCTGGCCCAGCAATAGCGCTGCGACCGCGTTAAATGATCCCTTGAAATTATGCTGTGTTGAGTATATACATAGCTTGTGTAGATCAGATTTGATCCTTTCACCGCAGAGAAGTGCTCTGCGGTTTGGTGTTTTCAGCGCCTCCGAGCCCGCTTCGATTGTCGGCTCAACTCATCCGCTCTAGTAGGACAACCTGTGATGCAGCGTCAGCTCTTCCCGATCCGAGGCGTGATCGAGGGCTTTTATGGTCCTTTCTACACGTTTCCCGAGCGCACCGATCTGATCCGGTTCATCGGTCAGCATGATTACAATCTGTACATCTACGCGCCCAAAAACGATCGGCAGCACCGCCAGCGCTGGCGCGAAGCCTATCCCGTCGAGATCATGGAGCAGTTCGCGCAGACGGCCATGATCGCGCGTGAGGCTGGCGTTACCTTTTGCTATGCGATCTCGCCGATCGACTACGATCCCGCGCACGATTTTGCGGCGCTGACCGCCAAGCTGCACAGTTTGTATTTCTGCGGCGTGCGCGCGTTCAGCCTGCTGGTCGACGACATCGCATGTACAGCGCATCGGGCGACGGACTGCGCGCTCTGCCAGGAAGGCGGCAATCTGCACGCCCAGGTTTGTAATCAGCTCCTGGCCTGGCTGCAAGCGCTCGATCCCGGCTGTAGTCTGAGCATGTGCCCGACCTACTACCACGGCACGGCTCCGTTCGGCAGCTATCTGTACGACCTCGGCGCGCAGCTCGATCCCGCGATCGCGGTCTTCTACACCGGCCCCGAGATCTGCTCACCCGCAATCACGGCCGCGCAGGCCAGCGATTTTGCCGAGCCGCTGCGCCGCAAGCCGCTGATCTGGGACAACTACCCCGTCAACGATCTGGCGATGCGTCCCAACCTGCATCTCGGCCCGATTCGCGGTCGCGATGCCGCGCTTCACGAGGCCGTCGGCGGCGTGGTCGTCAACCTGATGTTGCAGGCGGAGGCTTCGAAGATCGCGCTGCTGACCTTCGCCGAGTATTTCGCCGATCCTTACAGCTATGAGCCGTGGCGCGCCTGGGACCGTGCGCTCCACGAGCTTGGCGGCAGCGGCAGCTTCACGGCGCTGCGCGCGTTCGCCGAGAACGCGCTGGCCTCATGCCTCACCCGCGACGATGCCTCGATTCTGAAACAGCTTACCGAGGCGGCCTTTGCTGATCTGAAGCACGGCGCGGCTGCCACCAGCAGCGTGGCGGTGAATCATCTCCGGCAGCAGCTCAACGACCTGGACGAGCACTGTTACTTTTTGAAATATCGCATGACGAACCTGCGGCTGCGCGAAAATCTGCTGCCCTGGATCGAGGCGCTGGAAGAGTGGCTCTGGCTCGGCAAGCACTCGCTGACGCTGCTTGAGCGGCTGGAGCACGATCAGCCCTACGAGCAGCAGCTGCGCACTGTGGAAGAGTCGCTGGCGCAGGTGAGACGGCAGGCCAAGCAGATCGCCGGCGCCGACCTGCTGCCGCTAGCGCTTTACGGGCTGGAGCACGGGCACTATCTACGCATGTGTCGCCAGCAGCCGCTCATCGACACAGTGAGCACGGCCTCGTCGCTGGAACCACCCAACATCGATCCCGCCTGGCGCACGATCGAAAGCAGCGCGGCGGGCATTACGCCGGCTTCCTAGCGCAACAGCCTTTACTCATCAGCCCGGTGATACTGAATCGGTCCAGATCCTCCCTGATAGGTTTCTGTGATCGTCAACGTATGGCTGATTACCTGAAAGGTGGTGGTTGTGGAGCCAGAAAATGAGTTCAATGGCGTTCCCGCCCCGGTCCCGATCTCCTCAAACTGGAGCCTGAGGGTGTCTGTATCCAACACCGTATATTTGCCGCTCATGCTGAGAGTCGGCAGCCGACCCTCGCTATAGAGCGTGCGCCGGACGGTACCATCGGCGAAAAACTCCCAGCCCCAGGCCGTCCTGTTCGAGTCGCGAGCCGCGTTGGAGCGCCACGTGCCGACAAGCCGCTCCCGAATCGCTGCGTGATCCGTGCCACACGCGCCAAGTACGCTTGCCAGCAGGGCGAGGACGAGGATCGCTCGCAGGTGGAACACCCGCATACGCAACAGTCCAAACATTGGGCTGCTGCTCACGACAATCGATTCTCCGGCCGGTAATCCCGCTGGTGCGCCGCTCATGAGGTGTCCTTTCCAGATTGATTGCGGATGGAGTTTCCGCGAGTGTATCATGATCTGCCATGCACCTGGTACGGAGCAGCAGCCGGAAAGTTCCACGGTGAGCCCGCTGGCAATGTCCGCAAAGTAGTGTACTATGGACGTGTTCGCACTCCCCATCGTCGTACAATCGGACACAAGCAACAAGCGCATGTACACTGACCACTCACAACCTGGGTTCCACCGCCGCACCCAGCCAATCATCGATCGCCGACCGACACGCAACGCGCATGTCTCGTATCTGCCCGGCCTGGATGGGCTGCGTGCCTTTGCGGTGCTCGTGGTTTTGCTCTACCACGCCAGCGACATCTGGGCCGTACTGCCGGGTGGGTTTCTGGGCGTCGAGATCTTTTTCGTGATCAGCGGCTATCTGATCACGGCGCTGCTGCTGGGAGAGTGGCGGCAGCACGGCCGGATCGATCTCGCCGCGTTCTGGCTGCGGCGTGCGCGTCGGCTGCTCCCGGCGCTGTTTGTGCTGATCGTCGTGACGCTGGCCTACGCTGTGCTGGTGCTGCCGGACGAGGTCGCGCTGCTGCGCGGCGATGCGCTGGCGTCGTTTGCGTATATCACCAACTGGCATTTTATTCTGAGCCAGAAATCCTACTTCGCCACGATGGGCCGTCCCTCGCTGCTCCAGCACCTGTGGTCGCTGGCGGTCGAGGAGCAGTTCTATCTGCTGTGGCCGCCGCTGCTGGCCTTTGGGCTGCGGCGCTGGACCGGCGCTAAATTGCTGCGCGGCATGCTCATCGGCGCGGTGGTCTCGGCGCTGCTAATGGCGATCCTCTACCAGCTCACGGGCGATCCTTCGCGGGTGTACTACGGCACTGATACCCGCGCTGGCGGGCTGCTGATCGGCGCGGCGCTGGCGTGCGTCTGGATTCCCAGCGGGGATCGGCAGTCGCGGGTTAGCTGGTTCGTGCCGCCGATCCTAGATCTGATCGGGCTCGGCGCGCTGGCTGCGCTGGTCTGGTACTGCCTGCGCATCAACGCCTACCAGCCGGGCCTGTATCGCGGCGGCTTCGCGGCCGTCTCGATCACGACGGCTGTGCTGATCGCCGTCGCGGTGCATCCACGCGCTCATCTCGGCTGGCTGCTGGATCGACAGATCGCGCGCTGGCTCGGCGTGCGCTCGTACAGTATCTAC
>DASWTW010000373.1:0-8748 GCA_036401895.1 Herpetosiphonaceae bacterium | reverse complement strand
GTTTTGGCGCGAAAGGCTTTGCTCAGCGCCTGGATCTCGATCGGATCGCCCAGGGCGGTGCCGGTGCCGTGGGCCTCGACGTATTGCAGCGAGGTCGGATCGAGGTTCGCGAAGCTGAGCGCCTCGCTGATGACCTCGGCCTGCCCTTCGACGCTGGGCGCCGTGTAGCCGACTTTGAGCGCGCCGTCGTTGTTGATCGCCGAGCCGCGAATCACCGCGTGGATCGTATCGCCGTCTTCGAGGGCGTCGGCCAGCCGCTTGAGCACGACAATGCCCACGCCCGAGCCGAAGATCGTTCCCTGCGCGCCGGCATCAAAGGCGCGGCAGTGGCCGTCGGGCGAGACGATGCCGCCGTCGAGATAGGTGTAGCCCAGCCGCTGCTGCGCGTTGACCGAAACGCCGCCGGCCAGCGCCATATCGCACTCATAGTTGAGCAGCGCCTGACAGGCCACATGCACCGCGACCAGCGAGGTTGAGCAGGCGCTCTGGATCAGATGACTGGGGCCGCGCAGATTGAGCTTGTACGAGACGCGCGTCGTGAGGTGATCGCCGGCGTTGTTGATGTCGATCTGGACCGGATCGAAAGCCTGAAGCAGCTCCGGCCGCGACATCAGATTGAAGAGCAGATAGGTGTTGGTGCTGCCGCCGCCGTAGACGCCGATCTGTCCCGCAAAGGTGCCGGGCGTGTAGCCCGCGTGCTCAAGCGCCTGCCAGGCATATTCCAGAAACAGCCGCTGCTGCGGATCGGTGATCTCGGCCTCGCGGCGCGTCATGCCGAAGAAATTGGCGTCGAACTCTTCGAAGCCGGCCAGCATCGCCGCCGCTTTGACGTAGCGCGGGTCGTGGAGTGCTGCGGGAGCAACGCCGCGTGCCAGAAGATCGTCATCGCTCAGCTGGTCGATCGACTCGACGCCAGCGCAAAGATTCTCCCAGAATGTTGCCAGCGTGTTCGCGCCGGGAAAGCTCCCGGCCATACCAACGATCGCGATCTCGGTCTCGTCCACATACTCGGACACGTGAAGGCTCCTTGCAGGGGGGTGAGCAGCATGAGCCACTCTATCCATAGTTGATCACGGCATATGATCGTCGTGCATTCCTCAAACTCATCGCACATCCAGCGCATCGACGCCGGCGCGGGCGTGCAGCGATGCTATGTCGGCGCATCAGCCGTCCAATCTCCGGGCTGACGGCTGGCATGCGAAAATCTCACGGTGTCAGATATTTCAAGAGGAACAATGTAGCTTACAAAGGTTGACCACGGTTATGTAGAACATATGTCGAGGAAGGCTGCGGTGGAAACATTTTACATTCAGGACTCGCAGTGCTCAATTATCATACGGTTGTTGAACCTGGGCGCGGCGTGCTCCGGCGATCGGTTGATAGGCTGGCCTTTTCCGAGGCGGCAGATCCTACTGGCGGGCTGTTAGTGTAAAGTGAATCTGTGGCCTGGCTCCGGTAGCGATCGCTCGATCTTGCTGCCTGGCACTGACCGATGGTAGTGCTGGATTGTATCTGATTTTTAATATAATAGAGTGTTTAGGCTTTGTCAACCGCATGAAGGCTTATGTTTGACAATTCGAAACCCCTATTCTATACTCGAATTTATCGATCTCACGGCTGATTCTCAGGTTGTGAGTCTCCCCGATGCCACGTCTTGTGTTCGCTGACTCCAGGCTACAACCGCCGCACATACACGTACTCGCCGATCCTCATTGGACATATCACCAGCACGCCAGGTTGTCGGTTCATTAGTTAAATCATTTACACTTTTCAAACTTGGAGCACCGCCACCAGGAGTTGTATGTCTCGCTTGCTTCCTCCACAGATGCGGATCTTCTCGATCATTCTCTTCGGCCAGCTGATCTCGATGGTTGGCTCCGGCCTGACCGGCTTTTCGCTGGGCGTCTGGGTTTACGAGGAGACCGGCTCGGTCACGCAGTTTGCGCTGATCTCGCTCTTTGTGATCCTGCCGACCGTCGTGCTCTCGCCGTTCATCGGCGCGCTGGTCGATCGCTGGGACCGGCGCTGGGTGATGTTTATGGGCGACACCGGCGCGGGCCTGATGTCGCTGACGATCGCGCTGCTGTTCTTTGCGGGGCAGCTCTCGATCGGCGCGATCTATGCCTGTATGACGCTGGCCTCGATCGCCGGTACCTTTCAATGGACGGCCTGGGTGGCGGCGACATCGCTGCTGGTGCCCAAGCAGCAGCTGGGGCGGGCCAACGGCATGATCCAGGCGGCGGGCGCGATCGCTCAGATCTGCGCGCCGCTGCTGGCGGGCGTGCTCCTGGGCCGGATCGGGCTGCGCGGCATTTTGCTGATCGACGTGGTCTCGTTTCTTTGCGCGCTGGGCACGCTCCTGATGGTGCGCTTTCCGGGGCTGGCGCAAGATGTGAAGCCGAGACGCAATATCTGGCACGAAATCCGGGAGGGCTGGCGCTATATTCGCCAGCGTCCGGGGCTTATGGGCCTGATGCTGATCTATGCCAGCGCGAACTTTACGCTGAGCCTGGTGCAGGTGCTGCTATCGCCGCTGGTGCTGACCTTCGCATCAAGCGCGGCGCTGGGCACGGTCCTGTCGATCGGCGGGGTGGGCGCGCTCGTGGGCAGCCTGGTGATGAGCATCTGGGGCGGGCCGCGCCGCAAGGTCTATGGTGTGCTGGGCGGCATCCTAGTGCAGGGCGCGATTCTGCTGTTGGGCGGGCTGCGGCCAAGCGTGCCGCTGATCGCGACGGCGACGTTCCTGTTTTTGTTTTGCTTTCCCTTGATCGGCAGTTGTAGCCAGGCGATCTGGCAGACCAAGATCGCGCCCGAGCTTCAGGGCCGCGTCTTTGCGCTGCGGCGGATGGTCGCGCTGTCGGCCGCGCCGGTGGCCTACGTGCTGGCCGGTCCGCTGGTCGATCGGGTGTTCGAGCCGCTGCTGCTGTCCGGGGGCGCGCTGGCGGGCTCGGTCGGCCAGGTGATCGGCGTGGGTGAGGGGCGCGGCAGCGGGCTGCTGCTGATCCTGCTGGGGCTGGGCACGATCCTGGTCGTGATTGTGAGCTTTCTCGTGCCGCAGATCCGGCTGGTCGAGCTACAGCTGCCGGACGCGATCGACGATACGCCGCCGACGTTCGAGCCGCAGACAACATCAGGACAGCTCCCGCAGCTCGACGCTTCCGAGACGCTGCCCTGACGATTACGCTTGTAGGGGCATATTGCGATACGCCCGGAACACCCTAGCGGTGAACGTGGGTGATTGTCGTTGCGCGCTTTTTGCCACGGTAGCCAAAGCCGCGCTTGCCGATCGTGGGGATGAAGCGCGGCGCACGCCGGAATCTAGAGATCTGCTCGAAGGCGTAGGCCAGCTTGATCAGCGTCGGCTCGCTGTAGGCGCGGCCCATAAAGGTCATGCCGATCGGCAGCCCAAAGGCCCAGCCGGCCGGAACGCTGATCAGCGGGTAGCCGGCCACGGCGGCCAGGCCCGAGCTAGCGCCGAGGAACAGATCGCCGTTGACCAGGTCGGTGGTCCAGGCCGGGCTGCCCGTGGGCGCGACGATCGCATCAAGATTGTGTTGATCCATCACCGCGTCGATACCTTCCTCGCGACCTAAGCGCCGGGCCTCGGCTTTGGCGGCAAGATACTCCTCGGCTTGCAGCCCTGTCGTTGCCTCAGCAGCTAGAAAAACCTCCTGCCCGAAGTAGCGCAGCTCGACGTCGCGCACGGCCTCATTGAAGGCGATCAGCTCGGCCAGCGTGCGCGGCCTGGGCGCGTTGGGATGGCGAGGATTCGGCACGCGAGCTGCCAGGTACTCGTTGAGCTGGGCCTTGAACTCGTAGAGCAGCACGGTAAACTCCGCGCCCGACGAGTTGTAGGCTTCCAGCGATGGGATCACGACCGGATCGATGATCGTCGCGCCGGCGTACTGCAAGATGCCGATCGCCGCGTTGATCGCGCGGTCGGTCTCGGGGCTGTAGCCGAAGTAGCTGGCTCGTCCCACGCCGATGCGCGCGCCCTTGAGGCCGTTGGGATCGAGGAACTGCGTGTAGTCGGTGTAGAACTTCCCGGCGCTGCCTGCGGTGTCGGGGTCGCGCGGATCGACGCCGACCAGCGCGCCGAGCACGGCGGCTGCGTCGGCCACGGTGCGACCGTGCGGCCCGACGGTATCCTGGCTGGCGGCGATCGGAATCACACCGGCGCGACTGGTCAGGCCGACGGTGGGCTTGATCCCGACCACGCCGCACGCCGACGATGGGCAGACGATCGAGCCGTCGGTCTCGGTGCCGAGCGATACCGCCGCGAAGCTGGCCGCAACCGCCGCCGCCGAGCCTGAGCTTGAGCCGCAGGGATTGCGATCGAGCACGTAGGGATTGTTGCACTGGCCGCCGCGTCCGCTCCAGCCGCTCGACGATTGATTACCGCGAAAGTTGGCCCACTCGCTCAGGTTGGCCTTGCCCAGCAGGATCGCGCCCGCATCGCGCAGACGTTTGGCGACGGTGGCATCTTGAGCCGGCTGCGTCCCAACCAGCCCCAGCGATCCGGCGGTCGTCAGCATGGCGTCGGCGGTGTCGATGTTGTCTTTGAGCAGAATCGGGATGCCGTGCAGCGGGCCGCGCGGGCCTTTGGCGCGGCGCTCGGCGTCCAGGGCATCGGCGATCGCCAGCGCGTCGGGGTTGATCTCCAGCACCGAGTTGACGCCCGGCCCCGACTGATCCAGCCTGGCGATCCGATCGATATACTTCTGCGTGAGCTGCCGCGCGGTTAGCTCGCCGCGCGCCATGCGCCCTTGCAGCTCGGCAATTCCCACCTCGACAATGTCTTCGTGGACCTTTGGCACACCGGCCTGCGCGCTTTCTTGAATCAGAGAATGGGCCTCCGCTCCAGTTACAAGCAGCGTCGCGGCGACGGCTGTACCCTGGAGAAATTCTCGCCGGCTCAACGATCCGAACCCGTTAACGTTGCTGTCGTGGGTGGACATGGCGGCTCCCTTTCTGGTGAGGGCTTTGGGAAACGATAGCGCGCAATTTAGCACAGCTTATATAAACCGACAAGTGTGTCGTACGAGGCAGCGCCGTAGCACGAAGCGCGCTCCCTGGCGGGCTCAGGGCGTATCCGCCGCAACCGGCAGCACGATCACCAGGCGCGTGCCGCCCGCGTCGGGAAACTCCGCGTCGAGCCGTCCGCCGTGTGCCTCGACGATCGCCTGGCTGATCGACAGGCCGAGACCCATTCCGCCGAAGTAGCCGCTGCCGTGCGCCTGGTAGAAGCGCTCGAAGATCCGCCCGCGATGCTCCGGCGCAATGCCGATGCCGCGATCGGTCACGCTGATACGTAGCATGTCCGGAGCGAAGCGCTCGACTGCGATCCAGACCGGGCCGCCGTACGGGCTGTACTTAATGGCGTTGGTGATCAGATTGGTCATCACCTGCTCAAAGCGCAGCGCGTCGACGTTGGCGTGTGTATCGCCGCTGATGGCAAGCTCCAGCGCATGCTGCGTCGTCATGGCCTGCATCGAGTCGACGATCTCGCGCACGAGCTGGCCCATGTCCGTCGGCTGAGGATTCAGGGCCAGGCGTCCGGCGGCAATCCGCGACACATCCAGCAGCTGATCGATGAAGCGCGTCAGCTTATCCGACTGCTGCACGATCGCGTCGATCGAGCGCTGGATGCGCTCCGGGCTCGCGGTGCGACCAGGGGTCAGCTGGCGCATCAGCAGCTGGGCGTAGCCGCGCATACTCGTGACCGGCGTTTTCAGCTCGTGGGCCGCAACCGAAAGGAACTCGTCGCGAATCCGAACCGCCGCCTCGGCCTCGGCACGCGCGGCGCGCTCCCGCTCCAGCAGATGCAGCCGCTCGATCTCTTCCTGGCGGCGCTCGGTAATATCACTGTTCACCGCCACTGCGCCAAGAAGCTGTCCGTTGTGGAGGATGGGAGCGGCTGCGCTACGGAGAATCCGGTCCTCGCCCGTCTGAAGATGACGGACGATCACCTCGTTGACTTTGGGCTGCCCACGCAGCGCTGTGCTGAACGCTTCTTGCTCCACCGACAGCCGCCGGCCCGTGATCGCATCCCGATTTTGCAGCTGCTCAGCCAGGAAGCCAACATCGTGATTCAGCTCGTCCAGCGACTCATAGCCCAGCATCGCGAGGCCCGGCTGGTTACACATGGTAATCCCGCTCTCGTTGCCGATGTAGACCGCGTCGGGAATGCTGTCGATCACGGCGGTCAGCACGGCCAGACGGCGCTCGGCATCGGCGCGCTCCTGCTGCTCGGCCGCATACAGCCGGGCATTCTCGATCGCCAGCGCCGCGCGACGGGCCAGCTCCTCAGCCAGCTCGCGATCGGCGGCGGTGTAGTGGCGCTGCGGATCGACCAGTGCAAAGGTCAGCGCGCCGATCTTCCGCTCACGGGCGACTACGGGCACGTACATTGCCGCGTGGGGCGCCAGGCGGCGGATGAAATCGAGGTGCTCGGCGCTGCTCGCCGTTTGTTGCAGCCAGGCGTCGTCGATTGCGGGCACGAACTCGGTGACACCTGTTCGGATTGCGCGTGCGACCGGATGATTGGATGAGATCTGCGGCGGTGTGTAGCGCCACACCTGATCGAAGAAAGCCTGCTGCGCCGGATCGTTGTGAGCCCACGCGACACGCTCAATACTGGTGCCGTCGCGCACGACGTCGAAGAAGCAAAAATCGGCCAGCACCGGCACGGCCAGCCGCGCGACGGAGCGTAACGTCGTCTCATAGTCGAGCAGCGAGGTCAGAGTCGCGCTAACCTCGGAGAGCAAGGCCAGACGCTGCCGGGCCAGCACCTGATCCGTCACATCGTAGGCAAAGACCAGAATGCCATCCACGACGGCGGATCGATCGCGCAGCGGCGCATAGACGAAGTTCAGGTATTTGACGTAGAGCCGGCCGTTGTAGTCCCAGTCGAGATTGATCGGATATTCCTCGCCGATAAAGCGCTCGCCGCTGGTATAGACCTGGCTCAGGATCGCCTGGACCTCGGGCGAAGTTTCCGGCACCGCCTCCAGCAGCGGCCGGCCCTCCAGCGGCCGGTCTGCGCCCACCAGCTGATGATAGGATTGATTCGCCAGCTCGAAAACAAGATTCGGCCCGCGCAGCACGCAGATCGCCGCCGGCGTCTGGGTAAACAGATGGTACAGCCGCGCGCGCTGCGCTTCCGCCGCCATGCGCGCGCGTGCCTCCTGCGCCCGGCCGTAGATCTCGGCCTCCATCAAGGTTGTGCGCGCCTGAAGCCGGGTAGCGACCTCCTGCTCGCCGCTTTCGAGCTGTTTCAGCCGCACATACTCGGTCACGTCGTCGACGCGATGGACGATATATACGAGCTGTTGGTTCGCATCAAACACAGGCGAGCTGATCAGGCTCCAGTAGCGCTCCTCGTAGCCGCCGCCCTCCGATTCCGGCTGGCGAATATCGTAGCGCTGAAGCGGGATCGTGTCGGGCGTGTGGTTGCGCCGCACACGATCCAGCGACTCACGAATATCGCGCATACCGGCCGCCGCCGGCGCGGCGGGATTCTCCGGGAAAACATCGAAGAGCGGGCGACCAAGCAGATCCGCGCGGGTGGTCATGGTTGCCCGCGCGTAGGCATCACTGACTGCGGCGATCGTGTAGTCCGGTGTGAGCACAATATACGCGCCAGGCATCGACTCGAAGATCAGGCGAAAGTCGGGCGTGGGACTTGAGGCGTCTGCATTAGGCAATGTCATTATCCAATATAGCTATGGAGAACACACGGGCTTGCACACAGCAAACCGGAGTGACAACGCAACATCTGTACCAGAAAGCACAATCATTTATTGCACACATGAAATTTTACTACGCCGGCAGCGCTTGCGGGGATTTCATAGAGAACAAAGGAACAAGCGAACAAAGGAACAAACACGCCAGATGCTACACGCTGGCGCACATACACGGTTCTCGGTTCTTGGCTCCTGGTTCTTGGCTCCTGGTTCTCGGTTCTTGGTTCTCGGTTCTTCTATATCCGGCGCAGCGTATTGGCGATCCCGCTTTGCAAGCTGCTGTAGGTCACAATCGTGCGCAGGTCGACGCCCAGCCCCACCAGTGTCTGCGCCACCTCGGGCCGGATGCCGGTCAGGACAACGACGGCTCCCAGCAGCCGCACCGCCTGCGCCGCCTGGATCAGCGCGTTGGCCACATGCGTATCCACAATCTGCACGCCGGTAATATCCATAATCACCGTCTTCGCGCGCCGGTCCGCCACGCCCTGAAGCAGCATTTCCAGGATCTGCTGCGCCCGCAGCGCGTCGATCATGCCGATCAGCGGCATGATCAGCACCTCGTCGCTCAGGGGAATCAGCGGCGTAGACAGCTCGCGCAGCGCCGCCTGCTGGCTCAGAATGATCTGCTGCCGCGCCTGAGCCAGCGCCTCGCCACGCTCGATCGCATCTTGCAGCACGCCCGGCAGCACGCTCACCATCTCCAGCGCCGTCTCGGTCAAGCTGTCGCGCGTGACCAGCGATACGTCTTTCAATACCAGCGGCGGCACAGACTCGCCAGCCGCCAGCCGGCACGCCAGCTCAACGCCGGTGCGCCCGATCGCGCGGATGGGCTGGTTGATCGTCGCGGCCATGCGGCCCTCGTTGATGGCGATCAGTGCCTCCGGCGTGGCGTCGAAGCCAGTGACCATGATCTGCCCGGTACGGCCGGCCGCAGCGATCGCCTGGACCGCGCCGATCGCCAGCGTATCATTGGCGACACACACCGCCTGCACGTTGGGAAACT
>DASWTW010000372.1:0-3531 GCA_036401895.1 Herpetosiphonaceae bacterium | reverse complement strand
CAGCAGCGCACGCCAGGCTACGACGATCATCGCGGACTCGCAGCATACCAAAGACGACATCGTTCAGCATCTGAGCATTCCCGCCGAGCGCATCGTAGTAACGCATCTTGCCGCCGCGCCGACGCTCACACCGCAGCCGCGCGCCGCGATCGCAGCAGCGCTTGAGCGCTTCCGGCTGACCGATCCGTTTGTTTTTTATATCGGCGGATTTCAGGCGCATAAAAACGTGACGATGGCGATTCGGGCTTTTGCCCGCGCGCGACGATCGCTTGAGCAGCGTGTGGTGCTGGCGATCGCCGGACGTCTGCCGACCAGCCAGTCGCCGCTCTTTCCCGACATCCACAAGGTGATTCTGGAAGAGCAGATCGCCGCCGATGTTGCGCTGCTGGGCCCGGTGAGCGAGGCGGAGAAAGCCGCGCTGATGAGCGGCTGCCAGGCGTTTATGTATCCCTCGCGCTACGAAGGCTTTGGCCTGCCGCCGCTTGAGGCCATGCAGTGCGGCGCGCCGACGCTCGCCTCATCCACCACCAGCGTCGGCGAAGTGGTGGGCGACGGCGGAGTCCAGCTGCCGCCCGACGATCTCGAAGCCTGGAGCAGCGCGCTCACTCGCGTGCTCGGCGACGAAGCCTGGCGATCGCAGCTCAGCGCACGAGGTTTACAGCGCGCCAGCGGCTTTAGCTGGCAAAAAACCGCCGCGCAAACACTGGCGATCTATGAGCAGCACACGCGCTGATGTAGCTGCATCGCATAACAAATTTTGACGAGCTTGGAACAATGAGAATTTTGATGCTTTCCAAAGCGCTGGTCGTAGGAACCTACCAGCGCAAAGCCGAAGAGCTAGCGCTGCTGCCGGACGTCGAGCTAACAGTAGCGGTGCCGCCGGTCTGGCAGGAGCCAGGCGTCGGGCCGCTGCCGCTGGAGCGCCGCCACACCGCAGGCTACCAGATGGCCGTGCTGCCGATGTGGCTCAACGGCCATTTTCACATGCATTTTTATCCTGGCCTCAAGCGGCTGGTCGAGCTGATCCAGCCCGACATCTTCCACATCGACGAGGAATCGTTCAACTTCGCGACCTTCCAGGCTATGCAGCTGGCCGTGCAGCATCGCGCGAAATCCTGCTTCTACAACTGGGCCAACATCGATCGTCGCTACCCGCCGCCGTTCTCGACCTTTGAGCGCTACACCTTGAAGCACGCCACCGCCGCGATCGCTGGCAACCACGAGGCCGCAGAGATCGTCGAGCGCCACGGCTACGAGGGACCAATTCATGTACTGCCGCAGTTCGGCGTCGATCCCGAGCTGTTTTATCCCGCCGAGTCGCTGCCGCAATCGCCGTTCCGCGTCGGCTACTTTGGGCGGATGGTCGAAAGCAAAGGCGTGATGGATCTGATCGAGGCGCTGGCGCTGCTGCCTGAGTCGGTGCATCTGGTCTTGATCGGCGACGGCGAGCTGCTGCCCAACATGGCGGTGCGGATCGCAGAGCTGGGGCTGCAAGAGCGCGTCGAGATCAAGCCGCGCGTGGCCTCGGGCGATGTCGCCGCCGAGATGCGCCGACTGCATACGTTTGTGCTGCCGTCACGAACCACGCCGCGCTGGAAAGAGCAGTTTGGTCGCGTGCTGGTCGAGGCGATGGCGTCGGGCGTTCCTCCGATCGGCTCGAACAGCGGTGAGATCCCGCATGTGATCGGCGAAGCCGGGCTGATCTTCGGTGAGGGCAAAGTTGCCGAGCTGGCTTCACAGATCCAGAAGCTCGTCGATCAGCCAGGGCTGCGCGAAGAGCTGGCGCAGCAAGGCCGGCGGCGCGCGCTCGACAACTACACACAGCGAGCCCTGGCGCGGCGCTACTACGAGGTGTACGGCCAGATGCTGGAAAGCCCGCGCTAGTGCGGCGTGAGCAGTCGCTCGATCGCCGTGAGATGAATGCTCATGATCTGTGAGTCGGCATTCGGCCGATCCGACAGCTGCAACGCCTGCTCAAGATGATAGATCGTGCGGTACAGCCGCTGGCGAATGTGCAGATCCATCGGCGGGAGATGCCGCTCTTTATAGCCGTGCATGAAAAAATCGGGGAGCGGATACGCGTTGACCGGCACGCTCCACAGCGTCGCAAACTCCCAGGCCGGATCGGCGGTGAGCGCGGCATCCCAGCGCAGGATTGCGGCAATCTGCCAGCGCGCGCCCTCCTGACGCAGCAGCACATTCCACATCCCAAGGTCCGTATGCGCCAGCACGGGCGGCTCGGGCGTCGTGATCACCGAGTCGCTATCGCTGATCGTCGTCGCGAAGGCATCCAGCACTCGCCGTGAAAGCAGACCGCGCTGGCTGGCCTGCTCGTACACGCGCACAGCTTTTTGCAGCACCACATCGGTCCAGCGCTCCGATCGCAGCTCGTGCATATCCTCCGGGACCAGGCCGCCATAGACCGACCAGCGCAGGCTGTGGATCATGCCACAGATACGCCCCAGATCCTCCGAGATCTGCTCGCGCTGCACCGAGTCAAGCGAGGACCAGATCGCGCTGCCGACGACGCCGGGAACATGCCGCAGGATCAGCGCATCGCAGGGCAGCAGATCGCGCTGGGTGTCGAGCGCCAGAACTTCAGGCCCGGGAACATCGGGCAGCTGCGCGAGCCGCCGGTAGATCAGCGCTTCTTTGCGCAGCAGCGAAGCGTGTACGCCGCAGCGGATCGCTATATCGCCGTTGACCAGCAGCGTGCCGGCCACAGCATTCAGCGTATCCACTGTCTCAAGCGGACCAAGTCCGTGTCGCTCCAGCAGCGCCGCCAGACCTGCGCGGCTGATCTCGGGCGTGATCATCTCTTGCTCGCTCATACGACGCCTGCGCTTTGCCATTGTACGACCTCATCTGCGGTAAATCCGGCCTCCATCAAGATCTCCTGTGTATGCTGGCCGAGCAGCGGTGGGGGCAGCCGTACCTCGGCGGGTGTTTCCGATAGTGCAAAAGGTATGCCGAGCAGATCGATCGAGCCGACGCCGGGATGCGGCACCGATACGCTGAGCTGCTGCTGCTGGACCTGTGGATCGGCAAAAACCTGGGGCAAGGTGTTGACCGGACTGGCTGGAACTTTGGCGGCGGCCAGCGCAGATAGCCAGTCGGCGGCGGTGCGGGTTCCGAAGATCTCTTTGAGGAGCGGAATCAGCTGCTCGCGGTTCTGCACACGCTGAGGATTGGTCGCGAAGCGCGGGTCGGCGCTCCACTCTGGGCGGTCAAGCGCGACACAGCAGCGCCGCCACTGATCATCGTTGCCGACGGCCAGGACAAACGGCTGATCGCTGGCCGCGAAGAGCTGGTAGGGCACGATCGTGACGTGGGCGTTGCCCCAGCGGATGGGCAGCTTCTCGGTGGCGAGAAAGCTGGTGCCGACGTTGATCAGCCCGGCGATCGCCGAGCGCAGCAGCGAGCAATCGACGCGCTGGCCCTGGCCGGTGGTTTCGGCGGCTCGCAGCGCAGCTAAGGCTGAGGTTGCGGCATACACGCCCGTCAGCACATCGACTAGCGCCACGCCGGCCT
>DASWTW010000371.1:0-13279 GCA_036401895.1 Herpetosiphonaceae bacterium | reverse complement strand
TTGCGATCGGCAACACCGGCACGGAAGCGCTATCGGCCTACCTCGCCAGCACGGTAGCGCCCACGCGGAAAGCCGAGGTCGAAGATCAACTGGAAGCGCTGCTGCTGGCCGCTCGGCTCGATCAGCGACAACTGGATCTTGGTGCCAAGTTCAAAGAAGCCCGCCATGAAAAAGGCTTCGCGGCAATCTCCGGCGGCTTGTTGTGGAGCATCCGGCCAGATCCCGCCACCGATCAGCCCGCCGACGCGACCAACGCCGACGAGCAGGCCCAGATTACGCTGCCGGACGAGCTAGCGCATCAGCTCGACCAGGTCAACTTCCTCCAGCACACCTACGATCGATCCACGGAGATGATCGAGTCGCTGCGCCGACAACTGTTCGCCGATTGGTACAAATATATGCTGTGTGCCTACCCACCGCCTGGGACGGGCAATGATTATCCTGATATCGACGAGGTGCGGCACTACATCGAACAGCGCGGGATCACGCCGTTGCAGCGCGCGCTCGATACTGCTGAATCGGCAAGGACTCAACTCCAGCGCGCCATCGATCATCTGGCCGGCATGGTGGCGACCTTCAACACCCGTCCTGAGGTACAGCGCGCCAAAACAACCTACACGCTCAAGCCGACGAGCGAGCCGCGCTACTGGCAGCCCAACAACCCGGTCGTCCTGATCGTCGGCGCAGTGGCACAACCAACCCATCGGCACGGGCGCGACGGGCGGCTGCGCGAAGATGGCCGACTGGCAGCCCAGGTCTTGCTCGATGCAACAGTTCCCGACTTAATTCCCAATGGTCTCACCCGGCTCGACAATCACATCGATCGGCTGTATACAAGCGCGAACGGCGAGCAGATCGGGTTTCACACCTGGAGCCAGCAGCCCTGGAATCCGATCTCCCTAGAATGGGAAGTAGAAGTGTTCCCGATTCGCGCCGGGAGCAATCTACAACCGGAAACCCTGCGCTACTCGACCGACTTTATGAGCCGCACCTACCAGCTGGTTGAAGATGAGCCGGATCTGGTGCTGCGTGACGGCCAGGGCGCGGTCCAGAAAGCCGCGAATGTGTACAGTGGATCAAGCATCCTGACACCCTACGCCGGCAGGCAGCTTGCCGAGCAACTGCACGAACACCTGAAACAGTCACCTCAGGCACGCTCAGACCTGTATCGGCAAATCTATGACATCATTACTGCGCCTGGCTTTGGCTGTCTTTCCCAGTCGCTGGGAGCCTTCAACGAAGCTTTGCTCATGCGTCGGCAGGTGATGCAGCTGGATATTGCCGATCCGCTGGGGTTTGCGCAATATCAGCATTTTACTGAGACCGTGCGCCAGCTTGTGGGTAAAAGCAATTGGAGCGCACCGCATCCCGCCAACGATTTCAACCCGATCCGCTCGGGCACAATGAAGATCCGCCATCTGCGCCTCGTGGATACGTTCGGCCAGGTCAAGGATCTCGCTTGCGACCACATCATCGCCGCCGAAGAGCTGACCGTCCCGACTAGCCCTGATTGGATCTGGCTGCCGCCCCGACTGACTCAGCCGGCCCGGCTCAACGTTCGCTGGCTGTCCGCGAGCCAGGGTGATGTGGAGATGAGCGACGATCCGGCGACCACGCCCATCTGCGGCTGGGTGCTGCCCAACAATCTGGATACCAGCTTGATGATCTACGACAATCAGGGCCATGCTTTGGGCTTGATCACACCCGGATCGCGCGCACAGGTCGCATGGCTGCCGGCGCCGGGCCATACCGATGCACCGAACGCGGACGCGATTCCAAACCGGCACCTGCGTACGATGGTGCGCTACCTGACCGAGCGCGGACCGGCGTTTCTGACCAATTTTCTGACGACGCTCAATACCGCACTCACCAACATCGACCCGGAGACTAGCGCCCAGCAGCAAGATCTGGCGCTCCTGATGGGCCGTCCTATCGCGCTGGTACGTGCTGCTCTGAACCTTGAGCTGCAAGGACTTCCCGCCGTGCATCAGGCGTGGAACGCGTTTCGCCAGGATCTGCGGCGCAAAACACGCGACACCGACAGCTTCACACAGGTCGAGTTTCCTATCCGCATCGGCGACTACCGCCAGCTTAACGATGGCCTGGTGGGCTACTGGAAAGAAACCGGCGACGGGTATGAAAACACGTTCTACGCCCCGCACGGCACCACGATAGCCGACAGCGCGATCGTAAGCCATACGGCTGGTGAGCTCACCATACTCCAGTCTGTGGACGCCCCGCCGCAACTTCTGAGCATGCTGGTAGACCCACGTGGTGCGGTACACGTCACCTCCGGCATCCTCCCCGTTAAGGCGATCGATATCCCGGTTGCGCACTATCTTCCGGCGTTACAGGCGATCGAGGTTACCTTCTTGACGGCTCCGATCCTGAGCGATCTGGGCCAGATCAATCTGCCGCTGCCGGAATTGGCTGGCTACCAGTGGTCGTGGTTGCAGCGCGATCAGGAGGCCCGCTGGACTGAGATTTTAGGCGTGCCGACGATCGAACCCGCAGCGTTTCAGGCGGCGCTGGCTCAGCTTATCTGGGATCGCCTGGTGCAGATTGGCTGGCTTGCCACGGCGGCAGATACGGACGCTGAAGCACGACTCGTCGCGGTGGACAACCGGGCAGCGGCCAATCTGGGAGACGAATTTGCCGGACTTCAGGCCGAGATCGAGCTGCTGCTGGCACGCTTCACGACTGCCGAAGCGATCATCCCCAGACACCGGTTTTTTGAACACGCCGCCGCCACGATCGCCCAGCCGTTGTGGGAGCACTTGCTGGCGGCGGAGGTCGGCTGGCTCCAGATGAGCGCTACGAGTCCCGAGCTGGCGACGGTGCTGGAGCAGCGCCAGGGAACGGCGACGAACCAGCGGATGCTGCCGCCGCTCAGCGGCAGGTACGCCGGCCTGGAAAGCATCCTCGTGACGATCTTTGATCGCGTTGAGGCGAAGATTAACCCGATCAGCCTACAAGCGAACTTCGGCGCGCAGCAGGAGATCCGCGAGGGCTGGCTCAAGCTCCGTCTGGCGGCGAAATCAAGCCGCCCGCCGCAGACCGAACCGACGACGTAAAAGAAATGAGTAGCAGCCTATGCAACCAGTTCAACTAAGCTTAAGCCTTAACGAGGTCAACACGGTGCTGGAAGCGCTCGGTCAGATGCCGTATATCAAGGTGTACCAGCTGATCGGCAAGATTCAGCAGCAGGCGCAGGAGCAGCTTCAGCAGGAGCAACGCCAGGCAGCGGAAGACGGCCACGTCGGACCATCTTGATAGGAGCAGTGCGATGAGTATGCAACACGAAGGGCTTATTCTTCACCTGCCTCTGGATCAGTATGACGAAGGACAGCTGCTGGACACATCCGGCAACAACCATCACGCCACAATCCGAGGACATCCACGCGTCGTGCCTGACGATACCTTTGGCAGCTGTATCAGCCTGGATGGCGACGACGATCATGTTGTTTTGGCCTCCGAAAGTATTCCCACAGGTGACGAGATCACGATCAGCTGCTGGCTGCTGGACCCGTCTACGCTGCCTGAGCGGCGCACACTCCTCGCGGCGACCGACGCCGACAGCCGCGCGCGCTTGCATATTTCGCTCGCCGAGGGTGTCCTATCCTTCTCCTGGGGCGATGATGAGCCGATCGCCAAATCGCTCCCGGAAGCCAACAGTCGCGGTGGATGGACGCACTGGGCCTTTACCAAAGAGGCGGCAACCGGAGAGCGGCGCATCTATCTGAACGGCATGCTCTGGCACAGCACGACCGGCAGCAAACAGGGCCTCGTGCCGACGGCTATCGCTACACTTGGCGCGGCCAGCGACGGCGGCGAGAACTATGGCGGCAAGCTGGCCCATCTGCGCATCTATAGTCGGGCGCTGGCCGCGCGGGAGATCGAGCATGACATCGAAGACGACCGCATGGATAAGGCGACGTTCCGGGCCAGCTATCCGATCGGCTTCAACCTTTACGACAACGATGACCAGAATGTGCTTTTTATCGACGACGACCCGGCAGGCTGTGAGCTGCGCCTGGAGATCGGCAACACATCGCGGCGACAGATCCAGCTGGTACCGGCTGCCGGACCGGCGAGTGTGGACAATTGCCACTTCGCGTTGACATTCCGCCCAGGCACCTTAGCCGCAAGCTCCTGGCCGCAGATCGTGCTGGGAGTGGGCAGCGACGGGCAGAATGGTCAGCCGACGAAGTGGGATCTGGGCCGTGCGATGCAGCAGGACGGTACGGTTGTGCTGTGCTTCCTCTGCACCGAGGCGCGCAACCTCAATCCAGACGTGAAGCTTAGCCTCAAGCTCGAACGGATCAGCGCCGAAGCCAGTGGCGGCGCGCGCGGCACACGAGTGGAGCTGGCCTACCGACAGATGATCTACGCCGACGACCTGACACCCATCGTCGGCAGCCGCATCAAACAGCTCGACATCGTCAATCAGCGCGGCAAGCGCGCCATCCCGCTCCACGTGGGCTTTGTCGGCCCTGCTGCCGTTTTGAACGACGGCATCACGGAGAACAGCCTGACGCTGCGCATCACCAATCTCCTCCGGGACGAGCCGCTGGTGATGAATGCGGCGTCGCGGTTTGTGATCTCGTTTGATGTGCAAGGGGATCACCAGGAGAAGCCGTGGGCGCTGGGCACGCTGAGCCAGGTGCAGCCGATTCAGATCGAGGCCGTCGATTGGGCGCCAGAAAAGCAGGAAAAGCAGGATTGGCATGTCGAGCCGCCGGACGACCAGAGCGTATCGCCCGCCTGGATCGTGACCCACCAGCACCAAGATCCGAGCCTGGCTCCGGGCCATGTGGTGCAATTCAAGCTGAGCCACATCACCTCCTCGCTGCCGTCCGGCCCGACCAACCTGTACCTGCACTACGAGAATATTCCCGGCTACTGGGACGGTCAGTTCGTCTGCACGATTGAGAAAGGGCCGCTCGGCTACAACACAGCGGGCGATGTCTTGATTAAAACCAGGCCTTCGCGGACCCCGCTGATCGTCGCCGCGGACCACGCTGCCGCATACTTGCCGGCACAAATCCAGATTCAAGGCCACACCAATACCAACAACCAGCTGCTGCTGGGCTACCATACCAACGATAACTATGGCTCGATTCAGGCGCTGACCCAGGGCAAACAATATCAGCCGTTATTGCTCAACGCCGATGGTGGTAACGTTGGGATCGGGACCAAAACGCCGAGCGCGCGGCTCACGATCGAGGCGGACCATCGGACAGAGTCGCCTGATGCCGGGCAACTCCTGATCCGCGGCAAGGGAAATTCCAACAACCAGCTATTGATTGGCTACCATACCAAAGATAATTACGGCTCAATCCAGGCGATGACCCAGCCTACCTCCACGCGCCCGCTGCTGCTCAATCCAGCCGGTGGCGATGTCGGCATCGGCATCGCTCGTACCCCTACGGCCATGCTGGAAGTCAACGGCAGCATCAAGGCCGCTACGCTAGAGATCACCGACAAGATCGGCATCGGGACAGCACCCTCGGGATATAACCTTGATATCAAGGGAACGCTCAATGTCAGCGGAGACATCACCTGGAACAAGAGCCAATTCATCCCTACGGCTCAAAACAAGCTGCACATGATCTCGGGGCGGGTCATACGCACAGATCGTGGGTTTGTCCAGACCATCAGTAGCGGATCGTGGAGGGCGCATGTAGTTGAGCGCGATCGTGTTCAAGTGATTGAGATACGTCTCAGCAATATAGATACTCCATTCACTGCGCTGCTCTTCTATTTCGCTCAGCGGCTCGACGGGACACCGATGAAGGTCGTGAAGATCGATGAAACAACGTTTCGGGTAGATGGACCAGAAAGCTTCACCTTTCTGGCCATAGGGTTTAGAGCCTAGCTGGCCATCGAACATCGATCTCCCTGGAGGCGCGAATATGGTCAGAATCTTATACTGGAATATTCCAGGTTTTTCGCTACTTACGATCCTTGGTGGGCCGCCCTGGGCAGCCACTCTGAGACGAAACTACATCTTATCGAATCTGACACTGAACACCCCCGATATCTTTGTTGTTGTGGGAGTCGTAACAGGCGGTGGGCCGATCGGCAGTCCCATCACAGGCATCGGGGCGGTTGGGGCCTTGCAACTGCTGGCGTTCATTCGGGCCAATGTTCTCGGCAACTGGTTTCTGGTCCCACCGCTGATCTCAGGTGTCGATGGTGCCGCCGAGGGCATCGCTGTTTACTACAATGACAATACGGTGCACTTCACTGGCCCGAATGTACTGCGCGCGACCCCTCCACCTCCTGGCGCACCTCCCGGTGCACCTCACAACGTCATATCGGTGACACCACCAGTTCTAGCCATGGCAGGGGCTGGAGCAGCAATCTATCCCATGCCCTGGCTCTTCCCAGGCGCTGGGCCGTTCAGTGCGCTTCCAGCTGGTAATAATTTTGCGGGCAAGGTACGCTTTCACACCCCGGCTCCACCGTCGGCAGTTCCTGGTGTGACCGGCCAACCAATAATGTTTCCAAATCTCAATGGCCGCAGCCCATTTTTGACTACCTTCACCGAAGTTGCCGGTGCTCCTCCCGGACGTCAGATCACGCTCATCGCGTTCCGCTCCTCACCCGGCGTACCTGGCACAGCTGGCATGCTGCAAATGGAGGAGTTGATTACACCACCGATCGGCAACGAGGTGCAAGTCATTGTGGGTAGTTTTAATGTTCCTCTCGGTGTCCCGGCTCCCAACGAGTACGGGACGTTTGGCCAGGTCGGGTTCACTCAGCGGATCACGATCCCCGCGCCACCTCCCGGAAACCCCGCAACACAGATGTTTGCAGTACTAGCTGCTACTCCAGCAGGAGTCTATTCCCACTATGGCTACATGAACCCTGCCCACTCATTCGATAACATCTTCACTCGCTATGGTACAACCGGAGCAACAGCTGTCCCTACTCCAGCCGGTGGCCCAATTGCAGGAGCGAATGCTGCCCTTGCAGCGATACCGCTAATACCACCGGTCCTGGTGGGAGCGATACTGGGTGGAGGCATCACGGTAACAATAGCCGTAGCGGCAGCACTAGAGGCGGCGGCGGCAGCGCCGAATGTGGCGGCGGCAGTTCTGATGCAACTCGCCCTTATGCCAGCTCTCGCTGGGTTGATGGTGCCGACAGCTGTAGTTCAGGCCGCAGCTAACGCTATAAACGCCGTCGGGGCACCGGTGCCGGGGGCTGTGATCGCGGCACTTGGCGGTGGCCTGGTTCCATTTCCCGTAGCTGCCGCAGCAGCAAATGCTGCGGCACTTGCCCTCGCCGGAGCAGAGGTCTTCGATATCACGCAGGCTGTTTCATTAGCGCTGCTCGGCATCCCTCCTGTTCTAGCCGGAGCAGCGGCTGGAGCGGCGGCGGGAGTCACACTAGCGGCGCTAGCTGCCGCTAATGCTGTACATGCCGCTGCTGTCGGAGCGAATATACCGGTCGGCCCGCCTACCACGGCAGCCGCTGCTCAGGTACTGCTCAGAGCAGCGGCCAGTACTGGCCCCGCTGGGGTAGCTGCCGCTGTACCAGTCACGGCCCTGGTTGCAGCGGCAGCCGCAGTGCCGGCATTTCCGGCGAATACGATGATTGTTAACCGCGTGACCGGTGCGCCATATGTAGCTCCTGGACCACCACCACCTATTGTTTACCCAACGAGGCTCATGCATCCGCTGTTGCTCGGCATGGCTGGGCCTATGGCCACCGCCGCCTTCCAAAACTGGAACAATTATGGACCAATTGGCAACACCAGTCAGCATATCGCGCTGGTGATCAATGTCTGACACTTGTCTTGTGATCGGTTGGCATAGATAGCAGGGGCAGGGTGCATATGAGCCTTTCAGATCTGTCCGGCAAGCTCACACAGCAGGCGCGGACCATAGGCAAGATTATTCTCGATCAGCAGACGCTGAGCACAAGCAATCTGCGGCTCGCCGACGATCTTGATCAGTTGATCCGCAATGCGCTGGATCTGTCGGTGGATCAGCAGTTGGAGATCGTCATTGCGCCGGATGCAATTCCCAGCCCGGCCCCTGATGCGACAAGCATGATCGCCGTCGGGAAAACGTCCCTGCTCGGCGTCAGCGAGGCGACGGCGACGATCGAGTTTGTAGTCCGGCAAGAGCGCCTGGATTTTACGCTGAGCGTCGCTCTGAACAACTGGCAGTTTAGCACCAGCTTCCCGGCCTGCATCGGCTTCCCCAGCGACGAGCTGGCCCTAGAAACACCCTGCTTCGTCTTCGCCACCTACCGCGCCGAGCAGTGGACCTGGAATAGCCGCTCGATCGCGATTCAGGAGGGCCTCAACTTTGCGGCCCTGGTGAGGTTGGACAAAGCGCTCAAGCCGGCCACAGATATCCTGGCGCAGCTCTCGTCGGCTCCGCCAGCCGAGCGGCCTTTTGTGCTCGTCGGGCCGATCGATGTGGACGAGGGCAAGCGGCGAAAAAGTCCCTACCCGGATCTGAATCTGAGAGCGGCGATCGGCGACGAGCAGTTCAAACTCGAATTTCTACGCGTCCGCAACCCGTTTGTAGAGCTGAAAACGGTTAAGTTTTTCGACGAAGAAACGGTCGAGTATAGCCCGGCGATCTTTTTGGGCCTGGAGCTTGAGGTCGCGAACGATATCCATGCAGATGTGCGGATCGAGCTGTTGAAGAACTCGTCGATGTTGGGCCTAAGCCTGAGTCCTGACGATCTCACTCGTCCGCTGACACTTGAGCACGTCGTCAAGCTGATGGCAGGACAGCGTTTCGACGCGTTTGTCCCAGAGGAGCTACGCGCTGCGCTGGCGGCAGTGGCCTTCAAGGGATTTTCCGCATCGCTCAACGTTGCCCGAGGCATCAGGTTTACATCGATACATGCGATCCTTGGCTCAAGCGGCGGATGGGAGATCTTCGACGACTTTCGGATCGATGGCTTTGATTTCACCTGGAGCATTATCGAGCCTGGCCGCAGCAACCTGATGCTCGGCACCTTTACTACCCAGTTCCACTTCTTTCCCGACCTCTTCAAAGGAGCGTTTGAAGTCGAGATCACCACCGATCTGGTCATCACCGGTCGCTTCAAAGGCTCGGTTCGCATGAATGACCTGGTCAACACAGTTGCGGCAGGAGCCTTCCAGATCCCTGATGAGTTCGTATCACTGGCCTTTTCTGATTTTTACCTTTCGCTTGACGCGAAACAGAGGCACTACAGCCTGGAAGCAACGGCTGATGCCAGCCTTCAGCTCGTCGACGATATCGCGATTGGCCTCAACAACGTACGCTTCGGCATACAAGCGCTCGCTGTGGCGCAATCAGCAAAACCCGACTATCGCGGCGCGATCGCGGGCATCCTCAAGCTCGGCACCTTCGAGGTCTATGTATCGGCGCAATACCAGGGCTCGGGCCAGGGGTGGATCTTCGAGGGCGCTACAGTGTATATCGACGCGCCGGTCAACCTCAGACAGGTGCTGGCCGACGTGCTGGATCTGTTCGATGTCGCACTGCCACCGGCAGTTCCCGATATCTTGCTCACCAGATGCGTAGTGAGCTACGCCACACAGAGCAAACATTTTGCCTTTACCTGTGAGGGCACGCTGGTGATCGAGCAGCAGCCGGTGCTCCTGGCGCTGATGATCGATATTAAACGCAGCCAGACAGCCGGATCGACCGGCAAGGCTACATACAATATCGATGTTGGTGGTCGTATCCGGCTAGGATATCTGGAGTTTGACTTAAGATTCAGCAAAACTGATGCGTCCAATACATTTATCGCGGTCTATAACGGACGGCAGGCTGCGCCGATCTCGATCAAGGATCTGGTTGCCGCTTTATCGTCGGAGGTGGCGGAAGCTATTCCAGACGGCCTGGAGCTCGACCTGAAGGATGTGCTCTTTGCCTTCAACAAAGATGCCGCCGGAACCAAGTTTCTATTTGGGCTGGACATCGGCGCGAGCATCAATCTGTCCAATCTGCCGCTGGTTGGGAAGGAGTTTCCGCCGGACCAGACCGCCGGCGTGGAGAATCTCCAGCTCCTGGTCGTCGGCCAGAAATCGTCGCCGGACTTGCAAGCGCCCCAAGGGTTGACCCAGCGCGAGATCGACACGATCAACAAGCTCCTGCCGGCGGGCATGACCAACATTTCGGTCCCGGCCCAGCCGCCTGCCGCTCTGCCCGACAGCCAAACACAACCACCAGCCGCATCTCCAGTCGAGCCAATCGTGATCGAGGCCGGCTTAAGAGTTTCGGCGACACTGAAGTTCGGCAACACCACACAGCGGCTATCGCTGCCGGTCGCGGCGCGCACGAAGCCCGGCCAGAGCACGACGGCTCCCACAGCCGGACAACCTGTTCAGCCCACGGCCGCCAATCCCGTCGGCGCCACCTCGTCGGACAGCGCCACGTGGTTCACGCTGCAAAAAGCGTTCGGCCCGCTGGAGCTTAGGCGGGTGGGCGTGCAGTACCAGGATGCCGTGCTCTGGTTCTTGCTCGACGGCGCGCTCTCCGCCCTGGGCCTGACGCTGTCGCTGGATGGGCTGGCGGTTGGCTCGCCTTTGAAGACGTTCGAGCCGAGATTTAACCTGCGTGGCCTGGGCATCGCCTACACGAACGGCCCGATCGAGATCGGCGGCGCATTCTTGAAAGTGACCGTGAAAGACGGCCAGGGCAACAGCTATGACGAGTACGACGGCACGGCGGTGGTCAAAACCGAGGACCTCAGTTTGTCGGCGATCGGGTCGTATGCCTACGTGAACGGACACCCTTCGCTGTTTGTGTACATGGTGCTGGACTACCCAATCGGCGGCCCGAGCTTCTTCTTTGTCACCGGGTTGGCTGGCGGCTTCGGCTACAACCGCTCGCTGATCGTCCCGCCGGTCGAGCAGATTGCCCAGTTCCCGCTGGTCGCGCAGGTGATCGGTAAACCTGGCCCGCCGCCTATCACCAGCAGCGTACCCGCGCCGCTCCCAACGCCCAATCCGCAGGACCCGGCCAAGGACGACGCGGCCCGACTCCAGAACGCCGCGAAACAGCTTGCGCAAACGCTGGTCAGTATCCGCCAGTACATCCCCGCGCGCACCGGCGATATCTTCTTCGCGATCGGGATCAAGTTTACCTCGTTCAAGATGATCGACTCGTTCGCGCTGCTGACGGTCGCCTTCGGTCATCGGCTGGAGATCAATCTGCTCGGCGTTTCCACGCTGGTGATACCCACGCCCGAAGCTGGCAAACTGATCACACCTCTGGCCGTAGTCCAGATCGCGTTTAAGGCCAGCTTCATCCCCGAAGACGGGTTCCTCGGCTTGAAGGCGCAGCTCACCTCAGCCTCGTACCTGCTCTCCACCGACTGTCACCTGACCGGCGGCTTTGCCTTCTACAGCTGGTTTGACAAACAGCACAAGGGCGACTTCGTACTGACGCTCGGCGGCTATCATCCACGCTTCACCGTGCCAGAGCATTATCCCAAGGTGCCGCGACTGGGCATCAACTGGCAGATCAGCAGTGAACTCAGCGTCAAGGGCAGTGCCTATTTCGCATTGACCGCGTCGGCGCTGATGGCGGGCGTGAATATCGAGGCAATCTGGCAGAGCGGCGGGCTTAAGGCCTGGTTCAAGGCGGGAGCCGACTTCATTATTGCCTGGAAGCCCTATTACTACAGCGCCTCCCTGTACGTTAGCATAGGCGGCTCCTACACCTTCGAGCTCGCCGGTACGCAGCGCATCGGCTTCGATATCGGCGCGCGGCTTCAAATCTGGGGACCTGAGTTTTCCGGCATCGCCGAGGTCGACCTGGATATTATTTCGTTCGAGGTGAAGTTTGGTAGCCGTACAGTACAGCTGCCCGCACCGATCGACTGGAAGACGTTCCAGGGATCGTTTCTGCCGCACGCCAAGGACAACACCATCCTGTGTTGCAGCGTGACGGTCAAAGAGGGCCTGATCCGCAAGATCGATGAGGATGTGGCAGACCTGGGCATCATCAACCCACAGAGCTGCACACTGATCACCAACTCGGTCATTCCGGCCAAGCAGGCATTCGTTCGATCGTCGTCCGGCACGGCGATCCAGGCCGAGGAAGCTAATCAGCAATTCGGCATCGGCTCGATGGGGCTCACCAAAGAGAAGGTGTGGTCGGTGCAGATTATCTCGATCACCAGGGAGGACGAGGATGTCGAAGAAGAGTTCACGTACGCTCCGATTCTGAAACCCGTACCCAGCGCGCTCTGGGGCCAAGCGCTGCTCCCCGGCGTCAACGACGACCGCTTTATTCAAAGCGCATTGTCGGGCTTCGAGATCCGCCCGAAAGCGCAGCCCAATCCGGCAAAAACGAAAGATCTGAAGCGCAGCGACCTACAATACCACGAAGATGACTTTCCCACGCCGTTTCACTGGCAGAGCATCCCGCCATTCACCGCAGCGCAGGCCAATTCTCAGGCCAGAAGCCAGATCATCAAGGACACACTGGCCGATACAGCTGTCGCACATGCGCGGTCGCAGCTCCTGGAGGCCCTCAGCGTGCGCGCGGCGATCGAGCTACGCGCCGACACGCTGACCAATGGGTTCTTGATTGCTCCCCAAATCGAGGCAATGTCCGCAGGCGGACTGGCAAAGGATGCGTGATGACACAGAAAGATGTGACCGATCCGGTGCCGACCGGCTCGATTCAGTTCATCGAGTACGCTCAGCCGGGGCTCAAAGCTGGCGACTACCAGATCAGCGTTGTGCAGACGATCGAAAGCCGCGAGTCGAATAAAATCCCCCAATCCACCTTCAGCACGACGAGCCGCTTCTCGGTGTTCGGTGAACGCTTCGCGCTCAATCCAATCGATATTCACGCGGTTTTTCCGCCCGAAGGCAGCCTTGGCGAATATTCCGCCACCCTGCCGCATATTATCCTCAAGCGCAGCGCGCTGCCTTGGCAGCGTAGCCCAAATCATGTTAGCGAAACGCCGCCGCCCTGGCTGGCGCTCCTGCTCTTCGACGAGGCAGAAGCACCAGCGCCCCGGATCGTCGCCGCGCAAGATCTGAAGCAGCAGGATGCCGGTCGCTTTCCGCAGCTGAAGCTAGAACGGGAGCAGCAGGCGGAGGACAAAGTTGTCATCATCGAGGCGACGCGCCAGCTGCTGGAACCAATTCTGCCGAGCCTGGCCGATCTGGCATTGCTCGCGCATGTGCGTCGGGGAACAACTGCTCAAGGAACACCGGAGGGAAATGATCTGGCCGTGGTGATCGGCAACCGACTGCCCAAACAAGGCGGGATCAGCGTTGTTCATCTGGTATCGCTGG